>NZ_JBDGKY010000002.1:0-337158 GCF_057656135.1 Lysobacter sp. Soil_N_23
GGTCTTCGGTGGCCCTCACCCCAACCCCTCTCCCGCAAGCGGGAGAGGGGCTCCCACCGTCATTGGAAGACCGTCATCCGTAGGAATACCGTCATCCGTAGGAAGGCCGTCATCCGTAGGAAGGCCGTCATCCCCGCGAAGGCGGGGACCCAGCGTCGTTGCTCCATGCCCGTCATCCCCGCGAAGGCGGGGACCCAGCATCGTTGCTCCATGCCCGTCATTCCCGCGAAGGCGGGAACCCATGGACGTTGCTCCCTCGCGGAGTCACAGCCGGTACGCAACCGCCTTCATCAACTTCGACGCCGCCGCCATCAGGCTCGGCACCGGCATCGGCAGGATGCGTGCGCCGGCGGCCTCGGCATTGTCGGCGTGGCGGGCCTCGTCGGCCTTCATCACTTCCAGGATCGCGCGGCTGCGCGCGTCGGCGGCCGGCAGCGAGTCCAGGTGTTCGTCGATGTGGGCTTCGACCTGGCGCTCGGTCTCGACCACGAAGCCCAGGTTCCAGCCGTCCCCGCGCAGGCCGGCAAGCGCGCCAATGGCGAAGCTGCCGGCGTACCAGATCGGATTGAGCAGGCTCGGACGACTGTCGAGTTCGCGCAGCCGGTCGGCGCACCAGGCCAGATGGTCGGTTTCCTCCTGCGCCGCTTCGAGCAGGTGCTCGCGCGTCGCCGGATCGCGTGCGACTGCGGCCTGGCCGCAATACAGCGCCTGCGCGCAGACTTCGCCGACATGATTGATGCGCATCAGGCCCGCCGAGTGCTGGCGCTCGGCGTCGTCGAGTTCGATCTGCGCGACGTCTGACGAAGGGTTGGCACGCAGCGCGGCTGGTGCGCCAAACACGGTGTCCAGCGCACGCTGGGTGTCGGCGAGGAAACGGTCGAGTTGCGTGAGTTCGCGTGTCGTGTCCATGCGCCGGAGTTTACCCGGACACGGCCGAAGGGGCCGATGAAGGCGTCGCCTCGACGAGTCCTGCAAGGAACTCGAGCGGATGCTGCACCGTCACCCCGGTACCCGCGGCCAGATGCAGCCGACAACCGATATTGGCGCTGAGCAGACGGGTGGCGCCGCACTCGCGCAACTGTTCCAGCAGTGGCGCGCGGAACTCGTCGGCGCGCTGGGTGTCGGCCAGCATCTGCACGCCGGCAGCACCGCAGCAGCCCAGGCCGCGATCGAGCTCGATCACTTGCAGGCCAGGAACGGCTGACAGCAGTTGCCGCAGCGAAGCGACCGAGCGCACGACGTTGCGCTGTGTGCACGGCAGATGCAGTGCGATGCGCTCGTCGCAGCGGCGCCACTGCAGCGAGGTGCCGCGGGCGCGCATCTGCGCCGCGAGGAATTCGATGGCATCGACCACGTGCGCCGCGCCATCGAGCGAGAGCGCCACCGATTCGTGACAACCGCTGGCAAGTGTCAGCACCGTGTCCGCGCCGGCGAAGGCGTCGCGGTTGTGCCGGGCCAATGCCGAAGCTGCAGCCTCGTTACCGGCATGCGCGTGCAGGCTGCCGCAGCAGTTCTGCGCGGCCGGTTCGGCGATCTCGATGCCCAGCGCGGCGAAACAGTCGATCAGGCCTCTGCGCAGCCCGTCCTCATAAGGTCGGGCCACGCAGCCGGCAAACAGCGCGATGCGGGAGTCCGCCTGCGAGCTGGCTGCACGAACGGCCACGGCCGGTGGGGCTGGCAAGCGTCGCCAGCGCTCCGGCAGCCAGGGGCGGACCTGCCGGTAGAGCCCCAGCAGGCCGGCCAGCAGCCGTGGCCGCCGGACCAGACCCTCGATGCAGCGCTGTTGCCAGCCAGGCAGGCGCCGTTGCCGCTGCCTTGCGCGCGCCAGCGTGAGCAATTGACCATACTGCACGCCCGCCGGGCAGACCGACTCGCAACTGCGGCAGCCCAGGCAGTGGTCCAGATGGGCTTCGCCGTTCGCGGTCGGTTCGATGGTCCCCACGGCCCAGGCCTTAGCCAGGGCGATGCGTCCGCGCGGCGACTCGCTCTCGATGCGGGCCTGTCCATAAGTGGGGCAGGCCGGCAGGCACAGCCCGCACTGCACGCAGCGGTCAGCCAATGCCACCAGGGGGTCGGGCTGGCGCGGGGCAGGGGGCGGGACGGCGGCGGGCATCGAGGAAATGCTAGCACCCGGGGTGTTGCGTTCAGTCCAGGTGGGTTGCGCGGCCCCGCCTGGCCCGTTATGATTCCGCTTCTTTCACAGCGCGTGGCGAAATTCCGCGGTTCGGCCCAGCCGGATTGCCTGCGGAATCAGCCCGACAACGCACCTATCAGACACGTCATGAAGACTTTCACCGCCAAAAACGAGACCGTCCAGCGTGACTGGTACGTGGTCAACGCCGAGGGCAAGACCCTGGGTCGCCTGGCCTCCGAGCTCGCCCGCCGCCTGCGCGGCAAGCACAAGCCGGTTTTCACCCCGCACGTCGATACGGGTGATTACCTCATTGTGATCAACGCCGAAAAGATTGCCGTCACCGGCAACAAGCTCGCCGACAAGCAGTACCACCGCTTCACCGGCTACATCGGCAACCTCAAGACCGAGACCCTCGCCCAGGCGCTTGAGCGCCACCCCGAGCGCGTCATCGAGACCGCCGTCAAGGGCATGCTGCCGAAGAATCCGCTCGGCCGTGCCATGTACCGCAAGCTCAAGGTCTACAAGGGCTCCGAGCATCCGCACGCCGCCCAGCAGCCGCAGCAGCTGGATATCTAAGAGACATCACATGGCAATCCAGCAGAACTACGGCACCGGCCGCCGCAAGTCCTCCACCGCCCGCGTGTTCCTGCGCAAGGGTGCTGGCAACATCACCGTCAACCAGCGTCCGCTGGATGAGTTCTTCGGTCGCGAGACCGCGCGCATGATCGTGCGCCAGCCGCTCGAGCTGACCCAGTCGACCGACAAGTTCGACATCGTGGTCACCGTCGCCGGCGGCGGCATCACCGGCCAGGCCGGTGCGATCCGCCTGGGCATCTCGCGCGCGCTGGTCGAGTACGACGAAACCCTGAAGTCCGAGCTGCGCAAGGCCGGCTTCATGACCCGCGACGCCCGTGAAGTCGAGCGTAAGAAGGTCGGCCTGCACAAGGCTCGTCGCGCAAGCCAGTTCTCCAAGCGCTAATTTCTGCGCTAAAATCGATCCTATAGCCCCGTCGCCAAGCGGTAAGGCACCTGACTCTGACTCAGGCATTCGGTGGTTCGAATCCATCCGGGGCTGCCATATCGAACAAGAAACCCGCCGCAAGGCGGGTTTTTTGTTGCCTGCACGCCCGGATGCATGTCCTGGTCTGGTGGCCGCGTTACGTACGGGGCTGGTAAGGCCTGGGGTAGGAGCGAGCTTGCTCGCGATCGACGCGACCGATGCGGAGACGCCCGATCGCGAGCAAGCTCGCTCCTACAATCGATCAATATGGTGGCGCCATCGCGTCGTGCGTTGCGAGGCGGTTACAATTGAAACTAATGCGCCCTCGCGCTCGAATCTGGAGTTTCGATGAAGCTTGGTTCCCTGAAGGAAGGTGGCCGTGACGGCACGCTGGTCGTGGTTTCGCGTGATCTGTCGCGCGCCGTGCGCGCCAGCGGCATCGCCGAAACGATGCAGCGCGCGCTCGAGGACTGGTCCAACACCGCTCCGCGCCTGAACGCTCTGTACGACGCGCTCAATGCCGGCAACGCCGATGGCGCCTTCGACATCGACATGGCCGCGCTGGCCGCCCCGCTGCCGCGCGCCTACGAGTTCGTCGATGGTTCGGCCTACCTGCCGCACGTCGAGCGCGTCCGTCGCGCCCGTGGCGCTGAAGTGCCGGAGAGCTTCTACAGCGACCCGCTGATGTACCAGGCGGTCAGCGCCGGCTTCTATGGCCCGCGCGATGCGGTGCGCGTGCCGAGCGAAGACTATGGCATCGACCTGGAAGCCGAAGTGGTGATCGTGACCGACGACGTGCCGATGGCGGCGACGCCGGCGCAGGCCGCCGCGCACATCCAGCTGGTCGGCCTGGTCAATGACGTGTCGCTGCGCAACCTGATCCCGAACGAGCTGGCCAAGGGGTTCGGCTTCCTGCAGTCCAAGCCGCGTTCGGCGCTGAGCCCGGTGTTCGTCACGCCCGACGAGCTCGGCGACGCCTGGCAGGACAGCAAGGTGCACCTGGCGTTGACCACGCACATCAATGGCGAGTGGTTCGGCGCACCGGAGGCGGGCGTGGACATGCAGTTCAGTTTTGCCCAGCTGGTGGCACATGCCGCCAAGACCCGTCCGCTCTCGGCCGGCACGATCGTCGGTTCCGGCACGGTCGCCAACGAGGACACTTCGCTGGGTGCCTCGTGCTTCGCCGAGAAGCGCACCGTCGAGACGCTCGAGCATGGCAAGCCGCTGACGCCGTTCATGAGCTTCGGTGACGTGGTCCGCATCGAAATGCTGTCGCGTGATGGCAAAAGCGTGTTCGGCGCGATCGAGCAGCGCATCGAGCGCGCCGGCTGATTCGTAACAGCAAGCGCAGCGGGCAATCCCGCTGCGTCGAAGTCGACCAGCGCCGTACGCGGCGAGGAGAGGGGACGTGGCAGAGCAACTGCGGCTGTATTCGTACTGGCGCTCCAGCGCGGCCTATCGCGTCCGCATTGGCCTGAACCTCAAAGGCCTGGCTTACGACACCGTGCCCGTGCACCTGTTGCGCGAGGGTGGCGAACAGCACACCGCGGCGTTCCGCGAGGCCAATCCGCAGGGGCTGGTGCCGGTGCTGCAGCATGGCGATCGCCTGATGCGGCAGTCGGTGGCGATCCTGGAATACCTCGACGAGACCTGGCCGCAGCCGCCGTTGCTGCCGTCCGCGGCGCGCGACCGCCAGCGCGTCCGCGCACTGTCGCAACTGGTCGCCTGCGATATCCATCCGCTCAACAACCTGCGCGTGCTGCGCTATTTCGACCGCAGCTGGCACGTGCCGCAGCCCGAGCGCGACAACTGGGTGCTGCACTGGATCGAGGAAGGCTTCACCGCCCTGGAGGCGATGCTGGCCGACCATCCCTCGACCGGGCGCTTCTGCGAAGGCGACCTGCCGACCCTGGCCGACTGCTGCCTGGTGCCGCAGGTGTACAACGCGCGCCGTTTCGGCGTGGACCTGACGAAGTATCCGACGATCGTGCGCATCGAGCAGGCCTGCCTGGCGCTGCCGGCGTTCGATGCGGCACGGCCGGAGCGGCAACCCGATGCGCCGGAGGAAGTGGCGGCCTGACAGAACCCAATGTAGGAGCGAGCTTGCTCGCGATAGGGCGCGTCAGCGGCAGCTGAGCCCTATCGCGAGCAAGCTCGCTCCTACGGGTACGGGTACGGGTACGGGTGACGCGGTTACTGCGTAACCGCGTCGTAGACCTCGGCGTAGGGGTCGTGCTCGCCGGTGGAGCCTTCCGACAGGCGGAACTTCAGCGACAGGCCTTCGCGCGAGTCGGCGGCCTTGAGCGCTTCTTCCATGTCGATCCTGCCTTCCTTGTGCAGGCGGAACAGGCACTGGTCGAACGATTCCATGCCTTCTTCCAGCGAGGCTTCCATCGCCGGCTTGATCTCGTGCACCTGGCCACGGCGCATCAGGTCGCGCACGTGCGGGGTGTTGATCAGCACTTCCGCCGCCGGCAGGCGGCGACCGTCGCTGCCGACCACCAGTCGCTGGCTGACCACCGCGCGCAGATTCAGCGCCAGGTTCATCAGCACGTTCTTGTGCGCGGCCTCGGGGAAGAAGTTGAGGATGCGCTCGAGCGTCTGGTCGGCATTGTTGGAGTGCAGCGTGGCCAGGCACAGGTGACCGGTTTCGGCAAAGGCGATCGCCGCTTCCATCGTGGTCGCGTCGAGGATTTCGCCGATCAGGATCACGTCCGGCGCTTCGCGCATCGCGTTCTTGAGCGCGTTGTGGAAAGCGTGCGTGTCCAGGCCGACTTCGCGCTGGTTGACGATCGACTTCTTGTGCTTGTGCAGGTACTCGATCGGATCCTCGATGGTGAGGATATGGCCCGAGATATTGCTGTTGCGGTAGTCGATCATCGACGCCAGCGTGGTCGACTTGCCCGAGCCGGTGGAGCCGACGATCAGCACCAGGCCGCGAGGGGCCATGATGATGTCCTTGAGCACCTGCGGCAGCTGCAGTTCCTCGATCGACGGAATCACGCTGCGGATGGCGCGGATCACCATGCCGACTTCGCCGCGCTGCTTGAACACGTTGATGCGGAAGCGACCGGCTTCGGGCAGGGCCAGGGCCATGTTCAATTCGAGATCGCGCTCGAACAGCGGCACCTGCCCCTCGTCCATCAGCGAGTAGGCGATCTTCTTGACCATGCCCGGGGGCAGGCCGGTATTGCCCAAGGGGTACAGCCGGCCTTCGACCTTGATGTACACCGGTGCGCCAGTCGTCAGGAACATGTCCGACGCATTCTTTTCCGTCATCAGCTTCAGGAAATAGCCGATGTCCATACTGCAACCCCTTTTGTGACCTACAGCCAGACCGCAACGGCGTGTACCGTTGCAACCTCGCCAGCGGCTTCCGACAATGGCCGGGCATCAAACCACAAGGCACGGCCTCCCCAATGCGCCCAAGCTTCGCACAAATCCGATTCCATCTGCTGGCAGCAGTTCTCGCTTCCGCACTCTCCGCCTGCGCTTCGCTGCCGCCACCGACCAGCGAGCTGGCTGCCGCCCGCCAGGCGGTGACCCGGGCCGAGGGCGCCGACGCCGACCAGTACGCGCCACAGGACCTGGGGGTTGCCCGCAATGGCCTGAGCCAGGCCCAGGCGGCAATGAGCTCCGGCGACGAGGGCGCGGCGCGCAGGTTCGCCCTGGCCGCGGCCGCCGACGCCGACCTGGCCTGGGCCAAGAGCCGCGAAGCCCTGGCCACGGCCGAGGTCAACCAGCGCCGCAGTGAAGTGACCCAGTTGCGCCAGCGCCTGCAGGGAGAGCAGCCTTGAACCGTCTGTCCGTACTGGGCCTGGCCCTGCTCGTCGCCCTCGCCGCGGCGCCGGTCGCCGCCGCCGACAATCCCGATGCCGCCCGCCTGGCGCAGCGCCTGACCGCGCTGGATGCCGACCCCCAGCTCAATCCGTTCGCCGCCTACGAGCGGCTGACGGCGCGGCAGGCGGTCGAGGCCTTGAACCAGGCCTCCAGCCGCGAGCGCGCGGCCGCCCTGTACGTGGCCGAGCGCCGGGTCCAGGTGGCCGAAGCCATTGCCCGCAGCGATGCGATGCAGCGCGAGATCGACCGTCTCGACCGCGAACGCAGCGAACTGCTGGTCGAGGCCAGCCGCCAGGACGCCGCCCGCGCCCGCGCCGAGACCGAACGCCTGCGCCTGCAGGCGCAGATGCAGGCCGAGGAAGCCGAGCGCCTGCGCGTGCAAAGCGAAGCCGACGCGGCGTCGCTGCAGGACGTGGAGACCGCGCTGAAGGGCGTGGCCGGCGCCCAGACCGCACGCCTCAATGCCGCCCGCGACCGCGAGGCCAAGCTGGCGCGCGAGGAAGCCGAGCTGACCACCGGCGGCAAGCTGCCCACGGCCAAGCGCGACAGCCGCGGCGAGGTGTTCGCCCTGTCCAAGGACACCTTTGCCTCGGGCAAGGCGACGCTGAGTGGCGGCGGTGACAGCACGGTCCGGACCGTGGCTGCCTATGCGCAGGCCTCCTCGTCGCCGGCAGTCAAGGTAGAGGCCACCGGCAGCGACGCCAAACTGGCCCAGCGCCGGGCCGACGCCGTGCGCGATGCACTGGTCGCAGGCGGCGTGCCGGCTGCGAAGGTCAAGGCGACCGGCCGCAGCGGCAAGGGCGACCGGGTCGACGTCGTGGTCCAGTCGAAATAAAGCGACAGATTCCCGCAGGCAAATAACGGAAAATCAACCGCTTGGCGCCCTCGGACCGGCGCCAGGCGGCCGCTTCGAAACTGACTGCGACAAGGTGCGCGATCTCGCCAGATGGGGGCTGGATGAGGCCTTGCCGACCGCAAATTGGAGGAGTAGGGTCGGATACCCAAGCGGCCTGTTTTCCGCTTGGCGATGAGCTAGGTCGATGACGCCAACAGCCCTTGCGCAGGATCCAGCCGCCCCACGCTCCATGGTGGTCGGCCTGTGCGAAGCCGGCCCAGTCCAGAACTCAGGCGATTTGGCCCCGACCCGTTTCGATGCACCCCACGACCCCGCTGCGCCCTGGTCTCACGACCGGGGCGTTTTCGTTTGCGGGGCCTTCCGCATGATCCGTGGCCGCCCGGCCACGGGATCGCGAAACCGCTGAAGGAGGCTTTACATGTTCGAAGAACGACCGCAGCCAGAGATCGACGCGCTGATGAAGAGCAACCCGGAATTCAAGCAGCTTTATCAGCGCCACAAGGATCTCGACAAGAAGGTGATGGACGCCGAACTTGGCGTTCTGCCTATCGATGACATGACGCTTGCGCAGATGAAGCGCGAAAAGCTGGCTGCGAAGGACCGCCTGGTCCGCCTGTACGACACTCAACCTCACTGAGCTTCCTGACCTCACCCACTTCCTCGCCGCGGGTGGCGACTTCCTCGTCGGTCTCTCCATCCGCGTCTCCCGGAACCGGGGCGGCTGCTGGCAACGGCAGCCGCCCCGGTGCGAAGGAAAGCGGGGAGTCTTAAACTCCCCGCATGACCATCCATCAATCCGTACTCGAACTGGTCGGCGCCACGCCGATCATCAAGGCGCAGCGCCTGGACACCGGCGTCTGCGAGCTCTTCCTCAAGCTCGAATCACAGAACCCCGGCGGCTCGATCAAGGACCGCATCGGCCTGTCGATGATCGAGGCGGCGGAGAAGGCCGGCCGCATCAAGCCCGGCGACACCCTGGTCGAAGGCACTGCCGGCAATACCGGCATCGGCTTGGCGCTGGTGGCGCAGCAGAAGGGCTACAAGCTGATCCTGGTGGTCCCGGACAAGATGAGCCGGGAGAAGATCTTCAACCTCAAGGCGATGGGCGCGCAGGTCGTGCTGACCCGTTCGGACGTCGCCAAGGGCCACCCGGACTACTATCAGGACCTGGCCGAGCGCCTGGCCAGCGAAACCCCGGGCGCGTACTTCATCAACCAGTTCGGCAACCCGGACAACCCGGCCGCGCACGAGTTCGGCACCGGCCCGGAGATCCTGGCGCAGATGGCCGACGTCGGCGGCCTCGACGCAGTCGTCTTCGGTTGCGGCAGCTCGGGCACGATGACCGGCCTATCGCGCTGCTTCGCCGCGAAGTCGCCGGGCACGGAACTGGTGCTGGCCGATCCGGTCGGCTCGATCCTCGAGGAATACATCAACCGCGGCACGATCTCGGAGAAGTCGGCCAGCTGGATGGTCGAAGGCATCGGCGAGGATTTCCTGCCGCCGATCTCAGACTTCACCCGGGTGAAGAAGGCCTACGCCATCACCGACAAGGAAAGCTTCCTGACCGCGCGCGAGCTGCTGGAGAAGGAGGGCATCCTCGGTGGTTCCTCGACCGGCACCCTGCTGGCGGCGGCGCTGAAGTACTGCCGCGAGCAGACCACGCCGAAGAAGGTGCTGGTGTTCGTCTGCGACACGGGCAACAAGTACCTGTCGAAGATGTACAACGACTACTGGATGCTCGACAACGGCTTCCTGGAGCGGAAATCCAGCGGCGACCTGCGCGATCTGATCCTGCGCCCGTATTCGCAGCGCGACACGGTCGTGGTCGGACCCAACGACCTGCTGGTCACCGCCTACCAGCGCATGAAGCTCTACGACGTCTCGCAGCTGCCGGTGATGGACGGCGACAACATCGTCGGCATCGTCGATGAAAGCGACGTGCTGCTGCACGTGTACGGCGATGAGGCGCGATTCCGCGACCCGGTGTCCACCGCGATGGTCAGCAAGCTCGACAAGATCGATGTCAGCTCGCCGATCGAGACGCTGCTGCCGGTGTTCGACCGCGGCCACGTCGCGATCGTCGTCGACCACGACAGGTTCCTCGGCCTGATCACGCGGATCGACCTGCTCAACTTCCTGCGCCGGCGCGTGCAGTGACGGACGCACTCGGGGGGCGGGTCGGCGGTCTGCCATCGGGCCTGCCGTGCCGGCCGAAGACGGCAGGCGGGACCGCCGCGAGATGACCCGACTGGCAGCCCAGGGTGACTTGGCTGGCGGAGGTCACTTGCCCGCCCGCCGGCGCCTCTGCAGTCGTAAACCGAGCCGCCGCCCCAAGCCGATCCTGAACGGATTGAAGCCGTTCAGCAAAGGGACAGCGCATCGGTGGAAATCGCTTGGAAAGAGCCTGAGAGCGGTGAGGCGCGATGCTAGAATCGGCGGCCGCCAATAGTCGCGGAACTGGAAGGATTAGATGACCGATAGACAATCCGGAGGCGGGGCCCGCAAGCCCGGTCTGGGAACCCTTGCGATCCACGCCGGCCAGTCGCCGGATCCGAGCACGGGCGCGGTCATGACGCCGATCTACGCTACTTCGACCTATGCGCAGTCCAGCCCGGGCGTGCACCAGGGGTTCGAGTACTCGCGTAGCCACAATCCGACCCGCTTCGCCTATGAGCGCTGTGTCGCCGGCCTGGAAGGCGGCAGCCACGGTTTCGCCTTCGCCTCGGGCCTGGCTGCGACCTCCACCATCCTGGAACTGCTCGATTCGGGCAGCCACGTCATCGCCATGGATGACGTCTACGGCGGCACCTATCGCCTGTTCGAGCGCGTCCGCCGCCGCTCGGCGGGCCTGGATTTCAGCTGGGTCGACCTGAGCGATGCGGCAGCCTTCGAGGCGGCGATCCGCCCCGAAACGAAGATGGTCTGGATCGAGACCCCGACCAACCCGCTGCTGAAGCTGGTCGATGTCGCCCAGATTGCGGCGATCGCGCGCAAGCGCGGTCTGATCGTGGTGGTCGACAACACATTCAGCTCGCCGATCCTGCAGCGCCCGCTCGAGCTGGGTGCGCACATCGTGATGCACTCGGCGACCAAGTACCTCAACGGCCACTCCGACATCGTCGGCGGCATGGCCGTGGTCGGCGACGACGCCGAAATCGCCGAGAAGATGACCTTCCTGCAGAACGCCATCGGCAGCGTGCAGGGGCCGTTTGACAGCTTCCTGGCGCTGCGTGGGCTCAAGACGCTGCATTTGCGCATGAAGGCGCATTGCGAGAACGCGCAGGCACTGGCGGAATGGCTGGAAGGCCATCCAGCGGTGGAGAAGGTGCTCTATCCCGGCCTGAAGTCGCATCCGCAGCATGAATTGGCGAAGCGGCAGATGGACGGCTTCGGCGGCATGGTGAGCATCTACCTCAAGGGTGGCCTGGCAGAAGCGACCCGCTTCTGCGAGCGCACCGAGTTGTTCGCGCTTGCCGAATCGCTCGGTGGCGTCGAGAGTCTGGTCAACCATCCGGCGGTCATGACGCACGCATCGATCCCTGCGGACCGGCGTGCGGCGTTGGGCATTGGCGACAACCTGGTGCGCCTGAGCGTTGGCGTGGAGGACCTCGCCGACCTGCAGGCCGAACTGATCCGCGTTCTGGAGCCCGGCCTGTAATGTTGTTCAAGCACCTATCCGAGAGCTTTAGCCGACCGACGTTCTGGACCTATTCCGGTTGGCTCGACATCGTTACCAAGTACCGGCGCTCGCGCCTGGGAATCGTGTGGCTGCTGGTGCCCCCGATTTTCTACATCTGGGGACTGAGCGCTTATTTTTCCACGCTGCAGAAGATCGAAGTCGGCGCGTTTGCCGCCCACGTCGGCATTGGCTTCCTGCTGTTCCGTGTGTTGATGAGCGCGATCAACGAAAGCACCAGCGTGCTTCCGCAGCAACAGGCTTTCATCCTGGATGGACACACGCGCCTGACCGACTTCGTATTGCTGGTCGTGGCGAAGGCGCTGTTCTATTTCGTGCTCGCGCTGCCGATCCTGGCGCTGGCGCTGTGGGCCGCGCCCGAAGTGCACCTGCATGGCCTGGTTCTCGCCCTCGTGACCGTGCCGGTGCTGTTGGTCAACGCGGTCTGGATGGGCGTGGTGTTCTCGTTGCTCGGTGCCCGTTTTCCCGACGTGCAGGAGTTGATGGGAAGCCTCTTCATCTTCGGCTTCGTGCTCACGCCGATCATCTGGCACGCCGATTCTGTGCCCCCGGGCACGATCCAGTACAACCTGATGCACGCCAATCCATTGTTCCATCTGATCGAGATGGTGAGGGCGCCCATCCTGGGCGATCCGCTGACCTCCTCGACGTACATCTACGTTGCCGCGATGACTGTCATCGGCTGGACGGTGGCGGCGATCGCGTATCGCCGTTACGCCCGGTTTGTTCCGCTTTGGCTCTAAGAGGTTGTTGTGACCGCGCATATCAGGGTAGACGACCTCACACTGAAGGTTCCCCTTTTCGTCCAGAACGATCGCCCATCGAAGAGCTGGGGATCGTTGCTTCTCAATGCACTTTTTGATCCGCCCCACCGCGAGTTCAGGACGCTTCTAGACGGCGTGTCATTCGAGGTCGCCGAGGGCGAACGCGTGGCCATCCTGGGCCGCAACGGGGCCGGCAAGTCGACGTTGCTCAGGTGCCTCAATGGCGCCTACCAGCCGACGCGAGGCAGCGTCCACGTCTCCGGCACGTGCCAGGCATTGCTCAACACTTCGCTCGGGTTCAACGGCGAAGCGACCGTCAAGGAGAACGTGTTCCTGCGCGCCAACGCGATGCGCCTGGACTCGTTCCGCTTCGGCGAGCTGCTGAAGCCGATCCTGGAGTTCGCGGGCCTGACCGAAAAGGCGAACCATCGGCTCAAGACCTTGTCCGCCGGCCAGAAGATGCGTCTTGGCTTTGCGATTTCCACCGAGATCCAGCACGACGTGATGCTGCTCGACGAATGGATCGGCGCTGGCGACTCGGAGTTCCTCAAGCGGGCAAAGCAGCGAATGGTCGAGCGGATGGGTGGCAGCAAGATCGTGATGCTGGCCAGCCACAACTTCTCGTTGCTGAAGGATGTCTGCAACAAGGGGATGGTGCTGGAGGCCGGAAGGATCGTGTACTACGGGCCTCTGGTGGAGGCATTCAAGGCCTATCAGGTGGTTGCAATCAAGCCGTCGCCGACCGCATCGCACGCGCAGGGTACCGTCACCACCGGGTCGGTCGATGAAGTGGAGTTGAGCGACGGCCGGCTCAGAATCCGCGGCTGGGCGGTGAACGACCATGGCGCTTTCCCGTCGACGCTGTCCGTCGTGAGTGCGAGCGCAAGCTGGCAGCTCTCGGATATCCAGCCCTATGCTCGCCCGGACGTCCGGGACGTCCTGGGGCTGCCGGATGACCGCTTTGGCTTTGTCCTGGAAATCCCGACCCCTGGTCTGAAGAGCCTTGCAGAGTTTGGCGGCGTGCTCCAGATGTACGGTGGGAGCAGCAGTGACGACCTCACGGGGCCTTTCAGGATTCAAGATGCGGCACTGAACGCTTTGGTGCCTTAGGAAAGCAGCGGCGGCCTTGGTGAGGGCCGCCGCTGTTAGTTTTGCGTGATGTTCGTCACGTTTGTTGCGCCCAGCTCAGTTTGCGTGTACCGATTCCATAAGATTTTTTCTGATTGGCGCATCGCCACGGTTATCTATCATGACGCGGGGGAAACTCGATGAAATTCTCGGAAGTGGATTCTGAACTGGCACGAGTGACCTCCATCGGGAGGCAAACGGGTGCGCTCGACGCGCTTGCGGCTTAGGAGGTTGGCTGGTTTGGGTCGCGCCACGGGCGCGGCCGGGGGTGGGTGCGGACACAAGACTGAGAAACCCCAGTTGAGCGCCTTAAGACGATCGAGTGAAGAGACTCTTCGTGGCGACACGCCGCTGATCGCATTCGGCATGCATCCGCCGGGCCCGGGCGGTGCTTGCGCGGCGCCATGCGCCGGCCCGAGAAGCCGAAGCGCAGCGCCAGGGAGTGCAGTTCCGCCGCGATGTACCGGCCGAGGAATCCTCCCCTCAGAACTACGAAAGCCGCGGGGTACGCCGCTCAACCTGGGCGAGCGGATCTCCCGGCGGCGTCATGAAGGCAACATGTTTGAGCGGTGGAAGGCGTATTCGATGTGACGTGTCAGGGTCTGCGTGGAAACAGCCCGGATTGAACCAGGAAGAAATGGGCATGTCCGGAGGCATTGGCCTCCACTGTCCGGGAATGGCAGATACGCGCGGCGATGCATTGCGCGACAGCAGCAAAACGAGATTTAGGGGTGGGCAAAACAATGGAAGATATGAGCGAGAGCTTGGACAAGGTCCCAGACAAGCGGATGCTCGACGAGCAGCGGTCGGCGCGAAGCGCCAATAAGCAAGGGCCTGGCAGGAAATCCGACGCGGAGGCTGGAGCTGCCGGAGGCGATAGTGTGGCGCGCCAGGACGAAATCGCGAAGTTCTCCACTGAACTCGATCATGCCCAGGACGAAGTCGAGCTGCTCCAACTGGAGGTGAAGCTTGGCAGGAAGCGCTTTGGCTCATTGCGCAACCGGCTGAAGCTAGTCGAGGAGGAGCTGGGACGAGCATCGACTAAGACCAGGGAAGTTCTGGCGCAGCGAGATGCCGCACTGTCGAAGGCGAGGAGGGCCCACTACGGGAACGAGCACCTCTCCCGTCAGATCCTCGCCACCGACGCTTTAAGGGAAAGTGAGATCAAGCTCGGAGTCATCCGCAAGCAGTTCACCCTTCTTGCGCGCCAGAGCCAGAACGAAATCGATTCGCTCCGGGCGTACATCTCACAGCTCCTTTCCAGTCGATCCTGGCGTCTGACGTATCCGGTACGCGGCCTCGCGAGGTTGCTGCTGCGACGTAAGGAACAGGAGCCGACTGCGGCGATGTTCCAGACGGCAGAGCCTGCATGGTTCGATCGCAACTGGTACCTGGAGCGCTATCCGGATGTTGCAGCGGACGGTGTCGACCCGCTGGCTCATTTCATCTCGTTGGGTGCCGAAGAAGGTCGGCTTCCGAACGCTCTGGCACCTTCTCACCACGCTGCGGTGGCTTCGCACAGGACCAGGGAGAGGGCCGCGATCGCAGCGATCCGGAAGTCCGACCTGTTCGACGCGGAATGGTACGTCAAGGAGTATCCCGACGTTGGAAAACTGGACATCGACCCTGCGGAGCACTACTTCCGTTTCGGCGGCCCACTGCGTCGGAATCCTTCCCGAAAGTTCGACGCGGAGTGGTACCTGACGTCGCATAGTGACGTCGCCAAGGCTGGGATGAATCCCCTTCTGCACTACGTCACTTCGGGGCGAGAGGAAGGTCGGGCGATCAGCACCGTTCGTGCGTCGGACGAACCGCTGCCAAACGGCACGCCGCGCGCAAGCGAGCCGGTTCCGGTAGTGCCTGCGCGAGTGGCGCTTCGCAAGGTGCCGCAGTTGCCAATGCGGCAGCCATTGGTCTCCATCATCATCCTCAACCGCAACGGTGCGTCCATGCTGGATGCGGCCCTGCGGTCGTTCTACGCCCACAACACCTATCCGAACTGCGAGCTGATAGTCGTCGACCATGCATCCGTGGATGACAGTCTCGACCTGCTTCGTGGTTGGGAGAAGGTGATTCCGCTCAGGACGATTCCTTACGACGAGAACTTCTCGTTCTCCTATTCGAACAACCGCGCGGTAGAGTCTGCAGAAGGCGAATACCTGCTCCTGATGAACAACGACGTCGTCTTCGCCAGCGACGTCATCGGACGCATGGTCGCGGCGCTGGAGTCGGAACAGGTAGGTGCCGTTGGTCTCAAGCAGATCCAGGGGAGCCCCGCCTCGTATGAGCCCGGCTTTGTGTACCACACCGGAATCCGCTTTGATTGGAACATCGAAGGCGGGTTCCTGCAGCCGCGGAACCAGAACGGTGTTGCACCCATCGATCGCCTCCTGGCAGAGAATCCTGCCTCATTCCCGGCAATCACGGCGTCGTTGCTGCTCTGCCGGAAGCGCGACTATGTGGCCGTGGGCGGCCTTCACGAGGGCTACTTCTACGGCTACGAGGATGTCGATCTATGCTGCAAGCTTCGATACAGCCTTGGAAAGGAACTTGTCTGCCTCAATTCCGACTTTGCGTATCACAACGAAAGTTCCAGTCGTAACCTGGTCAGCCGCGAGGACACTCGGAACCAGCGCATGAGTAACCGGACGCTCCTGCTTGAGCGTTTCGGCTATCAGATCCGCAGGGAGTTCGTCGAGCGCATGTTCTCGGATGATGGCTCGTATCTCGGCCGCAAGATCAAGGTCGGAATTGCCGTTACGACGTTGATCAAGGAGAGCGGCGCCGGCGATCTCTACACCGGGCTCGGCCTGGGAGAGGCCCTCAAGCGAGAATTCGGCTGGGAAGTCCAGTATCTGCCGAAGCATGAATGGACCAAGGCCAAGGGGCTGGACGTCTACATCAGCATGCGCGATGACGTGGATATTTCCGCTCTCGAAGACGCGAGCCCGCATCTGGTCAAAGTGGCATGGATCAGGAACTGGATCGAGCGTTGGTGTGTGGCTCCCTGGCTGCATCAGTTCGATCTGTATCTGTCATCGTCGACGATTGGCAAGGCCTATCTCAGGGAGACGGCTGGCATTGAAGCCACGGTGTTCCCGATCGCGGCCGACACCACAGTGTTCAACAGTGGGGCCGCGTCGCCGGGTCTCGAATGTGACTACGTATTCACGGGCAATCATTGGCAGTCGCCCATCCCAAGGGAGATCGAGAGCTTCGATCCCGCAAGCGTTCCCTACGATTTCCACGTTTACGGAAAGGGTTGGAAGACGCATCGACGCTTTGGTCCGTATGCCAAGGGGTTCACCGATTTCAACAGTCTTCCCCGAATCTACAACTCGGCGAAGATCACGGTTGATGACACCGTTACCCACGTGACAAAGCGATGGGCATCGGTGAACAGCCGCGTATTCGAGGCTCTGGCCTGCGGAAGCCTGGTGTTGACGAACAATGAGGGCGGTGCGCGCGAACTCTTCGAGGATGCGCTTCCCGTGTGGCACAGCGCCGGCGATCTCAAGGACCTGCTCTCACGTTACCTGGACAATCCGGGCGAGCGCGAGCAACTGGTGGCCCGTCTGCGCGAAATGGTCCTTTCGAAGCACACTTACGGTGTTCGCGCGAAGTCCCTTCGTCATCTGCTGATCGGTTCGGTGCAGCGCCTGCGTGTCTCGATCAAGTGCCCGGTGCCCCGCATGTCCGAGGCGCATGCCTGGGGCGACTATCACTTTGCGCAGTCGCTTGCGACGGCGCTGAGGGAGCAGGGCTACCGTGCGCGGGTCGATATCATTCCTGATTGGTATTCGCCCAGCGCGGCTGCCGATGATGTGGTGATCGTGCTCCGCGGGCTCACGGAGTACCGGCCCAATCCGGCCCAGATCAATCTGCTTTGGCTCATCAGTCACCCCGAGTCGGTGTCTGACGCCGAGCTGGAGGGTTTCGATCATGTCTTCGTGGCCTCGGAAAGCTATGCGACAAAGCTTGCCGATCGGCTGAATGCTCCGGTATCCCCGCTTCTGCAATGCTCCGATCCCGCAGTCTTCCATCCGCCCGAGCAAGGGTTGGGAGGAGGCGAGTTCGAGCCTCTGCTATTCGTGGGGAACTCGCGCAAGCAGTACCGCAGGATCGTCAGGGATGCTGTGGACAATGGCCTTCCCCTCGGCGTTTACGGACGGGACTGGGAGGATCTGATTCCGGCCGAATTCGTGTATGGAACGCATGTCCCGAACAATGAGCTCCATGGGTACTACGGTACTGCGCCCATCGTGCTGAATGATCATTGGCCCGACATGGCCAGTAACGGGTTTATCTCCAACCGCATATTTGATGTCGCGCTTTCAGGTGGGTTCGTGATCAGTGACCAGTTTGAAGGAAGCTCTCTGTTTGGCGGGCTCGTGCCGACGTATACGGATGGTTCCGACCTGCGGAGGCTGACGCTGCGGTGGATGGACGATGAAGAAGGACGGAGAAACGCTTCCGAGCAGCTGCGTGCGCTCGTCCTGAATGAGCACACCTTTGAGTGCCGGGCACGGGTGATCGCACAGGTCATTTGCGACCTGGATGCCCGCCGACGTCAGGTCGAGGACAAGTACCCGCACGCCGACGCGCGCAACGCCGTAGAGGTCGATGACAACGTGGTGGCCAAGGCATGAACCGAATCACTATTGAGCTTCCCGACATCGCCACGTCGCGGCTTGCCATTGTCGGGCTGGGCTATGTAGGCCTGCCACTTGCGGTGGAGTTCTCCAGGCGAATGCCCGTCATCGGGTTCGACATCAACGCTACCCGAATCGACCAGCTGAGTCGGGGAATCGATGGCACCAACGAAGTTTCAGGCGCAGACCTCGTCGGCTTGCCGAATCTAACCTTCACCAACCGGCTTGAAGACATCGCGCAGTGCAATGTGTTCGTTGTGACAGTGCCCACTCCGGTGGACAACGCGCGACGTCCGGACTTCGATCCATTGATCAAGGCGAGCAAGGCAATTGGTTCGCTCCTGAAGCCTGGCGACGTGGTGGTTTATGAATCCACCGTGTACCCGGGTGTCACCGAGGAAGTCTGCGTGCCGATTCTCGAGCGTGTTTCGGGTCTCACGTTCAACGAGGACTTTTTCTGCGGCTATAGCCCGGAACGCATCAACCCGGGCGATCGGGTCCATACGGTAACGAAGATCCGGAAGGTCACGTCCGGGTCGACTCCGGAGGTCGCGGAATTCGTCGATGGGCTCTATCGGACCATCATTACCGCAGGCACGCACAAGGCGAGTTCCATCAAGGTTGCGGAGGCGGCGAAGGTCATCGAGAACACGCAGCGCGACGTCAATATCGCGCTGATGAATGAACTGGCCCGCATCTTCGCTCGCATGGGAATCGACACGCACGACGTGCTGGAAGCCGCCCGCACCAAGTGGAACTTCCTTCCGTTCGTGCCGGGCCTCGTCGGCGGGCATTGCATCGGTGTAGACCCCTACTACCTCACCCACAAGGCCTCGATGCTCGGCTACAACGCCGATCTGATACTTGCGGCACGGCGGATCAACGATGAAATGGGGCCTTACGTCGCCAGCCAAGTGCTCAAACTGATGGCGAAGAACTCCCTGCATGTTGTTGGTTCCCGAATACTCGTCCTCGGCCTGTCGTTCAAGGAGAACTGCCCGGACCTGCGCAATACGAAGGTGATGGATGTCATCAATGACCTGCGTGATGCGAATGCAAATGTGGATATCTGCGACCCCTGGGTGTGCGACGCCGAGGCCCGACACGAGTACGGCGTCAACGTCATTTCGGCGCCGCAGGAGGGCGGTTATGACGTCGTCATCCTGGCGGTCGCCCACAGGCAGTTCGTCGGACCTGACGCCGAGATCGATATCGGCACTCTGCTGAAGCCTGGCGGGATGGTCTTCGACGTCAAGGGGGCGTTGCCCCAGGAGCCGAACGTCTTCCGCCTTTGACCTTGGCGGCAGGAGGGGGCGGCGAGTCAAGGCCCGCCGCATCTCGCGTATCCTTGCACCAGCAGTCCCCTGGGAAGGCGGGCGCAACCTCCCGGCAGGCGGGCTTACCCGATCGATTGCAGCTCGCCCCTGGCGAGCCACGCAAAACCCCGTGTTCTACTTTTCGTATCCCTTTTCAAGGAGTGTTGTTCATGGCTGACCATAAGCGTCAGGTTGCTCTCTTCGGACTGATCATCGCGCCGTTCTTGCTGGCGGGCTGTGGTAAGTCCCCGGAGCCTTCGAATCAAGAGCCCGTTTCGCAGCAGGAACCGGCAGCGACCGCGGCCCCTGAGAAAGCCGCGCCGGTTGCCAAGCAACCCACCGCGGTTCTTCAGGAGCTGACCGAGGCCCAGCGTCTGGAAGCTCTCGAAGTCGCCAAGACAGGATGCAACTTTGAAGTGTTCGCCAACACCCGTCCGAAGTCGGCGACGGTCCAGGCCCAGGACCTGTCCGGAGCGGCGTTCGCCGGCTGGGTTGTCGATGCAGAGTCCAAGGCCCAGGCCAGCCAAGCCAGCCTGCGCTTCCTCGACGGCCAGTCGGGACGCGCTTGGATCGCACCGATTGCAAAGCTTGCACCGCGTGTGGACGTCGCCAAGCATTTTGGCGTGACCGGCAAGCTCAATGCAGAGTTCAATGTCGTACTTGACCTGCAGACGCTGCCCAGCGCGACTTACGCGGTATCGGTCGACTACGTGGGCGGCGACGGCGTGAAGCGCAGCTGCGTTTCCAAGGTCAACGGACTGAAGATCTGATTGCAGGCGGGAGAGGGATCTTTGCGGTCCCTTTCGCCGCGCCCGAGTCGCGCAATCTGAGGTTGTCGATCCGGGTCTGAGCAGACCCGGACCGGAGCTCGGTACGCGCTAGCGCCGCCGTGCCCGCCTGTGAGATCCTGACAGGCGGGCGCGATCGCGCCTGCCTGCGCCCGCGCCCCCCGGGAGACAACCGCTGAACCCGTTCACCGCTTTTGATCACAAACATCGCACCCTGACCTGGGAATTGACCCGCCGAGACGTCCTCGGGCGCTACCGGGGCGCAAGCATCGGCATGGCCTGGTCGGTGGTCAGTCCCTTCCTGATGCTGGGTGTCTATACCCTCGCGTTCGGCTATGTCCTCCGCAGCCGCTGGCCTGGCGCCACCGGTTCGGTGGCCGACTTTGCCCTCATCCTGTTTCTCGGTCTGGTCGTGCACGGCTTCTTGGCGGAGGTGCTGAACCGTTCCCCGCAGCTGATCGTCGGCAACGCCAATCTCGTCAAGCGAATCATCTTTCCACTTGAATTGCTGCCGTGGACAGCGGCGCTGGCGGCGCTGTTCCACTTGGTCGCCAATCTCGGTGTGTTCTTCCTGCTCAGTCTGGCGTACCACGGGAATGTTCCGTGGACATCGATCTTCCTGCCCGTCGTTGTAATGCCGCTGGTGTTGGTCGCGGTCGGGGCCAGCTGGTTCCTGTCGGCACTCGGGGTATTCCTTCGCGATATCGGCCAGATGATGGGAGTGGTAGCGACGGCGCTGCTGTTCCTGTCCTCGGCGATCGTCCCGGTTTCGACCCTGCCGGAGAACTACCAGCTTGTTTTCCGTTTGAACCCGCTGACCTTCATCATCGACCAGGCACGCGAGGTTGCTTACTGGGGGCGCATGCCGGACTGGCAGGGCCTGGCGTTGTACGCCGCCGCTGCATTCGTGTTCTGCCTGGCAGGGCTCGCCTTCTTCCACAAGACGCGTCGCGGGTTCGCCGATGTCCTCTGAAAGTGCGGCCATGGCTGGCCTGGCAATACGGGCCCAGGGCCTGGGCAAGGCCTATCACATCTACGACCGGCCGGTGCAACGTCTACTCCAGGGGCTGGTCGGTCGCCGGCGCAAACTGCACCGTGAGTTCTGGGCGCTGCGCAACCTCGACATCACTGTCACGCGAGGCGAAACGCTCGGCATCGTCGGTCGCAACGGATCGGGGAAGTCGACGCTGCTGCAGCTTATCGCCGGCACGTTGACGCCGAGCGAGGGTGGCGTCCAGGTCCAGGGCAAGGTGGCCGCGCTGCTGGAGCTGGGCAGCGGCTTCAATCATGAGTTCACCGGTCGCGAGAATGTCTATCTCAACGCGGCGATCCTCGGCCTCACGCGGGCGCAGACCGACGAGCGGATCGGCCGGATCCTCGCCTTCGCCGAGATCGGCGAATTTATCGACCAGCCCGTTCGGAACTATTCCAGCGGCATGGTGATGCGCCTGGCATTTTCCGTGATGGCGCACGTCGATGCCGACGTGCTCATCATCGACGAAGCGCTCTCTGTCGGCGATGCGTTCTTCACCCAGAAGTGCATGCGGTTCCTGCGCGAGTTCAAGCAACGCGGCACGCTGCTGTTCGTCAGCCACGACGGCGGTGCCGTTACCGGTCTGTGCGACCGGGCGATATGGATCGACTCCGGCCAGTTGCGAAAGGAGGGGCCTGCGCGCGAGGTCATGGATGCCTACCTCGAGGCATTCATCGCCGAACGCGAGGGCAAGGCCCCTGGTCAGCAGGGCGCAACGGCCGCCATCGCCGTCCCGGCCAGGCCGCGTCGCGACCACAGGCAGGCCCTGATGGACCGGTCCCTGCTGCGCAACGATCTGGATGTCGTGGAGTTCGATCCGGCCAAGCCGGGCTTCGGCGACGGCGGCCTGCAGATCTCCGACGTGGCGTTGGTCGACGACTCTGGACGGCAACTGGTCACCCTGGCCGGTGGTGAGACGGTGGTCCTGGAGATCGAGGCCGTGGCATTGCGCCGCGTTGAGCCGCCGATCGTCGGCTTCTATCTGAAAGATCGCCTGGGCCAGATGCTGTTCGGTGACAATACCTACCTGACGACCCTCGGCAACCGCCGGGCCATGGAGCCCGGGGAGCGGCTGGTCGCGCGCTTCCACTTCGACATGCCGCGCCTGCAGCAAGGCGACTATTTCATTTCGGTGGGTGCTTCCGCCGGAACGCAGGACGAACACGTCGTTCACCACTGGATACACGAGGCATTGACGGTCAAGTCCCTCGGCCAGACCGTGCCGGTCGGGATCATCGGGCTGCCCATGCTGGAAATCACCTTGGAGCAAAAACGTTGAGTTCAGTCTTCCGCATGGACCACCACCCGGTGGTATTCCTTCGTCCCCACCTGTCGCATCCGTATGCGTGGGCAGGGCACATTCCGTTTGCCTACCTGCTGGTCGACCTGTTGCGGCCGCGCAGCCTGGTCGAGCTTGGAACGGATTCGGGCAACTCCTATCTCGCTTTCTGCCAGGCCGTCGAATACCTGGGTTCGCCGACGCGTTGCACCGCGGTCGACTGCTGGCAGGGCGACGAGCACGCCAGGTTCTACGACGAGAAGGTCTACAACACGCTGCGTGCATATCACGACCCGCGTTACGGCAAGTTCTCGACGCTGCTTCGCGCGTACTTCTCCGACGCGGTCAAGACGTTCGAGGACGGTTCGATCGACCTGCTCCACATCGATGGCCTGCACACCTACGAGGCGGTCCGGGAGGACTTCGAGACCTGGCTGCCGAAGCTCAGTGATCGTGCCGTTGTCATCTTCCACGACTGCAATGTCCAGCGCCGCGACTTTGGCGTCTGGAAGCTGATCAGCGAATTGTCCTCGCGCTACCGCTGCTTCGAGTTTCAGCACAGCAACGGGCTGGCGGTGCTCGAAGTGGGCGACAACATCCCGGAATCGTTCCGCGCCTTCATGGACATGGCAACGTCCGAGCCCGCCAGCGCCCGTGCATACTTTGAGGCCGTGGCGGCGACGATTGTCGACCCCGCCACCGACTCGCCGACGACCATTGGCGCACCATCCCGCCAGTTCGAATGCCGGCTCTTCTACCGTGCGGCGGACCAGGATTACGCCGAGCGCCGTTCGATGCTGATCGAGGTGCCGGCCGACAGTGCGCTGGGGCCGATGGAGTTTCATGTGCAGTTGCCCGAAGGCGTACAGCCCGATTACGTCCGCATTGATCCCGCGGATGTGCCGGGCGTTTTCTCCTTCTTCAACTTCGCCCTCGAACATGAAGTGGTCGCAGGCTCCGAGGCTTCGACCCGGATCGACATTCGTCGCATGGGGCATCTAAACGCCCAACAACTAGACGCACGCGGGAACAGTTGGCTGCGTTTCGCCGCGTTCGACGGCGACCCGTGGGTGGAATTCTCGCTCGCTGAAGCCTGGGCAATGCTCGGAGACCGCAAAGTAACCGGGTTGCGGCTTGGCATCGACTACGAACTGCTCTTGCTGGATCCGACACTGCAGGGCATCGCCCGCGAGCAAGGCAAGGTCCTCACGCAGCGGCTGATGTCTCCGCAGGTCGCGTCCTCGACGCTGGAGCTGGACCCGGTGCTGGTGCAACTCCACCGGATCGACCAGCGAGCACGGGCAGCCGAAGAGGTTTCGAAGGAGTTGCAATCGTTCTCCGCACGGCAGTCGGCGGAGCTGGCGGATGCCAGGGCGGAGCTCAAGTCCGCCCTGCAGAATCAATTGCAGCTGATGGAGCAGCAGCGCGAGATGCTGTCGATTCTGACGCGGAGCGGCTTCATGAAGCGTGTGAAGCGCATGCTGGGGATCGGCAGCTGAAGATGGCATGGAGCCATCATCCAGGGATAGTTTGACGTGACGAAGTTGAGCATCAAACCGCTGAACCAGATCGGGAGTGTCGACAAGGCACTACCCGGTCGCCGCGCTTGGCGTTCGACAGGCAGTGATCCGCAGTTCCAGATGTTGAGCGACGAGAAGGGCTATTTCGAAGGCGGCTGGTATTGGGTGTCGCTGGATATTCGTTCGGACCGCCAGGGTCACGTCGTGCCCACACTGTATCCGGACTACGGTAGGGGAATGCGTGAGCACGAGCGCATCGAGCTGCCGGTCGTGACCGGTGAGCCGGGTCGCTACGAAGGTATTGTCCGCCTCGGCGAAAGCGCCCATGTGCTGAGGCTGGACCCGATGGCGACCGACGGCGATTTCAGCACTGGTGCGCTGGAATTGCGCAGGCTGTCGCGGCCGGAAGCCGCGGCGATGATGCTGGCTGGCATCCTGCGCCGCCGACGCGGCAAGCGCGCCAAGCTGGCAACCATCCGGTGGGCGCTGTCGAAGTTGCTGCGTGGCGGCATCGGTACTCTTGGTGCCGCACTGTTTGATGAGTATGCGGGGCACTCCTCGTTCGACCCGGGCAACGAGTACGAGCGCTGGGTTCGCCTTTACGGTTGCGGCATCGGACCGATCCAGGCGTCCGCTGGCGAACGCGGCCCGCTGATCTCGGTGTTGATGCCTGTCTTCAATACGCCGGAGAAATGGTTGCGTCGAAGCGTGCAAAGCGTGATCGACCAGGATTACCAGAACTGGGAATTGTGCATTGCCGATGACGCATCGACGCAGCCGCACGTGCGACGTGTCCTGGAAGAGCTCGCGCAGTCGGACAGGCGGATCATGGTGGAGTACCGCAGTGTGAACGGCCACATTTCGGCCACTTCCAACAGCGCGCTGGCCCTCGCATCCGGCAGCTACGTGGCATTGCTCGACCACGATGACGAGCTGCCGTGCTCGGCCTTGTCCGCCGTGGCAGAAGCGATCAAGCACAATCCGCAGTGGCGGATGTTGTACTCCGACGAAGACAAGATCGACGAAGAAGGCAGGCTTTTCGACCCCTACTTCAAGGCGGACTGGAACTACGAGCTGTTCCTGGCCCAGAACTGCATCAGTCACCTGGGCGTATTCGAGACGCGGCTGGTGCGCGAAGTCGGTGGTTTCCGGGAGGGCATGGAAGGCAGCCAGGACTGGGACCTGGCCTTGCGCTGCTGCGAGCGCCTGGACGCGGGCGAGATCGGTCACATCCCCAAGGTGCTTTACCACTGGCGCGCCATTCCAGGATCGACCGCGCTTGCGCTGGGTGAGAAGAGCTACGCGGTTACTGCCGGAGAGCGGGCTGTCACCGAGCACCTGGCCAGGACTGCAGCCGCTGGACGTGTCATCACCACGGACTGGGGTCACCACCGATTGCAGTTCGACGTTCCGGTTCCCGCGCCGAAGGTCAGTCTCGTGATTCCGACGCGTGACCGCGTCGGCCTGCTCCGGACATGCGTGGATTCGATCCTGCGCTTGAGCACGTATCCGGACTTCGAAGTCATCATCGTCGACAACCAGTCGGTGGAACCGGAGACTGAAGCGTACCTGGCCGATGTGATGGGCGATCCGAGGGTGCGCGTCCTCCGCTACGACCAGCCGTTCAATTACTCAGCGATCAACAACTGCGCCATTGCCCAGGCAGCGGGCAGCATCGTTGGCCTGATCAACAACGACATCGAGGTCATCTCCCCCGACTGGCTGGAGGAGATGGTCGGCCATGCTGCACGGCCGGAAGTCGGCGCAGTTGGCGCAATGCTCTATTACCCGAACGACACCATCCAGCACGCTGGCGTGATCGTCGGCCTGCACGGGGTCGCGGGACACGCGTACTCCGCAAAGCCGCGCGGGTATCCAGGGCAGATGAACCGGGCGCGACTGACACAGGCGCTGTCCGCGGTGACGGCCGCTTGCCTGCTCGTGCGCAAGGATGTGTTCGAGTCGGTTGGAGGGTTGGATGAAACGCTGCGCGTGGCATTCAATGACGTGGACCTATGCCTGCGCATACGCGCGGCCGGCTACCGGAATGTCTGGACGCCATACGCCGAGCTTTACCATCACGAGTCTGCGTCGCGTGGGCACGAGGATACGCCGGAGAAAATCGCGCGTTTCAACGGCGAAGTGCAGCTGATGAACGAGCGCTGGGGCGATGCCCTGCGTCGCGACCCGGCCTACAACCCTAACCTGACCCTGGAAGGCGAGCCCTTCGCCCTCGCGTTTCCGCCCAGAAGTTCCAATGAATGAGCATCTGACTGGTACTCGGCCGCACGACATCGCCGCGCGGATGCGACGTTGCATGATCGCCGCATCACTGGGGTTGTTGCTGGTTGCGTGCGGCAAGCATGAAGCTGCACCCGCGCAGATCGAAACCGATGGCAGCGCGCCAGTGCCGGCCGAGACGAGCGGCCTGCCGTGGGACGCCAGGTCGTTCACGCGGTTCCGGGGCTTCGATCCCGCGACCGCACCAGATGCTGCTGGATGCGCGCTGGACTTGATCAACGGCAGCGCCGAGGCCTCGGTAGCTGTGCCAAGGGACGCGTTGGTGCTTTTTGCCGGGTGGGCATCGGATGGCCAGGGCCGGGTGCCGTCACAGGCCCTGCTGGTACTGGATGGCCCGCGCCGCTACGCCGTGAAGCTGGAGTTCGGCGGGATTCGGCCGGATGTGGCGGCCGCATTGGGCAGTTCCGCGCTCTCCGGTTCTGGCTACAACCTCAAGGTGGGGTTGCACGGAGTGGAACCCGGGCAGTATCGCGTGGCGATACTACACAAGGTGGCCGAATCCGTGGCGCGGTGCAGCCTGCAACGGGGGCTGCACGTAGCCGCGCAGTAAGCCCGCGCTATCTCGCCGGTTGTGCCTCGACCGCATTGCCGGTCCGATCGATCTTCTCCCTTGCGGCGACTGGACCTTCCCGCGCTGCCGTCGCAAGCCGCTTGGGCAGGATACGTTGCAACGTCGGATCGTCCAGCATGGACTTCAGTGCCGCCGCTTGCGGATAGGGGATCTGCAGAATGGGTTTTTCCAGGGCGGTCGGATCGCCAGTACGGAAATAATCCTCCACGTTCTGGGTCTGCATGACATTAAGGGCATGCCGTTCCTGCGCCGCCGCCCAGTCGCCGCGGGTGCGCGTGGCCAAGCCGATCGTCAGGACAAGTGCGAACACGACGGTCAGGCCGGTAGCGACAAGTCGCGGCGCTGACCTGTTCGATGTCCATTCCAGAAGGCGAATCGCCAGCCAGGCATTGGCCGTCAATCCCAACGCCATCAATTCGGTATAGCGCGAGCCGATCTCGATCAGGTTGTGGCCGCGACCGTACGCCATTGCCAGACCCTGGGCGGCCGACCAGGCCAGAAGTCCCGCCATGGCCACATCGAAGTGCGAGCAGCGCACGCGGCCCGAAAGCACCGCCAGTACGCCCGCAGCGCCGGGCAGCCACAGCGGCCAGGGCGCCCAGTGCCAGAGCTTGATCGGCCAACCCAGTGCGTGGCTGCTGGAGTCCAGGAACTCGAGCAGCGAAGCGGCCTTGAGAGCCTGGTGCGGGCCGACTACCGGCATGGTTGCGTAAGCAGCGATGGCCAGCGCCGATGATGCGGCAACCGCTACCGCGGTCTGGCCTGCGCCGGTTCGTCCAAGCCGCCAGTTGATGAGGTACGTGGCTGCGAGTGCCGGGGCCGCCAACAGTCCAGAAGCCATGCTCAGGATGCTGGCCGCCACCAGTACCAACGCCAGTGCCATGCAGGCCAGGCGATCCGGGTAGCGTGCCGCCAGGCCCACTGCGAGCACGGTGAAGAGCACCATGTAGTAAAACTGGCTCTGGAAGCCGACGAGCACGTTCTCCCAGGAAAACGGCAGCACGGCGAACGCCAGCATCAGCACCAGCATCGCGCCCCGCTTGGTATCCAACGGATGCTCGCGCAACATCCAGCAGGTCAGGATAGTCGGCGTCGCCGCAAAGAGCGCCGCATTGAATGCCGCTTCGATCGTGTTGTTCCATTCGTTGCCAGACAGGTAGAACAGCGCGAGCGTAGTGATCCGCGTGGCGACGATTCGATGTTCGTTGTGTGCGGCCCAGAGCTGCGAGACCTGCCATTGGCCCTCGAGCCAGGGCTTGAGCAGGCTGACGCCCTCGGCATCCCATTGGTCCCAGAATGGCGTGGGTTCCGAAAGGGTGATCACATACCAGAGCCTGGCCGCAACGACGACCAGGAACAGCCCCGTCATTGCTGCCCAACGGCATGACGGACTCAGGATCGTACGGTTGGACGTCCCCAGGGCGGGATCACGCATGTCGCTTCGCCCGGAACGTGAAACGCTTGTGGCCGACGTAGCTGCTGAAAACCGGGACGATAACGCCGACGGCATGCGCAACGCTTTCGGCGTGGAAGGTCATTCCAATGGCGGGGAACAGCCACCGCGCAAGCAGCAGGCTGACGAACAGGGTCTGACCGACTGCTGCCAGGTTCACGATCACGAACCACATCGCCTGGTGGTGGATCTCGTTGACCGCATCCTTGAAGACGAAGATGCGATTGAGGAGGAACGCGGTCAGCATGCCGATGCAGAAGGCCAGGACGATGGATGGGACGTAGGGCATGACCGTGCCCAGCGCAATTCGTGATCCGAAGTTGGCGGCCGCGGCAAGTCCACCGACGAGGACGAAGCTGATAAAGCGACTGCTGATCATGGCTTTGAGTAGGTAAGTTGTAGGCGCAGGCCGCGACCGACGTGCTCGTTCGCGTTCGGGGAAGCGCTGGGCGCGATGACGGCGGAGCCGACGGCCGCAGGGTAGGTCCACAGGACGACCGGCTGCGTTGCGCCGCTGGTCGACAGATCCACGCTGAGCGACTCTCCACGCTTCACTTGCCAGTTCGTTGGAAGAGGGAACTCGAACATCGCATTGTCACGACTGCCGGCGAGGGGCACGCGCTGCGACACGCATCCCGAGGCCGCACAGGCAGTCATCATCGCCGTGCCGTCCGATGTACCGCCATAGTTGCCGATCTGAACGGACAACCGCTCCACGCTTCCCGAGCGTGGGGCCTGCCACGTTGCCTTGACCGGTCCACCCTCGATCAGTTGCAAGGGGCGGTTCGCCACCGGATCTGCCACGGTCGAGGCGATGTCGATCCAGGAAGAGCGTTGCGCCGCGGTTTGCCGCTTGAATGCATGGCGGACCGTGTTCTGCAGCCGCGCCGCGATCATGCTCAAGGGACCCATCTCCACTGCATCATGAAATGCGATACTGCCGTCCACGCTGGCGTCGACCGCCGACAAGCGAAACGGGGCGCCGCCGGTGCGCAAGAAGAGGTCGGCAGGGGCATTGTCGACCAGTGCATCGGCGCGTGTCAGCGGAGAGTTTCCGGTAGACACGGTGGAGACTTCCAGACTGCGATGGGAGCCACGCACGTCAACCTGCACCTGCACGTAGGGGAGCGTTGCAGTGATCGGCTCGGAGGTCCAGTGGCCCTGCGCGGAAATGCAGTCGGGCGGCTGGCATGACGTCACGGAGGGCGGAAACAGTTCGCTCTCCTGTCTGGAAAATCCGATGCCATGACCCGCGGTGCTGCCTGGCAGCCCTGCGCGGATCGAAGCAGGCAGCACCTGGCGCAGACTGCGATCATCCAGCAGAGAAGCAAGGCGCGCCTCGCTCTCGTAGGGGATCTGCAGAGGCAACTGGTGCAAGGCCGAAGCGTCGCCGGTGATGACGTAATCGCGGACGTTGCGGGTCTGCGTCACCGAGGCGTCCAGTCGCGCTTGGGAGTCGGCAAGGTCGATCGGGCCATGCAAATACAATGCACGGCCCACCGAAACCATAAGCAGTGCCAGTACCAACCAACTGCCTGCAAGTCGCGGAAGCGGATCCGAATCCGTCTTCCTGTGGCTGAAGGAGACGAGCCGCAGGGCAAACCAAAGGTTGACGACCAGGCCGATCGCCAGGGTGTCCGTGTAGCGCGAACTTGGCCAGAGCAGGCCATTGCCACGCGAATATCCCATGGCCAATGCCTGCAGCACCACCCACGCGGCCAGGCCGAAGGCGATCAGTTCGCCGCTGCTTGCACGCCGCGTAGAGAGCAGGCGCAACGCGGCTATGACCGTAGGCAGCCAGACGATCCACGCGGTCCGGTATCCATAGGAAAGCGGCCAGGACAGGCTCACCAGTGTCGCGCGCAGCCAGCTGCCCGTGTCCGGCGCCCTGAGTGCGTCGTGGTACGCAAGGTGCGGCACCGAGGTCAGCGCCAGCCCGGCGCAAATGGCCAGGGCGGCGACTCCGACAAGCATCTGCGGCGATCGCAGGCGACCGGTCCACCATCGCAGCAGCAGCACGCCCGCTGCGGCGACGCTGGTCAGCAGACCCGACGCGATCGTGAAGCAGCCCAGCAACGAGGCAGCCACCACGATCGGCACCAGTCGCGGCGAGTCGCCTCCCTTCGCCGCGCAGGCAATCGCGATGATCGCGAATGCGGCCATCAGGTGGAACTGGTTCTGGAACCCGACCAACGTGTTCTCGTACGCATAAGGAATCCACGCCAGCGCTATCAGGGCCACGAACAGCGCCGCGCGTGACAGGCGTGATTCCAGTTCTTGCCGGAGCGCCACATAGATCAACGTGGAACTGGCGGCATATACCGCGACGTTGGCGTACGCACTGACCAGGTTGTCCCACTGGCCATCGTTTGCCTCGAACACCGCCAGTGCGATCAGGCGCGTGAAGAAGATTCGATGCTCGTTGTGGAGCGCGAACAGGTTTGCCCAGCCCAGGGTGCCTTCCAGCCAGGGTTTCAGGAGGTTGGCTCCTTCTGCATCCCACTGGTCCCAGAACGGGATGCTCTCGGCGTACAGGCTGACGAACACGATGCGACCGGCGCAGATGGCGAGGAACAGCGCCGGTGCGGAAAAGGCCAGCCTCCACGCGCGCATGACGCGCGTAGACTCAAGGCCCGCGCGGGTCGTGGACGCTGTCACGGATCCCTGCCCTCCGCGACGCGGGCCAGCGTCCGGCCCACGGCGACACTCTCCGATATCGACCGGTCTTCCGGGTAGTAGTACGCCGTATCGGCCATGAAAAAGCCTTCGATCGGCGTGCGCATCGCAGGCAGCATGTCCTGGAAGCCAGGAGGACAGATCGTCTGGGCGAACTCGTATCGGTGACAATGGCTCGCCAGCACCCAGTCGCGGGAGAACGCGGGGTTGAGCCTGGGCAGGTAGCCCAGAACCTCCTCGATCAATGCCTCGTTCGACATCTGCCACTTCGGGTGCGTCTTGGGCATGTAGAACGGGGCGTAGAGGATGTGCTGGCCGGGACTGTCGCCGGGATTGAGGTTGCTGTACTCGATCACGCCCGGGATGGCGATTGATTCATCGCTGATGTTCATCCAGAAGTTCTCGCTCACCCGATGCCGGAGCTTGAGGATCACGCACGCGACCGGAATGTTCCCTATGTCTGCGATCTGCTGGGCGAAATCCTTGGGCAGGCCCGGGACCATGCGCGGCACGTACTGGATCGGCGCCGTCGAGAGCACGCTGTCATAGCTCTCGAACTGTCCGCCTGACGAAATTCCTGTCACGCGTCCGGCCTGCGTCACCACCTCGTCGATACCCCGCTTGAGCAGGATGCGGCCACCACGGCTTTGGATGTCCTGTGCCATCCGGTCCAGCAGCGCGGCCGAGCCGCCTTGCAGATAGCCCAGGCTCTCGTGCAAGAGGCTGCGACGGGACAATGCTATGCGCTTGATTCGGGTGCCGATCCAGCTCGCAGAAAGGTTGTCGGCATACTCGAAGAACTTGAGGTGGAAGGCGTTGCTCCACAGGACGTCGTAAGCCTCCTGGCCGATCCACTTGCGAATCCACTGCGTTGCATTGGCCTTGTCGAGCCGGGACCAGTCCTTGATTCCCTTCGTGTACATCACGTGCAGGGCATAGCGAAACTTGCTGATCCATCCCAGTGCGGGGAACGACAGCAGTGCAGTGGGAGTGCCCCATGGATACAGCTTGCCGTTGTAGTAGTAGCCCATGCGGGTGTCCACCCAGTGCAGCTTGTCGCCAATCGCGTAGCGATCCAGGAGATCGAACAGCGGATAGTCCGTCTTGCAGATGAAGTGGTAGTAGCGCTCGATCCGCAGGCCATCGAAGTCGAAGTCCGCGGACATGCCGCCGACGCGGTCGTCGCGCTCGTACACGTCGACCTGGTGTCCACGGTCGAGGAGTTCCACGGCAGCCATGAGTCCCATCGGACCACTGCCGACAACCGCAATCTTCTTCTTCTGGTTCATGTTCTTTGGGGGGATGGTCGTTGGGGGTCAGTGTACGTTCTGCACTACGGGAACCAGCGACATCCTGTCGATGTATCCCCAATCACAGCGAGTATTGCTTGGCGGATCCGGGCCAGCCTCCATCCGCACAATGAAGCCGCCTTCGGGAAGGACGAAATCCGGGACTTGCAGCGACTGCCTCCCGCGTTCGGATTCGTTGGCAAATGGGTTGATTGCCCTGCTGCCGAGCAGGGCGTTTGTCGCTGCGGAATAAACCGACAGGCGAACTCCATCCGGATCACTGGTAACGCACTTCGGGTTGTTGAAGGCCGAGGCGCGAATTCCGAAAATGATGCCGAGACGGTATCTGCCGGCCTCCTGCGCAAAGGTGAGCGCGCCGGGTGCATGCAGGAACAGCACGTCATGGCCGGCTTCGTAAAGGAACTCCGCTTGGCCTTCGATGCCCGTTGGCCTCCTGCCGAATATGGCGTTCCAATTGTCCGTGATCTTTTCGAGATCCGCCTTGTCCGGCGGGATCAGGTCGCTGTCCGACAAGGTCAACGCGGCAGCGGGGGCAAACATCGGAATGCCAAGCGGGGCATCGGAGCTTCGGAGGCGGAATCTCGATGCGGTCGGGGGTGCATCGTCGACATACGTCCGGATCAGGTCGCGATTGGATTGCAGCACCGGCGAGAGGATGAACCCGCTTCGCGCCATCTGCGGCGGAAGCCGGAAGGTCTCGCTGCCACCGTCCGACTTCTCGATGTCCAGCCACAATGGCGCCTGCCTCAGTACCGCTTCGTGGAGCCGGCCCAGCAGCGTGGGTTGCACGTCAAGCCGCGCGACCAGCAGACGACCTTCCCGCGGTGCAGGCAGTTCGTTCCAGCTGCCAAGCTGGATGCGTGAGGCGGTTGTCGTCTTGTCGGCGATGGCAAGGTCAGTGCCTGCAGAACGTCTGAGCAGCAGATAGTCCCCCTCCCTGTCGACGGGCCGGTACATCCTGAGGACCTCGATGAGCGCGGGGCCGTCACCCAGCGTCGGTAACCGCCGGTCGATCGCCTGGATCTTGAGAATCACCCAAGGCGGCGCCTGAGGACCCGAGAAGTAGGCGAGATTGCGTTGCTGAAGCGCGGATGTGTAGGCCGCATACGACTGGAAAACCGGCCGAGGGGCGTACGCGAAGGCATTGACCAGCACGACACCTTGTTCATGCATCAGCAGATCGACTCGTTCCCTTCCGATCAGCGTCGCGAACCTCGGAAGCGCGTGATCCGAAGCCGCCCGTTGCCATTGCGCCAATCGTGCCCTGGCTTCGGCGTCGGGACTGAGGAACGAAGCGGCGTTGGCCGGAACGCGGGCATACGCGGCCGCAAGCTGCTCGAATGGTGCGAGCACCTGGAGCAGGGGCCAGCCAATGGCGATCGAGACAGTGGTCAGCAGCAGTGCCAGCCGGCGATTGGCGACAGGTCCGATGCCGTTGGAGACGGCGAGCGCGTAAAGGGGGCTCGCACTGGCGAGCGGGAGGAACAGGTTCACGTGTGCGTCGGCGCGTGAGAAGGCGCCGTGCCACGAAAGAAACAGGATGCAACCAAGGAAGAAGGGCGCGGCGGCGTCGGCAAGGCGCCGCGAGCGCAACACGACGATGGCAGTGGTCATCCCGGATATCAGCAGCAGGCTCACCCCGAGCAGATCGACGGAGGCAGCCGGCGTCTTCGACATCGTGCCGTAGCCACTGACGATCTCGATCGAACTTGAAATATAGGCGGCAATCCCGGACACCTTCTGGCCCGCGGCCAGCCACAACGCAACGAATGCGAGCGGCAGCGATACGGCGAAGCCGAGGGCCGCCGAGCGACGCCGATCGGCGATCGCCGTCGCGACGACCAGTATTGCTGCCAGCAGTGCGGCTACCAGGCTCGTGAACTTGACCAGCGCGAGCACCGCGGCAGTCGTCCCGAACAGCGTGGCCCTGATCAAGGCACCCCGGAAGGGGCGTTGGTGGTCGGTTGAGATGACGACCATGGATGCGGCGAAGAACAGCAGCCAGGCGCTGTCCTTCTCCATCCAGGGGAGCCAGACCAGATAGACGACAACCAGGGCAACGCGCACCGGAAGCGTCGCCCGGGTCAGGCACAACGCAACCGGGTACGCACACGCCGCTGCCAGAAAGAGCTGCGCCCACAGGAACAAGCGATAGGTGTCCGGATAGTAGGCGGCGTCCGGATCGAGGAACCCCAGTGGCCCGTAGGTGAAGACGATCTCGCTGCCAAACTGTTTTCCGTGAGCTGTCGCCCAGCTCAACACGGTACTCCACGACGGGTCCAGGTCCGCCACCGCCGGCGGCAACCCTGTGCTGAGCAGGTTGAGCCACAGCAGGATCCCAACGGCCACGACAATCCAGATCCAGCGCCCGGTCACGCGGGGCGTGGCCGGGATGGTTGCAATGTCGCCTTGCACCGATTCCATCGGACCGCTCAGCGGCGCAGCACAATATGGCTGTAACGCGGGTCGCAGTAACTTTCGCGGACGGCGTCCTCGAACGAATGCTGCTGCACGCCGAATACCGCCTCAGTGTCTATGCCCTTGAAGTCGTCGCCCGCGGACAGTGCCTTGAGCTGGTCCGCGGTGAAGGGCGGCTTCCTGCTGAACATGGCGAACACGCGCAGCAGGAAGGCGAAGAAGCCGATCGGAATATGGACGATCAGCGTTCGATGGCCCTTCACGCGCTTGATCGTCCGGATGATGTCGACGTAGTCGATCCGCGTGTCGCCGACGATGTCGTACACATCGCCATCGGGAGCGGTCTCCACGCACTTGACGATGCAGCGGCAGAAGTCGCGCTCGTACAACGGTTGGCGCATGAACTTGCCATCGCCCGGGATCGGGAAGACCGGCGTACGCGCCATGAATCTCGACAACCAGCCCAGATGCTTGGGATCGAACCACCCGAACATCAGGGTCGGGCGCAGCACGCAATGGCGAAGGCCGCTGGCGGCGACCATCGCTTCCTGGATCTTCTTGGTCTCGGTGTAGTCGTCTGTCGCGACCGAGTTCACGACCGACGAACTGATGTGGACCAGGAAGGGTATGTGGTGGCGTTTGCAGGCATCGAGCACCAGGCGCGTGGCGTCGATGTTGTTACGGTCGAACAGCGAACGGGTCTTGCCGGTGATTTGCGCATGCAACTGCACTACGCAGGCGGCACCGTCGAAGCATGTCTCCCAGGCGCCGGGTTCGGCCAGGTCGGCGCAGATCGCCTCCACGTCCGGATGCAGGCGCTTGAGGATCTCGAGGTTGTGGGCGTGCTTGTCGATGGCGACGAGGCGGGTGTAGCCCCGCGCTTTCATCTCCACGATCAGGTTCTGGCCGACCAGGCCGGCGGCGCCAGTCAGTACGATCTTATCGTTCTTGTTCGTCATCTTCCGGGTCGAAGTTGGGTCGCGACGGTTACGGTGAGTGCGGCTTGCGCGCCACTACCAGCGCCTGCCTGCCAAGCAGGCGCCAAGCCAGTGGGAAGCGCAGATAGAGGGACACCAGCCACGGCGCCTGCGGCAGGTGGCTCTTGGTCGTGTAGGGGAGAAAGCGCGGGACCAGCACTTCGACCTCGAGACCGGCGAGCGTGACGCCTTCGGCGAGGCTGCGGTCGGTCAGGGGTGTGTGGTGGTCGAAGTAGTCCCAGTACTCGCCGGGTAGGAAACGGATGTTGGGCTGCAGGATGATCGCCCTTCCACCGTGACGCAGCATCCGGGTGGTTTCGCGCAGCGTGTCGAGAACGATCTGCTTGGACGGCAGGTGCTCGAGGAAGTTGCTCATGAATACGACGTCGACGCTGTCGTCGGCAATGGACGCGGCGTCCGTGCACGACTCGTGGATGACGCGCACGTCCGGGGCGGCAAAGCGAACTGTGTCCGGATTCAGGTCGATCGCGATCTTGTCGGCCGCTTGAATGTTGTTGATGAACTCACAATAGCCTGCGCCAATGTCCACCACGCGTGCGTTCGCCGGGATGAACCGGCTGAAGTACTGGTTACACAGCACTTGCCAGATGCGTCGCTTGCTTGCGACTTCGGCGTCGGAGAAGCGGTGGCGGTACAAGCTGTCGAGGCTGGTGTTGATTTCAGTCATTTTGAACTCCGTGATCAAAACTTCATCCGGCGGAACACCACCTCGGGAACATGCTTGATGACCAGCATGATCCAGAACCAGAACCAGGGCAGGTATGCCACCGAGCGGCCGCGGTCGATGGCCGATACGATGCCCCTGGCCACGTCGACGGGCTTCGCCCAAAGTGCTCCCTTCTTGAAGGCGGCGGTCATCGGCGTATCCACGAATCCCGGCTTGACGGTCAGCACGTTCACGCCGCGGCCGTTCTGGGCCTGGCGCAGGCCACTGAGAAACGTGGTTACCGCGGCCTTGGCGCTGCCGTACAGGTAGTTGCTGGAGCGGCCCCGATCGCCGGCAACGGACGATATTACTGCCAGCGTCCCCCGCCGCTCGAGGCGGGGTGCAATGGCGAGTGCGAGCGCGATCGTCGTAGTACCGTTGGAGGAGAATTCCTGCATCGCGTACTCGATGGAGCTTTCGCACCGAGCCTGGTCGGGCAGCGTGCCGTGTGCGATGAGGACAACGTCCACGCCTCCCAGGCTGTTCCACGCGCGATCGAGCGCGGCAGCGTGCGAGGCGAGGTCATTGACGTCGAGCGTACCGGTTTCAACCGCAGCCGCGCCGCGCACAGCGAGGTCTGAAGCGATCTGTTCCAGACGCGCGCCATTGCGCCCGAGCAGGTACACCGCGGCACCGCGGGACGCGTAAACCCGTGCGGTGGCCTCGGCAATCGCCGAGGTTGCGCCAATGACAAGAACTCGTTGCATGCATTACTCCATTACCCGGCGCCAGAAGCCGGACGAGAATCGTGGGTCGACGTGACGGGAAAAATCCTCCCAGCGCGGAAAGGCCTGACGGAACAGCTCGCCCGACATGCGGGCGTCCTTCGCCGGATAAACCGCGCCGCCGGCACTGGCGACCACACAGTCGATTCGGTCGAGCAGGCGGAACACTCCGCCACCATCGTTCGGGAAGTCCAGGGCGAGCGTGGTTCCCGGACGTGCGAACGACAGCATTCCGGGAGACGGACGGTCCCCGAATTCCTTCAGTACCGCCAGGAACGAGCCCGTTCCGCTGCGCGAAATCTCACCGAGGATGTCCGCCAGCGCCTCGCGCGCGGTGCCAGGTGGCAGCACGGACTGATGCTGGAGGAAGCCGCGCGGACCGTACATGCGATTCCAGTGCGCGATGCCATCCAGCGGATAGAAATAGGGAGCGTAGTGGCTGAAGTCGCGTTTGTGCTTCTGCCGCTGGCGGTGGTAGTAAAGCCAGTTGAACGGCCGCAAGCTCACCTTGTTGACCAGCGACAGTGGCGGGACGAAGGGCATCGCCAGCCCCGAGGGCTTCGGCACGGACCGTCCATCGCCGGCGGCATGGTCGGCGCGCAGGAAGTGGCCGCGTCCCAGCGACTTGCCGCGGGCGAGGCAGTCGATCCACGCCACGGTGTACTCGAACAGCGGGGCCGATTGCGCGGACCAGAGGAAAAACTCATCGAGGTTGTCGAAGCGGATCGACTCGACTTCCATCCACGGTCCTGGCACCCGACGCAGCTGCAGACAGGCCCAGGTAATGACACCGGTCAGGCCAAGGCCGGCGACGGTCGCTTCAAACAGTCCGGCCGGATCGTCCGGGACGAGCCGGAGACGCTCGCCGTCGCTGCGCAGCAACTCCATTGCCAGCACATGGTGGCCGAACGTGCCTGCGCGGTGATGGTTCTTTCCATGGACGTCGTTGGCGATAGCGCCGCCGACCGTGACCTCGCGGGTGCCTGGCGTTACTGGCAGGAACCAGCCCTGCGGCAGCGCAAGGTCGATGATTTCCGATAGCGTGGTCCCGGCTTCGCACTGCAGCACTCCCGTTGCCGGGTCGAACGCGATGAGGCGGTCGAGGCCGCGTGTACGCAGGATGGTCCCGCCTGGATTCAGGCAGCTGTCGCCGTAGCTGCGGCCATGGCCGTAAGGCAGTGCGCTGCCTTCGAAGTGGGGCAGCGCGGCATCGCGGTTCGACAGGTCGACGCTGCACTGGTCCCGGACCGGTGGATACCTGCCCCAGGAGGCGCCGGTTGCCATCACATTGCCCCGAGGACTAACAGTCCGCAGATCGCGATGACCACCTGGCTGACCCGGTCGGTCACGGCGAAAATCACCGGATCGTCGTCCATGAGGCCGCGGTGCGCCTTCACCCAGACGCGGCTGATCCAGTACAGAAGCATCGGACAGATCAGCCACAGCACCTGCGGATGGCGATAGAGCGCCAGGCTCTCCGGGCTGTTGATGTAGAGCGCGATCACGAGGACGGAGCAGTAGCCGCTGGCCGCGCCAAGCGACTGGATCAGCGGCAGGTCCTCGACCATGTAACCGCGGCCGCTCGCCGCCATTTGTCCATTGGCCAGCATCGTCGCCAGCTCGGTATAGCGCTTGAGCATGGCCAGGCTGAGGAACACGAACATCGAGAATGCGAGCAGCCAGAACGAAAGCGCCGTGCCGATCGCGGCTGCGCCGCCGATGATGCGGATGGTGTACAGGCCGGCAAGCAGCACCGCGTCGACCATCACCACGCGCTTGAGCCGCAGCGAATAGGCCAGCGTCATCGCGTAGTAGCACAGCAGGATGCCGGCGAACTGCCAGCTCACCCAGAAAGCCAGCGCGAATCCGGCGGCGGTCAGAAGCGGCGCCGCGATGATGCCATGCAATAACGGCAGCAAGCCGGCCGCGAACGGGCGTTTTCGCTTGCGCGGATGCGCGCGGTCCGAGGGCAAGTCGAGCAGATCGTTGAGCACGTAGACGCCAGACGCGCACAGCCCGAATGCCGCAAAGGCCACGACCGCCGGTACGACCGAAGCCACGTCCAGGAAACGGTGCGAGGCGAACAGGGGAAGGAAGACCAACAGGTTCTTCAACCACTGGTGCAGTCGGATGGCCTTCAACCACGTCCTGAGGCCGCTGCGGGCCGGTGGCAGGTACTGCTCGACCTGGCTGACGCGTGCGGCCCGCTGCGCGAGCGAGTCGGGGGCATTGACGACCCAGGCGGCACGGGCGCGCTCCCACACCTCCAGGTCGCAAACGTCATTGCCGGCATAGTCGAAACCTTTCGCGCCGAAACGTTCGACGAGCATGTCCGCCTTGCGCCGGCCGGACAGATTGCGCGATTCGTCGCTGGCGATCACCAGGTCGAATACGCCCAGGTGGTCGGCGATCGCAGTGGCGAATTTGCCGTTGCTGGCGGTGCACAGCACGCGGGGGCGAGTCGCCGTCGCGCCGAGCATCGCAATCAGGCGTTCGTCATAGGGCAGGGATGCAACGTCGAGGTCGACGCGACTGGCTACTTCGTGCTTCAGCGCAGCCTTGCCCCGCAGCAGCCAGAACGGCAGCAGGAGAAGGTACAACGGGTTCCTGGCGAGCAAAGCGAGCACCGACTCGTAGAGCACATCGGATCGCAACAACGTACCGTCCAGGTCGACGCACAGCGCGACCGGTTCCTCGTGACGGCCTTGTTCCTGACGCATCGCGTCCCCTCCAATCAGAACTGCACGGGCGAGCGGACGGCCGCCGGCGCGTCATTGCCGGCGGCACGCCTGCCCGCGTCGAAGGTCAACCGATCGCCTTTTCCAACTCCGGCAGAATCTGGAACAAGTCCCCCACCAGCCCGATGTCGGCGATCTCGAAGATCGGCGCATCGCCGTCCTTGTTGATCGCCACGATGGTACCCGCATCCTTGATGCCGGTCAGGTGCTGGATCGCGCCGCTGATGCCGACGGCAATGTACAGCTCCGGGGCGATGATCTTGCCGGTCTGGCCGACCTGCAGTTCGTTGGGCACGTAGCCGGCGTCGACGGCGGCACGCGAGGCGCCGACCGCAGCGCCGAGTTTGTCGGCCAGGTCGTAGACGATCTTGAAGTTCTCGGCAGAACCGACCCCGCGGCCACCGGAGACCACGCGCTTGGCGCTTTGCAGGTCGGGACGGTCGGATTTGCCGGCGGCCAGGCCGATGAAGCGGGTGTGGGCCGGAAGGGCCGCGTCGACCGACATGGCCTCGACAGCGGCGTTGCCGCCCTTGGCAGCTTCAGGCCACGAGGCGGTACGCACGGTGGCGACCACGGTGTGATCGCCGGGCGCTTCGACGGTGATGATCGCGTTGCCGGCGTAGATCGGGCGCTTGAAGGTATGGCTGCCTTCCACCGCCATGACGTCGGACACCTGTGCCACGCCGAGCAGGGCGGCCACGCACGGCATCAGGTCCTTGCCGAAGGTGGTGCTGGGACCGAAGACGTGGCTGTAGCCCGCGGCGGCCTTGGCGATCTGCGGTGCCAGAACCTGGGCGATGGCATGGGCGTTGGCGACGTTGGCGACGGTCAGGACCTTGCCGACGCCGGCGATCTGCGCGGCCTGCGCGGCGACGGCCGCCGGATCGGTCGCCAGCACCACGATGTCGATGGTCTCGGGCTTGAGAGCCTGCGCGGCGGACACGCACTTGGCGGTGGAGGCGTTGAGCTTGCCGTCCAGGTGTTCGGCGACGATCAGTACCTTGCTCATTACAGCAGCCCCTTTTGCTTGAGTGCGGCGACCAGTTCGGCCGCGTCCTTCACCATCACGCCCTTGCTGCGCTTGGCCGGCGCGGCGTAGTGGGTGGTCTTGAGGGTATCGCCGGTGTCGACGCCGAGGTCGGCGAAGGCGATGGACTCCATCGGCTTGCTCTTGGCCTTCATGATGTCGGGCAACTTGATGAAGCGCGGCTCGTTGAGGCGCAGATCGGTGGTGACCACGGCCGGCAGGTCGACTTCCAGCGTTTCCAGGCCGGCGTCGACCTCGCGGGTGACCGTGGCCTTGCCGTCAGCGACCTCGAGTTTCGAGGCGAACGTGGCCTGCGGGCGGCCCCACAGCGTGGCCAGCATCTGGCCGGTCTGGTTGGCGTCGTCGTCGATGGCCTGCTTGCCCAGGATGACCAGGTCCGGCTGCTCCTTCTCGATCAGTTTGAGCAGGGCGCGGGCGGCAGTCAGCGGCTGGATCGGGGCGTCGCTGACCACGTGGATGGCGCGGTTGGCACCCATGGCCAGCCCGTTGCGCAGGTGCGCCTGGGCGTCGGCCGGAGCGATCGTGGCGACCACGACCTCGGTGGCAATGCCCTTGTCGCGCAGGCGCAGCGCCTCTTCCAGGGCGATTTCGTCGAACGGGTTGGGCGACAGCTTGACGCCGTCGGTGACCACGCCGGAGCCGTCCGGCTTGACCTGAATGCGGACATTGAAGTCCACAACGCGCTTGTAACCGACGAGGATCTTCATCGTTCGGGGGTTCCTGTAGGGGGTGCGCGGCCGACAAGGGCCGAGAACCCCCAATTCTAGCCGAGAGCGGGCGCCCTACGCAGGCGCATGGTTCTGGCCGTCCCATGGCGGCCCGGGCGGTGGATTGCGTTATCCGGAATGGGGACCGTGACGGCCGGAGAGGGCCATTTGCCGGCCCGATCCGCTACCCTGCTGCCCGCCCACCCCATGCGGAGTCGAAATGCTTCATCCGGTCATTCTCAGCGGCGGCAGCGGGACCCGACTGTGGCCGCTGTCGCGGCAGAACCAGCCCAAGCAGTTCCTGGCCCTGGTCGGCGATCACTCGCTGTATCAGGAGACCGTCCTGCGGGCCAGCAAGCTGCCCGGCGCACAGGCGCCGGTGACGGTTTGCAGCGAGGACCACCGCTTCATGGTAGGCGAACAGCTACAGGGGATCGGCATCGCCAGCGGCGGCATCCTGCTTGAACCGGTCGCGCGCAGCACCGCGCCCGCGATCGCACTGGCCGCGCTGCATGCGCTGCGGCGCGATCCCGAGGCGACCTTGCTGGTGATGCCGGCCGACCATCTGATCGAGGACGAAAGCGCCTTCCGCGCCGCGGTCGATGCCGCGACGACACTCGCACACGAGGGTTGGCTGGTGACGTTCGGCATCACCCCGGACTACGCCGAGACCGGCTATGGCTACATCCTGCGCGGGGCATCGCTCGGCAATGGCGGCTACCAGGTCCAGCGTTTCGTCGAGAAGCCCGACCAGGCCACGGCCGAGTCGTACGTGGCCGAGGGCACCTATGCATGGAACTCCGGGATGTTCCTGTTCGGCGCACAACGCTACATCGACGAGCTGGCGCTGCATGCGCCGAGGATCCAGGAGGCGGCTCGCACCGCAATCGCCGGCTCGGCAGCCGACCTGGACTTCATCCGCATCGACCACGACGCATTCGCCGCCAGTCCCAGCGATTCGATCGACTATGCGGTCATGGAAAAGACCGGCCGTGCCGCGGTGGTACCGGTCAGTTGCGGCTGGAGCGACATCGGTTCCTGGTCGTCGCTGTGGTCGGTGGCGCAACGCGATGACGAGGGCAACCGCTATGAAGGGGACGTCATCGCCGTCGACACGCGCGACAGCCTCGTGCGCGCATCGGAGCGCCGGATGGTCGCGACGATCGGCGTCGAGGATCTCGTCATCATCGACACGCCCGACGCGACACTGGTGGCTCGCAAGGACCGCGTGCAGGACGTCAAGGCCGTGGTCGACAGGCTCAAGAGCGCCGGGCGCCAGGAGCACCTGTTCCATCGCAAGGTCTATCGTCCCTGGGGCAGCTACGACTCGATCGGGGTCGGGCCGCGCTTCCAGGTGAAGCGGATTGTCGTCAAGCCGGGCGCGGCGTTGAGCCTGCAGAAGCACGCCCATCGCGCCGAACATTGGGTCGTCGTCTCCGGAGTGGCCGAAGTCACGTGCGACGACCGCGTGTTCGACCTGCACGAGAACGAGAGCACCTACATCCCGCTGGGCAGCGTCCATCGCCTGCGCAACCGCGGAACCGAACCGGTCGAACTGATCGAGGTGCAGTCCGGCAGCTATCTTGGCGAGGACGACATCGTTCGCCTGGAGGACGTCTACGGGCGCTCGTGAAGGGCGTCCGTAACGTCGGCTGCGTTAGCTCAGGTTACCGTTGACCACTTCCTGCATCGCCTGTTTGCACAGTGCGAGTCTATCGACCGCTTCCGTGGGCCCCCCCCGGCCGTAGCTGAAGAAGAACTCGCTGTCGCACGCCTCGAAATGCGCGACTTCGTGCATTTCGACCAGCCCCATGGCGTTGAAGTCCGACATCGCAAGCCGGAATGTGCTCGGCGTGAAAACCCAGCCATGCAGATCGACGTAGCCTGTATGCGTGACGTAGCCTTGAATCATGGACCTGGCCTGCTCCACGGAATGCACGAACTGGAGTTCGCCAGAATCGGACTGCTTCCAGGCGATTCGACCTCCCAGGTTGCAGACGGTCGCGACATAGTCGAACAACTGACCGGGCGAGTGTCGCTCCCTGCCGTCGAGGTGGGCCTGGATCATGGCTCCGCTGGAACTGGGAAAGCGAAGATAATCAAAGCAGCAGCGGCGGTCCGGGACGACAAGCGACAACACACCGTCGGGCTTGAGCAGCGACATGCATTCTCGAAGGAAACCGATGACATCGGGCACGTGCTCGATGACGTGGGAAGCGATGATCCAGTCGTAGCGATCGGTATGGCCGATAAGCTCCGACAGCGGTTGCCCGGTCCAGATGTAATCGACGGGTTCGATCCTGGACAGGTCGACACCATGCTCGCGGTACTTCTCGATCAGGCCCTGCCGGTCGAGGTGGTCGACGGTCTCCACGTCATATCCATCGCGCTTGGGCATGACCGGATTGTGGCTTGGTCCAATTTCCAAGCCCTTTCCAGCCTTGTTGATCGCGGCAGTGATCTTGCTGAATCTGCCCATCGGTTCCGGGGCCTTCCTGAATATCACGGGGATCCCACCTTGTCCGTTCCAAGGGCGGTCAGAATGCCTGCGAAACGTTCGGCGCTGCCGGGGGACTGCGCGAAAAACAGCGACGGCTCACACAATTCCAGTTCCAGCAGGCACGCGTTGCCGTCACCGTCACGTATCAGGTCGACCCGGGCATAGGTCAGTGGGGCCGTCAGTCGCAGTGCCTGCCCGACGGCCTTGAGAGCATGTTCTGCCACAGCCAGTTCATCCTTGCCCGCCACCCGCGCCGTGATCGCTTCCGCCGCGAACAATGCGACTGTCGGAGCCTCGTCCCGCCGCAGAATGGGGCCCTTGCCAATCGCATGGCTGAAGCAGCCGTTGAAGTAGATCAGCGCCGTTTCACCGTCGCGATCCACCGAAGCCAGGTACGGCTGCAGCATCGCGCTGCGTTCGGCCTCCAACAGGCGAGCCAAGTGATTGCTTGCCGCGAAGTCCTGCGAACGCAGGTAGCGTTGAGTGTCGCGAGAACCGGCTCCAACGGCCGGTTTGACCACGAACTCCCCGACGTCCGCGTGACCGGCAAGGAATGCCTGCAGAGCGGGCAAGGGGTCTTCATGGGGTTCGACGAAGGTCGTTGCCACCGATGGGACGCCTCTTGCCGCGAGATCGGCCAGATAATGCTTGTCGGTATTCCAGCGCACCACCGCCAACGGATTGATCAACCGGGTCTGGGCAGACACCCGTTCACACCAGCGCAGGAACTCGGAAAGACGCTCGGTGTAATCCCAGGGCGAGCGGAGCAGCACGGCGTCAAAACGCGACCAGGCGACCGAAGGGTCGTCCCAGGCGCGGACCTGCGCGGCGATGCCGGCATGCGCGCAGGCATCGAGTAGCGGTACGAGGTCCTCGTCCAGGGCGGCTGCGGCGATGGCGGTGACCAGGGCGAGGCGAGGCATGGCTGGAGTCTAGTGGATTACGTGGGAACCGAAGGCTGTCCATCGGCTAGAATCGCCCGGGGGCACCGCGTTCCGAATGGGGCGTGACAACGATAAATGGTCCAAGTGCCAGGACCAAGCCATTGCACCCGGGGTTCAAGAATGCTCTTCAGCTCGTGGCAGTTCATTCTGCTCTTCCTGCCTGCCTCATTTGCGGTCTATTTCTGGCTGAACTCCAAGCGCATGGTCGTCGCCGGCAAGTCCTGGCTGGTGTTGGCGAGCCTGTATTTCTATGCATATTGGGATGTCCGCTATTTGCCGCTGATCCTGATATCGATCGTGATCAATTTCGCGATCGGCACCGGACTTGCGCAAAGCCATCCAGGCGCTGACCCGGGACCGCGCCACAACGGCGTCAACCGCAAGGTTGTCCTGATCGTGGGCATCGCCGCCAACCTGCTGCTTCTGGGCTACTACAAGTACACCGACTTCTTCCTCGACAACGTGAACCTCGCCTTCGGCACGGCGATCGCGCTGCCGCAGATCGTATTGCCCCTGGCCATCAGCTTCTTCACGTTCACGCAGATCGCCTATCTGGTCGACAGTTACCGTGGAGAAACAGCCGAATACGACCTCCTGAACTATTCGTTGTTCGTCACCTTCTTTCCCCACCTGATCGCCGGACCGGTAGTACATCACCGGGACATCATGCCGCAGTTCGCATCGCGCTGGACCCTGGCGCCACGTTACCCGAACATCCAGCGCGGCCTGCTGATCTTTTCCATCGGACTGTTCAAGAAGGTCGTCATCGCCGACACCTTCGCGGTATGGGCCAATGCCGGCTTCGACGGCGCACAGGCGCTGGACTTCTATGCCGCCTGGGCCACCAGTCTGTCGTACACCTTCCAGCTGTACTTCGATTTCAGTGGCTATTGCGACATGGCCATCGGCGCATCGCTGCTCTTCAATGTCTGGCTGCCGATCAACTTCAACTCGCCGTACAAGGCGCTGAGCATCCAGGATTTCTGGAGGCGCTGGCACATCACGCTGAGCAACTTTCTCCGCGACTACCTTTACATTCCGCTCGGCGGGAATCGTTTCGGAGTCTCGCGCACCTATGTGAACCTGTTCCTCACTTTCGTGCTGGGCGGTCTTTGGCACGGGGCGACGTGGATGTTCGTGATCTGGGGCGCGTTGCATGGTGCTGCGCTGGTCGTGCACCGCTTCTGGCAGAAGCTCGGAATGACGATGCCGCGCGCATTGGCATGGCTGCTGACCTTCTTCTTCGTCAATTTCGCCTGGGTGTTCTTTCGCGCCAAGACGTTGACGGATGCAGAGCGCGTGCTGACCGGGATGGCGGACTTCGGGTCCATTTCCGGCCCCGCCGTTTCCGCGATTCCGACATCCGACCTGGCCTGGGCCGGCTGGCTGGCTGATCCTCTGCTGAAGGTGCTGCCAAACGGCCTCGTGCCTGGCCTGGTGACCATGGGGGCCATCGCCATTGCCTTCGTGCTGGTCGCGCAGAAGAACTCACTGGAGTACGCAACGGGCCGGATTGGCTGGAACAAGATGCTGGTCGGTGCATCGCTGTTCTGCGTAGCGCTGTACTTCACGCTCGCTGCCAGCAGCACCGTGTTCCTTTACTTCAACTTCTGATACCGCGGCCATGAGAAAACGCGTTCTTGCATTCATTGCCGTCGTACTGCTGGGTACGGCCATCATTCCTGGCTTCAATCTCCTCCATGGCATGCCGCTCAAGGGCAAGCAATGGTGGCGTCAGGAGTTCCTGTTCAACATGGACCTGCTGTCCGAGCGGGCGAACGTCCTGCTGTCGAAGTTCGGCATCAGCACCGCGCCATCGCAGGTGGTTGTCGGCCGCCAGGGCTGGTTCTACCTGGGCGACCGGTATGAGCACGGTCGCACCATGGCCAGGGTCGGCGAGACCCCGGCCATGCTGGACATGGGCCAGCGGATCGGCAATGCCGGACATGCGTGGGATCTTTGGCTGAAAGCACGCGGCGTGCGCGCGTATCGGATGATGATCGCGCCCGACAAGGAGTCGATCTACCCCGAATTTCTGCCCGCATGGGCGCAGCCCGCATCACCTTCGGCGACTGATGGACTGTTGAAGGGCGCTCGCGACTTTCATCCCATCGATCTTCGTCCCGCACTGCGCAAGGCGAGGCACGATTCCCGTCAGCCGCTGTACTACCGCGCCGATTCCCACTGGAACAGGTTCGGCGCAGGGGTGGCATTTGCGGTACTGGCGCAGGATGTGGCGAAAGTCGATCCGCAGCTTCGCTGGCCGAGTCCCGATGACCTGGCCGCTCGCGTCGTGGAACCCGCTCCAGGCGGCGATCTGACCCGGTTCCTGCGCATTTCCGATGATGTTGCCGACACGGAAGTGTCGGTCGGTCTGCAGAGCCGCGCGATTGATACCGTTCGTACAGAGTTGGACAGTCAGCGGGTCGTCGGCACCGGTGGTAACCCGCTCATCGGGGCCCAGAAGAAGCCGTTGCTGGTGACGTCTCCGCAAGCGTTGAACAAGGCGAGGGTGCTTTGGCTGCGCGACTCGTTTGGCACCGCCATGTCGCCGCTGATGGCCGCCACATTCTCCGAAGTGGTGCAGCTGCACTGGCTGGAGGCCTTCAAGCCCGGCCAGATGGTCGAGCTGGTGGATCGCTGGAAGCCGGACTACGTGTTCGTTACGGTTGCCGAGCGGCTGTCGCGATCCGACGAGTTGACAACGCTCCCCCCGCGGGAGAGGCCCGGTTCGCAGCAGCCAGTGCTCGGGCCGGGAGCGTCGATTGCCGCGGCGGTGAAGACCAAGGACCTGTCTGTTGTGGATGGTCGCTACAGCATCACCGGTCCCGACCCGTTCATCGTCTTCCCGCTGCGCAGGCCCGTCACCAGTGGGGACGCGCCGCTCGTGCGGCTGGACATCGAATGCTTCGAGCCGGGCGGGCAGGTGCCCGTGCAGCTGTTCTGGTGGGTCAGGGGGGAACCCTCTTTCCAGGAACGGCACAGCGCGAGGTTCAAGCTGACGCCTGGGCAGAACGTGTTGGATCTGCGCAAGGTGCCGGGCTGGCGGAATGACTTGACGATCGAGCGGGTCCGTCTCGATGCCGAAACCAAGGTGGGCTGCCGGCAGTTCGCAGTGCGGGGGCTCGAATTCGTTGCCGGCCCGGCGTCGGGTGGAACCCCAGAACCGGGCCATTAGCTGCAGCCGCCCGGTTGAAGGTGTAGAGGGTGGCCGAACGTACGGTGGGTCAAAGGGAGGTGGCGGGTTAGACTCCCGGGATAACGAAGCACTCCCGAGGAGTCACCCGATGGCCAACGTCATCGCCGCGACACAAGCCGGCGCCCACCGAAGCAGCAAGGTTTACCAGACAGCGCGCGAGGCGCTGGCAGGCGTCGTCGCCGACAACCAGACCCTCGCGGTCGGCGGCTTCGGCCTGTGTGGCATTCCCGAGGCGCTGATCGAGGCCCTGCGCGACAGTGGGGTCCAAGGGCTGACCGCCATCTCGAATAATGCCGGCGTCGACGGCTTCGGCCTCGGCCTGCTGCTGGCGACCCGGCAGGTCAGGAAGATGATCTCGTCCTACGTCGGGGAGAACAAGGAATTCGAGCGCCAGTTCCTGTCGGGCGAGCTCGAGCTCGAGTTCAACCCGCAGGGCACGCTGGCCGAACGCCTGCGTGCGGGCGGCGCCGGCATTCCGGCCTTCTTTACCCGCACCGGCTACGGCACGATCGTGGCCGAAGGCAAGGAGACGCGCGAGTTCGACGGCCACCATTACGTGATGGAAACCGCGCTCAAGGCCGACGTCTCGCTGGTCAAGGCCTGGAAGGCCGACAAGTCCGGCAACCTGGTGTTCCGCAAGACCGCGCGCAACTTCAACCCGGCCTGCGCGATGGCCGGCAAGGTCTGCATCGTCGAGGTAGAGCAACTCGTCGAGGTGGGTGAGATCGATCCCGACCAGGTCCACCTGCCGGGCATCTACGTGGACCGCATCGTCCACAACCCGAACCCCGAAAAGCGGATCGAGCAGCGCACCGTGCGCGCCGGCTGACACCCCGAATTCACAAGGACTCATACCCATGGCCTGGACCCGCGACCAGATGGCGCAGCGCGCCGCGCAGGAACTCACCGACGGCGCATACGTCAACCTCGGCATCGGCTTGCCGACGCTGGTGGCCAACTTCATCCCCGACGGGATGGACGTGTGGCTGCAGAGCGAGAACGGCCTGCTCGGCATCGGCCCGTTCCCGACCGAGGCCGAAGTCGACGCGGACCTGATCAACGCCGGCAAGCAGACAGTGACCGCACGTCCGGGCGCGAGCTACTTCGGCAGCCACGACTCGTTCGCGATGATTCGCGGCGGCCATATCGACCTTGCCATCCTCGGTGCGATGCAGGTGACCGACCAGGGCGACCTGGCCAACTGGATGGTGCCGGGCAAGATGGTCAAGGGCATGGGCGGCGCGATGGACCTGGTCGCTGGCGTCAAGCGCGTGGTCGTGCTGATGGAGCACACCGCCAAGAGCGGCGAGCACAAGATACTGCCGCAGTGCACGCTGCCGCTGACCGGCGTCGGCGTGGTCAATCGCATCATCACCGAATTGGCGGTGATGGACGTGACGACGCAGGGACTGAAGCTGGTCGAACTGGCGCCGGGTGTCAGTGAAGCGGAGCTGCGCGAGAAGACCGGAGTCGAGCTGGCCTGATGCGGCGACCGCAACAGGCCTAAGCGGCGGCTCCGGGCGATTGCATCGCAACAGAGCCGCGTCCGCTGTAATGGTCATCTACCGTGATGCCGCGGTGCCATGCGCCTGGTCGCCACGCTCCACTGCCCAGGCAGCCCAGCGGCTGCTGCACCAACGCAGTATCAAACTCCATCGTCAAGGCATCGGCGCCGACGACGTCGCCCACATCGGCGATGAATGCCTCTACGCCAAGGTGCACCTTCGAAACTTCGGTGAACGAGTTGCGCGCTCCGGTCTGCTCGACGTAGCGCGGCGTGAGCTGATTGCCGTCCCGATCGAAATGGGAGAACTGCGGGTCCGGCGCGGTCAGGATCGATTCCAGTAAGAGATCGTGGCGAAGGATGAGGCTGTCTTCACCTGGCTGCAAACGTTCATCGTGGAATCGGGCCACCGCGCGTCCACCGCGCAGGTCGGTCTGGCCTGCCCGGGCGGTGAGGGCGAAATACGCCCCGGTCAGCGGTTCTCCCGTCAGTTTTCCCAGGTGTGACTGGATGGTGCCGGCGTATCCGACATCGGACACGATCACGCGGGAGTCGCCAACTTCCCGCGACCAGTAGGCCAGATAGGCATCTCGCTCGCGCGTCGCCACCGCCAGGAGGCGGGCCTCGGCAGGACGCAGCATGGCGACGATCGCTTCGCGCATCTCCGGCAGGAATACTTCCGCCGAGACGGCCTTCACGCCGATGACGTCGGTCACCGCGTCGGCGATTCCCTGGCCCATCCGCGCGACGAGCAATTGTCGAAGGGAGCCGGTAAACGTGCCGCCCAACAGATCGTGGACGTCGTCGATGCCGCGAACGGTCGCAGTTCCGATCGCTCGCCGGGACGCCAGCAGGTAGGAGCCTTCGAGTTCCGCCGTCGCCGGCATGTAGGCCTGCAGCTTCTTGAAGGCCCGTTGCAGCAGATAGCCCTCGCGGCTCAGGAAGAGGATCTTCCCGGCGCCTTCCTGCAACGCGAGGCGTGTTGTCCAGGTCAGGTAATCCAGCAGCAGCGGACCGAAGACGATGTAGCCCACCGCCTCGGGATCATCGAGGCGGATTGCCGTGCCAAACGCCTGCGGATCACGATCGGCCAGTTCACCGAAGCGATTGGCGATCAATCCAAGCCACAACTGATCGGACCAGCGCGCAGCCTGTTCCGGTGCCGGGCGCAGACGCCTCAATGCGGGCACGACTTCCAGCAGCGAGGACGGCCTGATCGCATGCACCGGCGTCATGAAGCCCAGGTCTTCGGGGAGTTGCTTGTCGGAGTGCTCGTTGTCTCCGACGTGCAGCCAGCTCTGGCGATCCACGCCCAGAAGGGCCGGCAATTGCCGCCAGGCCTCGCCGCTGTCCTTGCGCCAGCCGGTGTCGCAGGAGACATGGAAGCGTTCGATCGCATCGGCGACGGAATCAGGAAGGAGATCGCGCAGAAGCGCTTCGCCCAGGTACATGTCAGAGACGGCGACAACACGCTTGCCCGCCCTGGTCAGGCGCGCGGCACTCTCGCTGACGGCGATCCTGGCGCGAAGTTGCCTGCGCTCCAGTTCCAGTTCCATCTGTAACAGCGCCTGCACGTCGAGGCCGCGGGATTCGCCCAGCCCGGACAGTGCCTGGTAGACGTCCCCGATGCCGATATCGCCGCCTGCGCGCGCCCGGGCCCGCGCCTCGGCGCGCTGGCGAAGCTGGCCGAACCGCTCGATTCCAAACCGCTGCCGTGCCTGGTGCTCGAGGTAGGCAAGCGAGCCCGCCGGGGTCAGGAACGGGCGAACTACCAACGTATCGAAGACATCGAATGAAACCACGTCCGCTTCGATCGAGCGGGTGAAGATCTGTTCCGCGATCGCCACGTCGAAATGCCTGTGCCAGTTGCGCGCACCTTCGCTGCGCAGCACGAGTTCGCCGTCGTCGGGAAGGATTCCCAGGACGTAATTGCCATGCCTGGCAACCTCGGCCAGCAGCCGTTCCAGTGCGTGTTGCAGTGTTCCGTCGTTCTGCTTCGCCTCTACTGGAAAACTTGAGGTCGCCAAGCCCAGTTCGAACAGCGGGCGCAGTGCATCGACCCGCGCCCAGAACATCGAGCCGGCCGGGAAATCCAGATATGCGCCCGGAATGATTGCCATGCCGATGCGATCGCCGATCTCTCGCGCCCGCTCGACATTGCTCAGCCAGGTGTGTGCGGCGAGCGAGACCGAACGGAAGCTCTCCGGGTACACCATTCCCAGCTCCGGCATCGCCTGGAACATGCCAAGGATCCAGCCGACGCGCTCGCGCGTGCCCAGCAGCGACTGCAGCAGATAGCGTCGCCAATCGCTCTGCTCGCTGCCCGTGTACAACGACTTCTTGGTGTGGATGTGGCAGACCAGGTCGAGCGCCAGTACCTCTTCGCGGAAGGTCACGAGCATCGGCGCGATGTCGCGCCCACGATTCGGGACGATCCGGACATGCAGCGCCGATACCTGTGCCAGGCGCGAGAAACGCGCTTCCGCCTGGCGCCTGGCGTCCTCGTCGATGACCGAAACCATCAGCACGAAGCGCTGGGGAATGTGCTCGAGGTACTCGGCGAATTCCTCGATCAGGTCGGCGTAGAAGACATGCGCCATGACGCCGGCCTTCAGGGTGATCTCGGCGACAGGACGCGGTTGTGGGAAGGCTACGTCCGACAGTGGAGCCGTCGGTGCCGAAGTACGCACCGCCGCGCCGCTGATGCGCCGAAGCAATCCGCCCAGGCCCAGGGCGCGCAGGACCTTGTAGCTCCTGCGTATGACCGCGACGCTTCCGGTCCACCCGCCGCCGTGGCGATCCACGGCTTCGCGCGCGGCAGCCAGCACTTTGCCGATCGACCTGGCCATCACAAGTACTTCCTGGACAGAGAAAAGGAGGCTGTCACAGGTTCTGGTAATTCGGCCCCGAGCCGCCTTCCGGCGTCACCCAATCGATGATCTCGTACGGGTCCTTGATGTCGCAGGTCTTGCAGTGCACGCAGTTGGCGGCGTTGATCTGCAGGCGCTTTCCCTCGCTCCCATCGGCACGCACGTCGCTGACGATCTCGTAGACATTGGCCGGGCAGAAGCGCGTGCACGGATTGTCGTACTCCTCGGCGCAGCGGGTGACGCAGATCGAGGTGTCGCGCACCTTCAGGTGCACCGGCTGGTCCTCGTCGTGCTCGGTCGCGGCGTAGTACACGCTCTGCAGGCGATCGCGTGGGGCGAGGCTGCGATCGATGTAGTCACGCTTTGGCGATTCGTGTTCGCCGACCTTGTCCAGCGACGACCAGTCGGGCTTGACCTTCAAGGTCCACGGCGACAGGCCGGCGGTGATCGTCTCCCACGCGGAGTTGAGAATGCCGAACCACAGGCCGCGCTTGAAGCCGGGCTTGATGTTGCGGACCTTCTTCAACTCGGCCATCGCTTCGGAGGCGCGCAGCTTCGCGTCGAAGCCCTGCGGCGCCAGCTGCGAAGCGACCAGGTGCTCGGCGGCGAGCATGCCCGAGCGGATCGCCTGATGGGTGCCCTTGATCTTGGGCACGTTGAGCAGGCCGGCGGTGTCGCCGATCAGCAACGCGCCCGGCATCTCGACCTTCGGCAACGACTGCCAGCCGCCGCAGACGATCGCGCGTGCGCCGGCCGACAGGATGCTGCCGCCTTCCAGCAGCGGCTTGACCGAGGGGTGGTTCTTCCATTGCTGGAAGGCCTCCCACGGCTTGTACTCCGGGTCCTTGTAGTCCAGACCGCTGACATAGCCCAGGGCGATGCGGCCCTTGTCCAGGTGGTACAGGAAGCTGCCGCCGTAGGTCTGGTTGTCGGCCGGCCAGCCGAAGCTGTGCACGATCTTGCCCGGCTCGACGCGGTCTTCCGGCACCTGCCACAGTTCCTTAAGGCCGATCGAGTAGCACTGCGGGTCGCTGTCGGCGTCGAGCTTGAACTGTTTCACCAGGCGCTTGGTCAGGTGGCCGCGCGCCCCCTCGGCCAGCACGGTGACCTTGGCGCGGATGTCGATGCCGGCGGTGAAGCCAGGCTTGTGCGAACCGTCCTTGGCCACGCCCATGTCGCCGATGCGGACGCCCACGATGGTGCCGTCGGCGTCGTGCAGGGTCTCGGAGGCGGCGAAGCCGGGATAGATTTCCACGCCGAGGGCTTCGGCCTGCGGCGCCAGCCAGGCGCACATCGCGCCGAGGCTGACGATGAAATTGCCGCGGTTGTGCATGCCCGGCGGGATCGGCAGCGGCGTGTGGCCGGTCTTGCTCAGCAGCCAGAACTCGTCCTTGACCGCCGGCACGCAGATCGGCGGCGGGTTGTCGCGCCAGCCCGGCAGCAGCGCGTCGAGGGGGCCAGGCTCGATCACCGCGCCGGAGATGATCTGGGCGCCGATGGTCGAGGCCTTCTCGATCACGCACACCGAGATGTCGGGATTGAGCTGCTTGAGGCGGATCGCGAACGCCAGGCCGGACGGACCGGCGCCGACGGTGACGACGTCGTACTCCATGACGTCGCGCTCGACCGTGTCGGCAGTGGTGTCGGTTTGGCTCATGCTGGCGGCTCCGCGTGCGGCTGGCTCTACAACCGTGGATTGTCGCGGTTTTGCGCAGGGACGGGCAAATCGACGCCAAAGGCTAGGTGATAGCGTGGGCGCATGCCCCTGTCGCCCTTGCCCCTGGCCAATGCCGAACTTCGCCTGGACCGGCACTGGCTGGATCCGGGCGACGCCGATGCGCTGTTCGCGGCGCTGCGCGAGCAGGTGGCCTGGGAAGTGCACCGGATCCGCCTGTTCGGCCGCGAGGTCGATTCGCCGCGGCTGAGCTGCTGGATCGGCGATCCCGGCACCGGCTACCGCTACTCCGGCGTACGTTTCGAGCCCCGGCCATGGCCTGCGGCGCTGCAGCCGGCGCGCGAGCGGCTGTGCGAGGAGCTGGGCATGGACTTCAACAGCGTGCTGGCCAATCTCTACCGCGACGGCAACGACGCCATGGGCTGGCACAGCGATGCCGAGCCCGAACTCGGCCCCGCCCCGGTCATCGCCTCGGTCAGCCTGGGGGCGCCGCGGCGCTTTGCCCTAAAGTCACGCGCGCAGCCACAACAGCGCCTTACGCTGGAACTGCCCCATGGCAGCCTGCTGGTGATGTCCGGCCCGACCCAGCGCAACTACCGGCACGCACTGCCGCGCACGGCGCGGCCGATCGGCGCGCGCATCAACCTGACGTTCCGGCAGATCCAGTCCGCGCCGCTGTAGGAGCGAGCTTGCTCGCGACCTGGCCTTTGCGCGCCGGTGATGCCCGATCGCGAGCAAGCTCGCTCCTACGATCGCGCTGCGGGCTTGTAGTTCTGGCCGCTGACCAGTGTCCAGCCGGCGATGTCGTGGCCGACGACGACCAGCGACTGCTCGAATGCGCGGGCGACATCGGCGACCGCGGTGCTCGTCGCCGGCTGCGCCTGCAGGAACGTGCGCGCGGCGACGATCTTCTGGTCGCGGGTGTTGAGCAGTTTGGCGGCCACTTCTATCGTTGCCGCCGGCACGGCCTGCCCGGCATAGTCCGATTCGAAGCGGCGTATCTCCAGCACCAGCTTGAAGTCTGCCGCCATACCGCTGCCCTGGCGCGCGACGGCGGCGATCCGTCCGGAGTCCTCGAAGGTCCGCAGCAGGGTGTCCTGCAGCATCTCCGACGGTGGTCGTGCCCACTGCGCGCCGCTGTAGATCTGGATCTCGCCAGGCGTCGGCCGCACCGCGATGCGCAGGCTGTCGATCACGCGCGCGCCCACCGGCGGCGTCAGCGCGAGCTGCCAGGTCACCGTTGGCCAGTCCGGGTCAGCTTGCACACGCGGTTCGGGGGCGTAGATGGTCGCGGTGTTGCGCGGCTTGTCGCTCAGGATCGAGCAGCCGGAAAGCAGGGCCAGGACAAGGGACAGTCCCAGGGCAGGCGCCAGGTTCGCTCGCGTCGTCATTTGGGTTCGAACTCCTTGGGCGCGTCGCGGCCAAGCAGGTAGCGGGTCGGGTTGTTGTCGAGGCGGTCGGAGATGCGACGCAGGTCGCGCACCAGCAGGCGCAGCTCGCCCAGGGTCGGCCCGAGCTGGGCCAGGCCGTCGTTGGCGAAGCTGTTGATGGCGCTGCGGTTGTCGGCGAGCACGCCGTTGGCGTTGTTGGCGGCCGAGTCCAGGCGCGTGAGCGTGCTGTCGAGCTTGGCGATCAGGCCGGGCAACTTGGCCACGAGTTCGCGGTCGACGCTTTCGACGGCGTGGTTGGTGGTCGTCAGGGTCACCGACAACTGTTCGCTGGACTTGCGCGCGCTGGTGATCAGCGTGCGCAGGTCCTCGCGCTGGTCGGCGATCGCACCGGTGGCCGCCTCGATGTTGGCCAGCGTGTTGGACACGCGCTTGACGTTCTCGTCGCTCAGCACCTGGTCCATCCGTGCGACCAGGCGGTTGGCGGTGTCGGCGATGTTCTGCAGCGCCGAGGCCTCGGTCTGGATCACCGGCGTCTCGCGGCGGTCGACGTCGGCCAGCGCCGGGCTGCCCGGGTTGCCGCCGGTGAGCTGGATGAAGGGACTGCCGGTGATGCCCTGGATCGACAGCTTGGCGCGGGTGTCGGTCTTGATCGGCGCGCTGGCCTGCAGGCGCAGCAGTGCGATCACGCGACGCGGGTCGTCGGGCGCAAGCCGGAGCGTCTCGACAGTGCCGACCGAAATGCCGTTGTACTGCACCGGGCTGCCTTCGGTCAGGCCCGTCACCGGTTCGGTGAAGAGCACGGCGTAGTTGCGCCAGTCCTTCTCCGAGGTGTACTTGGCCGCCCACAAGGCGAACAGCAGCAACAGCAACGTCACCACGATGGTGAACGCGCCGATGAGGACGTAGTTGGCCTTGGTTTCCATGTCAGGACCGCGGGTCTGGGGCTGTATCTGGATTGGGGGTTGAGTGCTTCAGGTGCATGACATTCATCGGGCGCCGACCTCCAGGTCGCGTTGCCTGGTCTGCTGCGCGGCACGCGCACGAGGGCCATGGAAGTATTCCCTCACCCACGGATGATCCATCTGTTCGACCTCGGCCAGCGGTGCGCAGGCGATCACCTTGCGATCGGCGATCACCGCGATGCGGTCACAGATAGCGTAAAGCGTGTCGAGGTCGTGTGTGATCAGGAAAACGGTCAGGCCCAGTGCCTGCTGCAGCGTGCGGATCAGGCGGTCGAACGCGGCCGCGCCGATCGGGTCGAGGCCGGCGGTGGGTTCATCGAGGAACAGCAGCGGCGGGTCCAGCGCCAGTGCGCGCGCCAGGCCGGCGCGCTTGCGCATGCCGCCCGACAGCTGCGACGGCAGCTTGTTGAGCGCGTCTGCGGGCAGGCCGGCGAGCTTGACCTTGAGCAACGCCAGTTCATAGCGCAGCGAGTCGGGCAGGTCGCTGTGGTACTCCTTCAGCGGCACCTGCACGTTCTCGCCCACGGTCAGCGACGAGAACAGCGCGCCGTCCTGGAAGAGCACGCCGGTGTTGCGCTCGATCGCACGGCGCAGGTCCGGGTCTTCGCTGCGCGCATCCAGGCCGAGCACTTCGATCTCGCCGGCATCGGGCCGGCGCAGGCCGAGGATCGATCGCATCAGCACCGACTTGCCGGTGCCCGAGCCGCCGACCACGCCGAGGATCTCGCCGGGGCGCACTTCCAGGTCGAGGTCCTCGTGCACGACCTGCTCGCCGAAGCGGTTGCTCAGCCCGCGCACGCGCACGATCGGCTCTTCGTGGTCGGGCAGGCAGTGGATGATCTGCGTCATGCTCAGATGCCCATTTCCATGAACCAGATCGCGAAGAACGCATCGAGCACGATCACCATCGAGATCGACTGCACGACGCTGGAGGTGGTGCGTTCGCCCACCGATTGCGCGGTGCCTTCGACCTGCAGCCCCTCCAGGCAGCCGATCAGGCTGATCAGCAGAGCGAACACCGGTGCCTTGACCAGGCCGACCAGGAAGTGGCGCAACTCCATCGTCTCGTGCATGCGCGCCAGATACTGCGGCGGCGGAATGTCGAGGTTGTAGGCGCCGACCGTCAAACCGCCGATGAGGCCGAAGACCATCGCGATGAAGGTCAGCAGCGGCAGCATCACCAGCAGCGCCAGCATGCGCGGGATCACCAGCAGGTCGATCGGGTCCATGCCGAGCGTGCGGATCGCATCGACTTCCTCGCGACTGACCATCGCGCCGATCTGCGCGGTGAAGGCGCTGGCGGTGCGGCCGGCCAGGACGATCGCGGTCAGCAGCACGCCGAACTCGCGCAGGAACGCGATGCTGACCAGTTCGACGACGTAGATCTGCGCGCCGAAGTCGGCCAGGATGTTGGCGCCGAGGAAGGCGACCACCGCGCCGACCAGGAAGCACAGCAGGGCGATCAACGGCACCGCGTCGAGGCCGACCTGTTCCATGTGGTGCACGGTCGCGGTAGGGCGGAAGCGCGAAGGTTCCTTGAACATGCGCAGCAGCTTCAGCTGGGTCTCGCCGAAGAAGCCGATCAGCGCGCGCGCCTCGCGGTAGTTGTCGCTCACCGCGAAACCCAGGCGTGCCAGCGCTGCGCTGAAGCCGTACTCGCGCTTGCGGCGCGGGCGGTCGTCGGCGACGTCCTCGATCGCCGTCACCAGCGCGCGATGGTCGTCATGGAAGGTGAAGGCATCGAATTCGATGCCGTGGCGCCGGGCGAAGCGCAACAGCTGCAGCACGCCCACCGAGTCCATGCGGTCGACCCCGGTGGCATCGACCGCGGCGATGGAATCGGGCGCACCCAGCAGCGCCTCGCCGATCTGGGTGGCGTAGTCGAGGGTCCAGCTGCCGCTCAGGCGAAGACGCGACGGCGCGTGGCCATCGGCGGCGATCAGCGGCGGGTGCGCGGTCGTATCGGTCATGGAGCCTCGGCGCGAGGATACCTGAGTCGGAGGCCGCGGTTGGCGAAGGGGGATTGCGACTGAATCGCAGGCCAGTTGTAGGAGCCAGCTTGCTGGCGATCCAGCCTGTCGGTGGCGGTAACGCCTGATCGCCAGCAAGCTGGCTCCTACAAGAGCGCCGCTTCGCATGCCATTCTTCGCGCCATGTCGAATCCGTCTCCCCTGAGCGCCGCCAGCTACGCCGCCCGGATCAATTTCGTGATCGAGCTGGCCGAGCGCCTGCATGCCTATGGCACCACCGCGCAGAGGCTCGAGGGTGCGATCAGCGCGGTCGCGCAGCAGCTGCGGCTGGAGTGCGAACCCTGGTCGAATCCGACCGGCATGATCCTGACCTTCAGCGACCCGCAGCGGCCGCCGGGCGACAGCGACACCACGCGCGTGATCCGCCTGCCTCCCGGCGAGAACGATCTGTACCGCCTGGCCGAGACCGACCGCATCGCCGAAGACGTCGTCGCAGGACGCCTCGGCCTGGCCGAGGCGCACGCGCAGATGAGCGCGCTCGACCGCCCACCGACGTGGCGCTCGCGCGCGATGCAGGTGCTTGGCTACTGCCTGGCGGCGACCGCGATCGCCGGCGTGCTGCGCCTGCCGTGGCTGGACATCTGCGTGGCCGGCGCCAACGGCCTGCTGATCGGCCTGTTCGTGCAGGTGTCGGAAGCGCAGCCGCGGTTCAAGGAGCCACTCGAAGCGGTCGCCGCGATGTTCGCCGCCAGCGTGACCTTGCTGGTCGCCACCTACGTGGCGCCGTTGAACCAGAACACCGTCATCATCGCCTCGCTGATCGTGCTGTTGCCCGGTATGGGGCTGACCAACGCCGTCAACGAGCTCACCAGCCAGCACCTGGTGTCGGGCACGGCCCGCTTCGCCGGTGCGTTGACGACCGTGCTCAAGCTCGCCATCGGCACCGTGATCGCGCTGTACCTGGCCGAGATGATCGGGCTCGATGCGCAGGTGCGGGCGTCGCGGCCGCAGCCGGAATGGGTGGAGTGGGCGGCGCTGGCGCTGGCCTCGTTCGCATTCGCGGTGCTGTTCCGGGCGAGCCGTCGCGATTACCCGAAGGTGATGGCGGCCGCGGCCAGCGGTTACCTGATTTCCAGATTCGGCGGACAGGCCTTCGGCAGCCCGGCCGGCATCTTCCTGGCCGCGCTCGTGCTGACCGCCGCCGGAAATGCCTATGCGCGCTGGTGGAACCGGCCCGGCGCGATCCTGCGCGTGCCCGGCATCATCATGCTGGTGCCGGGCAGTGCCAGCCTGCGCGGCTTCCTGACCCTGATCCAGCAGCAGGACGTCGATGCCGGCCAGGCCGCGCTGCTGGCGGTGCTCAATATCCTGCTGGCCCTGGTCGCCGGCCTGCTGTTCGGCAACCTGCTGCTGCCGGCGCGTCGCAATCTGTAAGGCCCGTTGTTGGTAGGAGCGAGCTTGCTCGCGATCAGGCGTCGACGTGGCCGATACGCGATTCGCGAGCAAGCTCGCTCCTACAGATCAGATTCAATCCCGCCGGGCAGGCGGGGTAATCTCAACAGTTACCTGATCAGAAACTCTTCGAGCCTGCGCCCGGCCGCGGTATGCGCGGCCAGCCAGCGCGGCTGCTTGCCGCGACCGGTCCAGGTTTCGGCCGGGTCGGCCGGGTTGCGGTATTTGGGCGCTACCTTGCCCATCGCCTTGCGTGCCTTCTTCGGAGCGGCCTTGCTCGTCGGCTTGGCCGTGCGCGCCGGGGCACCGCCGCCGAACAGCTCGGCGATGCTGTAACCCTCGGCCTTGGCCAGCTGGGTGAGTTTCTTGCGGACCGTGGCAACCGGCTTGCGCCTGTTCAGCGTGGTCTTTCGCTTCTTGGCCTGGTTGATCAGGGCGTCGAGTTCTTTCGCCGACAGCGAGGTGATATCGATCGACATGAAACCTCCGGTAAGGGTGGAATTACGGGCGGAATGTCAGGCGTGAATGGATCCGTTGGAATACCGGGCCGATTACCGGAAGGAACGACCGGGGCGGGGGCCGGCAGCGGCAAAGGCCGCAGGAGACGTTGCGGTTGGAAACATTGCGGTTGGAGACGGCGGCGCCGGTGAGGAGGCAGCCAGAACCGTTCAGGCAGCGCAGGATGATAATCCCGCGGCGCCCGCCACGTAAATCAGGCAAATATCAAGGATTATCCGGCGCGGCCAGCAGGACCGCGCCGGAAGTGGCCGATTTGTTGCCGAGATCACTTGCCGAGTCTGGCCATCAGTGCGCCGCGATCGAGATTCTCCGCCTCGCTGGCGCGACGGTGGCGATACTCGAACGTGCCGGCCGCAAGGCCGCGCTCGGAGACGACGACCCGGTGCGGGATGCCGATCAGTTCCATGTCGGCGAACATCGCGCCCGGGCGCAGGCCACGGTCGTCGAGCGCGGTCTCGATGCCGGCGCCATTGAGTTCGGCGTACAGCGCCTGGGCGGCCTGCGCGACGGCGGCGTCGCCCTTGGGGTTGATCACGCACACCACCGCCAGCCACGGCGCCATCGCCTCGGGCCAGACGATGCCGTTGTCGTCGTTGTTCTGTTCGATCGCGGCCGCCACGATCCGCGACACGCCGATGCCGTAACAGCCCATGGCCGGCGTTGCCGCCTTGCCGTTGGCGTCGAGCACGGTCAGCTTCATCGCTTCGGCGTACGTGCGGCCGAGCTGGAAGACGTGGCCGACCTCGATGCCGCGGGCAAGCCCGATCGTGCCCTGGCCGTCCGGGGCGATGTCGCCCTCGACCACGTTGCGGATGTCGGCAACGACGTCGGGCTCGGGCAGGTCGCGGTCCCAGTTGACGCCCGCCAGGTGATACCCGGCCTCGTTGGCGCCAATGACAAAATCGGCCATGGCGGCGACGCTGCGGTCGGCGATCACGCGGATGGCCTGGCGCGGCGCGACCGGGCCGAGGAAGCCGGGTTCGCTGCCCAGGTGGGCCACGATCTCGGCCTCCGTGGCCAGGCGGTACTCGCCCAACCCGGCCAGCTTCGACAGCTTGATCTCGTTGACCACGTGGTCGCCGCGCACCAGCGCCAGCACGAACTGGTCGTTGCCGTCGGCGTCGGCGCCGATGATCGCCACCGACTTGACCGTGCGCTGCAGCGCGATGCCCATCAGCGCGGCGACGTCCTCGCAGGTCTTCTGCGTCGGTGTGTCGACCTTGCGCATCGCTTCGCTTGCGGCGGCGCGCGGACCGGGCGCGGCGGCCTGCGCCAGTTCGACGTTGGCGGCATAGTCCGAGCCGCTATGGAACGCCAGCGCGTCCTCGCCGGACTCGGCCAGCACGTGGAACTCGTGCGAGACCGCGCCGCCGATGGCGCCGGAGTCGGCCGAGACGGCGCGGAACTTCAGGCCCAGGCGGGTGAAGATGCGGCCGTAGGTGTCGTACATGTTCTTGTACTCGGCCCCCAGGTCCTCGTCGCTGAGGTGGAAGGAGTAGGCGTCCTTCATCAGGAACTCGCGCGCGCGCATCACGCCGAAACGCGGGCGGATCTCGTCGCGGAACTTGGTCTGGATCTGGTAGAAGTTGACCGGCAGCTGCTTGTAGCTCGACAGCTCCTGGCGCGCGAAGTCGGTGATGACTTCCTCATGCGTGGGGCCGTAGCAGTACCAGGCCTCCTTGCGGTCCTGGATCTTCAGCAGCTGGCCGCCGAACTTCTCCCAGCGCCCGGTTTCCTCCCACAGCTCCCTGGGCTGCACCGAAGGCATCAGCACTTCGATCGCACCGCTTGCGTTCATTTCCTCGCGCACGGCGCGCTCCACCTTGCGCAGCACGCGCAGGCCCAGCGGCGACCAGGTGTACAGGCCGGCGGCGAGCTTGCGGATCATGCCGGCCTTGAGCATCAGCTTGTGGCTGACGATCTCGGCCTCGGCGGGCGTTTCCTTGCTGGTGTGGAGGTGGAACTGCGACAGGCGCATCGGCTCGGCTTCGGACGTAGGGAAGCGGCCATTTTGCCATGCGCGGAGCCACTGCCGGGCATGGCAGCAACGGCGGTAGGAGCGAGCTTGCTCGCGATCAGGCCTGACCAGTGGCCGAGCGCCTGTTCGCGAGCAAGCTCGCTCCTGCACAGGTCGGTCAGCCGCCGCTGGCGACCGGACCACCCTCGCAATAGGTCTTGATCTGCGCCTCGGCCAACTGGGTGCGGTTGGCGCGCTCGCTGTCGTTGAGGCTGCGGTCGGGCTTGCCGTCCTTGTCCTCGTCGATGGCGACCGGCTGGTTCCCCTGCAGCACGGCCAGGTTGCTGCGGGCGTTGCTGCAATTGGAATTGACCACCGGTTTTGCGGCAGCGGTCGGCGCCGGCTTGCCGGTGTCCTGATGTTGCCCGCGGTTCTTGTACTCCTGGCCCGGCGGTGGCGCATCGGCGTAGTGGGTGACGCCCTGGGCGTCCTTCCACTGGTACACCTTGGCCGCCGAAGCGGGAAGGGCAACGACCAGGCACAGGCCGGCGATGAGGCCGGGCAGCAGACGGAAGGACTGGCGGGGCATGGTGGCTCCAGGCGGTTGGGAGCGGGAGAAGGTCCGATTGCATCACCGCGCCGGGGCGCAGGCAAGCGCTACACTTCCAAACATGGACGAATTGCAACAAACCCCGCGGCCGCGCGGTCGCGGCATCTACCTGCTGCCGAACCTTTTCACCACCGGCGGCCTGTTTGCCGGCTTCTACGCGATCATCGCCGCGACCCAGGGCCGTTTCGACGACGCCTGCATCGCCGTGTTCGTCGCCGGCATCCTCGACGGCCTCGACGGCCGGGTAGCGCGCCTGACCAACACCCAGAGCGAGTTCGGGGTGCAGTACGACTCGCTGGCCGACCTGGTCAGCTTCGGCCTGGCCCCGGCACTGGTGATGTACCACTGGGCGTTGTCGGCGACCCTGCTCGACGGGCCGACGCCCGGCAAGATCGGCTGGGTCGCGGCCTTCCTCTATGCCGCCTGCGCGGCGCTGCGGCTGGCGCGTTTCAATTCCCAGGTGGGCCAGGTCGACAAGCGCTGGTTCATCGGCCTGGCCAGTCCGGCGGCGGCCGGGCTGGTGGCCAGCTTCGTGTGGACCTGCGACGACATGGGCTACAGCGGCGAGCAATTGAGGTATGTCGCGCTCGCCGTGACCGTGGTCGCCGGCCTGCTGATGGTCAGCCGCCTGCGCTATTTCAGCTTCAAGGGCGGCGGTCCGCGCCACGACCGCGTGCCGTTCCTGGCGATCGTGGTGGTGCTGGCGGTGCTGGTGGCCATCGCCATCGATCCGCCGCGCGTGCTGCTGGTGATCGGTGGCCTGTACGCGTTGTCGGGCCCGGCCTATGCGGCCTGGCGCAAGCTGCGGCGCCCGGCAGCGACGGAGGCCGGCACATGAGCGCGCTGTGGAGTCCGCAGCAGCGCGAATGGCTGCAGGCCATGGGCCATCAGGTGTGGGCGCTGGGAGGCGCGCAGTCGATCGAGTCCGGTTCTCAGGCCGTCGCCGATGCGCAGGACGCTCCCGCCGATGCCCGCCGTGAAGCGGCTGCGCTGCTGAGAGGCGAGGGTGCTCCGCGGGCGCGTCAGGCTGCACCGGTACCGCGCGAACCGGCCAGGGCCGACCGCCTGTTGCTGGCGGTGCTGCGTGCGGCCGGACGCGACAGTGGCGATCCGGACGTAGCCGCACTGGTTGCCGACCTCGCCTCGCTGCGCGGCAATGCCGCGGCCAAGCGCGCGATGTGGCCCCACCTGCGGGCGCTGCGCCGACGGAGCGGATCGGCGTGAGCGCGCTGGCCGTCGATACCGGCCAGGCGTCGCCCGCCGGCGCACTGCGGCCCATGCGCGAGGACGACCTCGACGCGGTGCACGCGGTCGAGATCCGCGCCTACGAATTTCCGTGGACGGTCGGCATCTTCCGCGACTGCCTGCGCGCCGACTACCCGGCCTGGCTGCTGCAGCAGGGCGGCGAGATCATCGGCTACTTCCTGATGAGCATCGCCGCCGGCGAGGCGCACGTGCTCAATATCTGCATCGACCCGGCGCGGCAGGGGCGCGGCCACGGCCGCCACCTGCTGCGGGCGATGATGCACGTCGCGCGCGGTCGCGGCGCCGAGCGCGTGTTCCTGGAAGTGCGGCCCTCCAATGCCGGGGCGATCGCGCTCTACCATTCCGAAGGCTTCAACGAGATCGGCCGCCGGCCGCGCTACTACCCGGCGCGCGATGGCCGCGAGGATGCGCTGGTGATGGCGATCGAGCTGTTGCCGCCGGAATAGCCCGGACAAGCCGACGCCAAGCCGGGGCGTGAGCCCAACTTGGCTTGGCCCAGCCGGGCTCAGCCCAGTTTGGCCCGCTGCGAAGCCAGTGCCTCGCGCTGCAGGTTCCAGTCGGCCAGGCGCTTGCGCTCCTGCTCGACCACGGCCGGCGGTGCATTGGCAACGAAGGTCTCGCTGGCCAGCTTGTTGTGGCACTTGCCGATCTCGCCTTCGACGCGCTTGATCTCCTTGTCCAGGCGCGTGCGCTCGGCACCCAGGTCGACCAGGCCTTCCAGCGGCACCAGCAGCTTGAGTTCGCCGACCAGCGCGGTCGCCGCGGCGGGCGCGGCAGCGGCGTCATCGAGGATGGTGATGGAGTCCAGGCGGGTGAGGAAACGCAGCTGCGAGTCGAAGCGAGTGATGCGGTCGCGATCGGTCGCGGTGCAGCCTGCCAGCAGCAACGGGATCGTCTTCGATGGCGCGACGTTGAGTTCGCTGCGGATCCTGCGCAGCGCGCTGACCATCGCCTTGAGCCATTCGACGTCGGCCTCGGCGGCGGTGTAGTCCTGTCCGGCGAAGTCCGATGCCTGCGGGTACGGACGCAGCATGATCGTGGTGTCGGCCAGGCCGAGCTTCGGACCGACCTGCTGCCACAGTTCCTCGCTCACGAACGGCACCAGCGGGTGCAGCAGCGACAGCAGGCGCTCGAGCACGAACAGCAGGGTGTGGCGCGTGCTCTGCGCCGCAGCCGCGTCGTCGCCCTGCAGCGCCGGCTTGGCCAGTTCGACGAACCAGTCGCAGAACTCGTTCCAGGCGAACTCGTACAGCGCCTGCGCGAGCAGATCGAAACGGTAGCTGGCGAAGTGGGTCTCGGCCTCGGCGGCCGCCTTGGCCAGGCGCGAGAGGATCCAGCGCTCTGCATCAGTGACTGGCTGCGGCTGTTGCGTAAACCCATCTCCTCCCAACCCTCCCCTTGAAGGGGAGGGCTCAAAGCCCTCGGTGTTCATCAACACGAAGCGGGTGGCGTTCCACAGCTTGTTGCAGAAGTTCTTGTAGCCCTCGGCGCGGCCGAGGTCGAACTTGATGTCGCGGCCGTGGGTGGCGAGCGCGGCGATGGTGAAGCGCAGCGCGTCGGCACCGAACGCCGGGATGCCGTCGGGGAATTCCTTGCGCGTGGCCTTCTCGATCTTCGGTGCATCCTGGGGCTTCATCAGCCCGGTCGTGCGCTTGGCCAGCAGATCCTCGAGCGAGATGCCGTCGATCAGGTCCAGCGGGTCGAGGACATTGCCCTTCGACTTCGACATCTTCTGGCCGTGCGAATCGCGAATGAGGCCGGTGATGTAGACGTCCTTGAACGGCACGCGGCCGGTGAAGTGGTCGGTCGCCATGATCATGCGCGCGACCCAGAAGAAGATGATGTCGAAGCCGGTGACCAGAACGCTCGACGGCACGTAGCGGTCGAATCCGCGCTCGGCCATCGCCTGCTCGTTGGGCCAGCCCATCGTGCTGAACGGCCACAGCTGCGAGCTGAACCAGGTTTCCAGGACATCGCTGTCCTGCGAGAGGTTGACGGTATGGTCGAGCGAATGACGCGCGCGGACCTCGTCCTCGTTGCGGCCGACGAAGATGTTGCCCTCGTCGTCGTACCAGGCCGGGATGCGGTGGCCCCACCAGAGCTGGCGGCTGATGCACCAGTCCTGGATGTTTTCCATCCAGTGGCGATAGGTGTTGATCCAGTTGCCGGGGACGAGCTTGACGTCGCCTTGCTCCACGAGTTCGAGGCCGCGTGCGGCCAGGCTGTCCATCTTCACGAACCACTGGTCGGTCAGGTACGGCTCGATCACCTGGCCGGTGCGGTCGCCGCGCGGCACCTGCAGCTTGTGCGGCTTGGTCTCGACCAGGCGGCCGGCGGCTTCGAGGTCGGCGAGCACGACCTTGCGCGCCTCGTAGCGGTCCAGACCACGGTATTTCTCCGGTGCGTTGCCGTTGACCGCCGCGACGTGGGTGAAGATGTTGATCAGCGGCAGGCCGTGGCGCTGGCCGACGGCGTGGTCGTTGAAGTCGTGCGCGGGCGTGACCTTGACCACGCCGGTGCCGAACTCGCGGTCGACATAGTCGTCGGCGATGATCGGGATCTCGCGGTTGCTCAGCGGCAGCGTGACGGTCTTGCCGATCAGGTGGGTGTAACGCTCGTCGAGCGGATGCACCATCACCGCGACGTCGCCGAGCATGGTTTCCGGACGCGTGGTCGCCACGGTCAGTTCACCGCTGCCGTCGCTCAGCGGGTAGCTGATCGACCACAGGAAGCCGTCTTCCTCTTCGTTGACCACTTCCAGGTCGGAGATCGCCGTCTTCAGCACCGGATCCCAGTTGACCAGGCGCTGGCCGCGGTAGATCAGGCCCTCCTCATGCAGGCGCACGAACGCCTCGATCACCGCCTGCGCGGCCATCGGGTCCATCGTGAAGACGCTGCGCGACCAGTCGCCGGACGTGCCCAGGCGGCGCATCTGCCGCTCGATGGTGTCGCCGGAGTGCTGCTTCCACTCCCACACCTTCCCGATGAAGCCGTCGCGGCCGAGGTCGTCGCGGGTCAGGCCGTCGCGGCCGAGGTTGCGCGCGACCACCATCTCGGTGGCGATGCCGGCGTGGTCGGTGCCCATCTGCCACAGCGCATCAAAGCCACGCATGCGGTGGTAGCGGATCAGCGCGTCCTGCAGCGTGTGCTGGAAGGCGTGGCCCATGTGCAGCGTGCCGGTGACGTTCGGCGGCGGCAGCAGGATGGTATAGGGCTCGCCCTTGCCGCTGGGCTTGAATACACCGCTGCGCTCCCACTGCTCGTACAGGCGGGTTTCGAACTGCTTGGGGTCGTAGCTGGAGGCGAGGGTGTCGGTCATGGTCGCTTTGCTTCTTTCTTAGTTTGCCGTCATCCCCGCGAAGGCGGGGACCCAGCGTCTTCAGGTGTTGCCGTCAGGCGGACTCGTTGCCGGGAAGCATCGAAGTCGCTGGGTCCCCGCCTTCGCGGGGATGACGGGGCGAGGGGCGATGACGGGGTGAGGCGCGGTGACGTGGCCTTACATGTCGTGCTTCTTCACATGTCGTGCTTCTTGAGATCCAGCCCACGCGCCTGGTACTGCTTCCAGCGCTCGCGCAGCGGGCCACGCGCCGAGTCGTCGGCGGGCACCACCTCGAGCACGCGCTCGAAGCTGCCGGCCACCGGCGCGTCGCGCAGGTTGATCACCACCGGTCGCATCGGCGTGTCCGAATCGGGCGTGGCGATCAGCACCGGCGCCAGGTCGTCCTCGTCGTCACCGGCGAGCTGGTGCGGAATGTAGGCATTCTCGTCGAATTCCCACAGCAACTCGTCCAGGCGCTGCGCCTGCTCGTCGTCGCGCACCAGCACCAGCGTCCACAGGTTGGCGTCGTGCGCCTTGCGCGCGAGCTCGCACACCAGCAGCAGCGGTTCCTCGCGGAACCGCTCTTTCTGGATCAGGTAAAAGTCCGCGCGCGCCACGCGGTCAGGCTGCCCGGTCCAGCAACCACTGGCTCAGCAGGCCGACCGGGCGACCGGTGGCCATGCCGCGCTTGCCTTCGTCCGAGGCGCTGCCGGCGATGTCCAGGTGCGCCCAGCGCTGGCCTTCGGCGAAGCGGCCGAGGAAGCAGCCGGCGGTGATCGCGCCGGCCCAGCGGCCGCCGATGTTGTAGACGTCGGCGAAGCTGGACTCCAGCAGGGTCTGGTACTCGTCCCACAGCGGCAGGCGCCAGGCGCGGTCGAAGACGTTCTCGCCGGCATCGATCAGCTCGGCGGCGAGGTCGTCGTGCTTGCTCATCAGGCCGGAGGCGAACTTGCCCAGGGCGACCATGCAGGCGCCGGTGAGCGTGGCGACGTCGACCAGCGCCTGCGGTTCGAAACGCTGCGCATAGGTCAGCGCGTCGCACAGGATCAGGCGGCCTTCGGCGTCGGTGTTGCCCACTTCGATGGTCTTGCCGGACATGCTGGTCAGCACGTCGGACGGGCGGTAGGCGTCGGCGTCGGGCATGTTCTCCACCGCCGGCACCACCACGACGAGATTGATCGGCAGCTGCATGCCGACGGCGGCGACGAAGGTACCCATGACGGTGGCGCCACCGCACATGTCGTACTTCATCTCCTCGATGCCGCCCTGGGTCTTGAGGTTGATGCCGCCGGTGTCGAAGGTGATGCCCTTGCCGACCAGCACGTAAGGCTTGGCGTCGCCGCCGTTGCTGTACTTCAGGACGATGAGCTTGGGCGGATTGGCCGAGCCGCGGCCGACCGCGAGCAGCGAGCCCATGCCCAGTTCGGTCATCTGCGCAACGTCGAGCACGTCGCACGAGGTGGTGTCGAAGCGGCCGGCGAATTCCTGCGCCTGCTGGGCGAGGTAAGCCGGGTTGCAGATGTTCGGCGGCAGGTTGCCCAGCTCGCGGGAGAACTGCACGCCGGCGGCGATTGCCTGGCCGTGGGCCAGGGCAACAGCGTCGTCACCGTGGATGGAAAGCTTGCGCAGGCCCGGCTCTTCCTTCTTCTTGCTGGTGCCGAGCGTGGCGGTGTAGCGGTAGCAGGCGTGGTCGGCGGCGATGGCGGCCTGGCGGATCGCCCAGGCGGTGTCGCGGCCGGCCACCGGCACTTCCGACAGGGTGAACAAGGCATTGGTCACCGGGCCGTTGCGCAGCGCACGGGCGGCGTCGCCGACCGCCTTGAGGTACTGCGGCACGCCGAACTTGCCGGCGTCACCCAGGCCGATCACCAGCACGCGCGGCGCGCTGACGCCCGGAACGTCGTGCAGCACGGCGGTCTTGCCGGTCTTGCCGCTGGCGTCGCCGCGCTCGAGCAGGGCCGCCAGGCGGCCGCCGCTGGCTTCGTCCAGGGCCTTGCCCGCAGGCGTGAGGCTGTTGTCGGCAAAGGCGCCGACGACAATGCAATCGGTGAGGGCGGCGGCAGGCGCGTCGCGGTTCAGGTCGAATTCGAGGGCCATCCAACAGATTCCCAGAGCAGTCCAAAAAAGGAGCTGGTCAGGAACGTCTGTCGAAACAGTGGGCAGACGTCCAACCAAACTCCGTACAATCGAGTGGCTGTGAGGGGGATGCAATGTCCCCGGCCGCGCATCGCGCAGCCACCTCACGCCCTCGGACGAATTCCCCTGATTTTAGATCAAGTTCCAGATCAACTTCCCAGATCAAGCCGCCCCGAAGCCTAAATCGATGCCCAAGCTTGACCGTTACCTGCTGAGCGAATTCGCCCAGGCGATCTTCGCCACCCTGGTGGTGCTGCTGATCGTCATGGTCGGCGGCGCCTTCACCGACGTGCTCCAGGACATCGCCCGGGGCCGGGTCCCGGCCGGCCTGATGCTGGCCCAGCTGGGCCTGGTGCTGATCAAGTGGCTGCCGCTGATCCTGCCCCTGGCGCTGATGCTGGGCCTGATGATGGGCGTCGGGCGCCTGTACCGGGACTCGGAGATGCCGGTCATCTCCTCGATAGGCGTGGGGCCCAGGCGCATGCTCAAGCCGCTGATGCTGGTGGTCGGGCCGCTGGTGCTGGTCGTGGCGGCCTGTTCGCTGTGGCTGGGGCCCTGGGCGGACCGCCTGTCCAAGCAGATGATCAACGACGCCAACCGCAACCTGCTGATGGCCGGGCTGGAGCCGGGCGCCTTCGTCGGCATCCCCAACGGCCGCGGCGTCATCTACGTGGCCAACATGTCCAAGGATGGCAGCCAGCTGCAGCGCGTGTTCGTGTACCGCGATGCCGGCGAGGGACGCATCGACGTGACCACGTCCAATACCGGCGAACTGACGGTCGATCCGGCCGGCAACCGCTACCTGACCCTGTCCGGCGGCTTCCAGATCGAAGGCGAGCGGGCCGGCGCCAAGGACTTCCGCCTGCTGCGCTACGCCAGCAACGAGATCCTGTTGCCGGCCAACGAGCTCAAGTTCGACCCCGATGCCCCTGAAATGCAGACGACCCTGACCCTGCTCGGCGACGACCGGCGCGAGGCCAGGGCCCAGCTGCACTACCGCCTGGCGCCGCCGCTGCTGGCGCTGGCGTTCGCCCTGATGGCGGTGCCGCTGGCGCGCAGCATGCCGCGGCAGGCGCGCTATGGCCGGATCCTGGTCGGCTTCCTGGCCTATCTGATCGGCCAGAACCTGATGACCGCCGGGCTGGGCTGGCTGGAAAGCGGCAAGATCGCGATCTGGCTGGGCCTGTGGTGGCTGGTGGTGCCGGTGATGGCGGTGGCCTTCTGGATGTATTTCAGCGATGGCCGCCTGGGACGACCACGGCAGGCGTTCGCGACGGCGAGGCTGAGGTCATGAGACTGCTCCCCAGGATCCACGACATATATGTAGGCAAGACCGTGCTCGCCACGGTGCTGCTGACCTGGGCGGTGCTGGGCGGACTCGACGTGATGCTGGCCCTGGTGAGCGAGTTCGGCGACATCGGCAAGGGCAAGTACGGCCTGGTCGAAGCCTTCGCGTACATCGGGCTGAGTGTGCCGCGGCGCATGTACTACCTGTTTCCGTACGCGGCCGTGATCGGTTCGCTGATGGCGCTGGGGCAGCTGGCGGCGACCTCCGAGCTGACCGCGCTGCGCGCCGTCGGCCTGTCGCGCCGTCGTCTCGGCTTGGCCGTCGCCGGTGCGCTGGCGATCCTCACCGCATTGATGGTGCTCAGCGGCGAGAGCCTGTCGCCATGGACGCAGCAGCGCGCCGACGCCCTCAAGTCGTCGGCGAAGTCCGGCAACGCGGTGGTCGCGCAGTACAGCGGCTTGTGGGCGCGTGAGGGTGAGACCATCCTCAATGCCGCGGGCGGCCAGGAGCGCGAGCTCAACGGCGACCGCTGGCTGGAACTACGTGATGTCACCCTGTACCAGTTCGCCGACGATGGTCGCCTGAAGTCGCTGGCCTACGTGAAGACGGCCGAGCACCGCCCCGGTGGCTGGTTGCTGCACGATGTGACGCGGACCTGGTTCGATGACCGTTCGGTGCGTCGCGAGCAGGTGGCGCAGGAGCGCTGGAACTCGCAGCTCGATTCGGCCGCGCTGTCGGCAGGCACGGAGCGGCCGCGCTATCTGTCGGCCATGGACCTGCGCACCGCGATCCAGTACCGCGAGCGCAATGGTCTGGATGCTTCGGAGTTCGAGGAGCACTACTGGGGACGGTGGTTCTATTCGATCAACGTGCTGGCGTTGTGCCTGGCGGCGGTGCCGTTCGCCTTCGGCACGCTGCGCAGTGGCGGCATGGGCAAGCGTCTGTTCATCGGCATCGTGTTCGCGCTGGGCTTCTGGTTGTTGCAGACCCAGTTCGTGAAGCTGGCGACGGTGTACAAGTTCGACTACCGCATCGCGTATCTGCTGCCGACGTTGATCATGCTGGGCGTGTCGGCGTTCCTGTTCAAGAAGCGCAGCGGCTAACCCCGTCGTCCCGGCGAACGCCGGGACCCAGGCCCTCACGCCTCCAGCCCCGTCACCGTCGTCCCGGCGAAAGCCGGGACCCATTTTGACTTTGCCGTTGCGACGGGCAAGTGCAAAGTCGCTGGGTCCCCGCCTTCGCGGGGATGACGGAATAAGGACCTACTTCGACCGCTTCGGCAACCGCACCATGCGTGTCCCGCTGGCGCGGTCGTGCCACGTCAACCGGTCGCGGTCGAACCAGGCCCACCAGAATCCCAGGCCGGCAAGCAGCAGAGAAACCGTGCCGACGGTGTAGCGCATCAGCAACGCCCGCCATGCCGGTGCGCTGCCATCGGCGCCGATCACCTGCAGTCGCCACGGGCGCATGCCCAGCGTCTGTCCGCCGCGTCGCCAGCTCAGCACCGCATAGACGGCGCCGATCAGCCAGCACACCAGCCACAGCAGCCACTGCAGGAGGCTGAAGGGCGGGATGTTCTCGTGGCTGTCGTGGCCACTGAACGTGTAGGCAAAGGTGAAGACCGCTGAGGCCAGCATCCACAGCGCAACCACTGGCCACAGGTCGTAGAGCAGTGCGAGCAGGCGCCAGCCGATCAGTGCGGCGGGGCGGGGTGTGGGCGAGGTCGATGCCATCGCATCAGGATAGCCGCTGCGCTGCACGGCCGCTAAGCTGCATGCATGAGTGCTCGAACGCCTGCTGATCGCCGTGGCGTGGCGATGGCCTTGCCGCAATTGCGCGACGCCGATGGCGGCGGCATTGTCGCTTTCCTGGATGCGATCTGGGCCGAGAATGGCCTGGCCCAGCCGACGCTCGACAGCTACCGTCGCGACCTGGAACTGCTCGCGCGCTGGCGCGATGGCCGCGGCGGCGGTCTGGCCGGCGCCGATCGCGCCGCCCTGTTCGACTACCTGGCCTGGCGCTCGCAGCACGGTTACTCGCCGCGCAGCAACGCGCGGCTGCTGTCGGCGTTGCGCGCGTTCTATGCCTGGCAGGTGCGGCGCGGCGAGCGCAGTGACGATCCGACCGCATTGCTGGAACCGCCCAAACTGCCGCGGTCCCTGCCCAAGGCCCTGGCCGAAAGCCAGATCGAAGCCCTGCTGAAGGCCCCGGACATCGACGAGGCCAATGGCCTGCGCGATCGCGCCATGCTCGAGCTGATGTACGCGGCCGGCTTGCGCGTGAGCGAACTGGTCAACCTGCCGGCGACGGCGGTCAACCTGCGCCAGGGCGTGCTGCGGGTGATGGGCAAGGGCAGCAAGGAGCGGCTGGTGCCGCTGGGCGAGGAAGCGCAGCACTGGCTGGAGCGGTACCTCGCCACGGCGCGGCCGCAGCTGGCGGGAAAGCGCGCGCTGGCACCGTTGTTCCTCACTTCAGGCGGCGCGGCACCGACACGCCAGCAGTTCTGGGTGCTGGTGAAGCGCTATGCGGGGTTCGCCGGCATCGACCCGGCCCGGATCAGCCCGCACGGCCTGCGCCACAGTTTCGCCACCCACCTGCTCAATCACGGCGCCGACCTGCGCGCGCTGCAGATGCTGCTTGGCCACAGTTCGCTGTCGACCACGCAGATCTACACCCTGGTGGCGCGCGAGCAGCTCAAGCAGCTCCACTCGAAACACCACCCGCGCGGATAGCGGCAATTCCCCGCCGGGGTCCGGTAGCGCAAACAACCACAGGTGAATCGCTCCGGGACCAAGGGCACTGGCCGCAACCGGGTCTCGTGCCACAATCCGGGCATCCCCCCAATATGGGCCGCCGCCCGGTGGCCCCTGTCAGGAATCCCAGATGAAGCGAATCCTCCTCGCCGCGCTCGGCGCCCTCAGCCTTTCCGCCTGTGCGCAAGCGCCCGACAGCGCAGCGCAGGCGCAAGGCAGCGCCAAACCGGCCGTAGCCGCCCTGGCCGCCGCCAAGCCCAAGGCCGGCACCGCCGACGCGCGCGCGGTCGAGGCGGTGCGCCTGCTCAACCCGCAGGTCGAGGTGGACCGGGTCGGGGCGGCGCCGCTTCCGGGCTTCCGCGAGGCGATCGTGGCCGGCCAGGTGGTCTACGTCAGCGACGATGGCCGCTACCTGTTCCTGCCCGGTTCCGGCGGCGCCCTGTTCGACGTCAACGCCAAAAAGAACCTCAGCGAGGATGCGATGGCGGCGGTGCGCAAGCAGCTGATCGACACCATCCCGGTCAGCGAACGCATCGTCTTCGCCCCGGCCAAGCCCAAGTACACGGTCACCGTCTTCACCGACGTCGAGTGCGGCTACTGCCGCAAGCTGCACAGCGAGATCGCCGAGTACAACCGCCAGGGCATCGCGATCGAGTACCTGGCCTTCCCGCGCATGGGCCTGGGCAGCGACGACTACAAGAAGATGGTGGCGGTGTGGTGCGCGCCGGACCGGCGCAAGGCGCTGACCGACGCCAAGAACGACCGCACGCCCAAGTACACGAACTGCAAGACCTCGGTGAACCAGCAGTACGACATCGGCCAGCGCGTCGGCCTGACCGGTACGCCGATGATCCTCAGCGCCGATGGCACCCAGCTCGGCGGCTACATCCCGCCGGCGGCACTGCGCGAGGCGCTGGACAAGCTGGCGGCCGACCATGCCCAGACGGCTGCGGTGAAGCCGGGCGCCTGAGGAGTACGGGCAGGGGTTGCGCGGCTCGGCTACAATGTCGGGCCCGACGTTGCACGGTTCCCCGGACATGATCGTCCTCGAGGGCGCATCCGCCCTGTCGCCGTTCCGCCGCGAGCGGCTCCAAGCCCGCCTGCAAGCCCTCCATCCGTCCGTCCGTGTCCTTGGCGCCTGGCCCGTCTACTGGGTCGAGCCGGAGACTGGTGCGACGCCGGACGCAGAAGCTCTGCGCCGCATCCTCCAGGCCGAGCCGGGTGAGGCTGCGCGCGCGGACGAAGCCACCTCGCGCTACGTCACGCCGCGTCTGGGCACGCTGTCGCCGTGGGCGAGCAAGGCGACCGAACTGCTCCGTGGCGCCGGCCTGCCGATCAAGCGTGTCGAGCGCGGCACCCGTTACGACCTGGCCGGATGGCCGACCGATGCCGCCAGCCAGGGCGCGCTGGCCAAGGTCCTGCACGATCCGATGACGCAGTCGCTGCTGGAAGCGCGCGACGACGCCGCGGCATTGTTCGCCACGCCCGCGCGCGGCCAGCTCGAACGCATTGCGCTGGCCGACCTGGAGAACGCCAATGTCCGCCTCGGCCTGGCCCTGGCCGAGGACGAGATCGCCTACCTGCGCGAGCGCTTCAGCGTGCTCGGCCGCGAGCCGGCCGACGTCGAACTGATGATGTTCGCCCAGGCCAACTCCGAGCATTGCCGGCACAAGATCTTCAACGCCTCGTGGACGCTCGACGGCGCGGAACAGCCGCAGTCGCTGTTCAAGATGATCAAGCACACCCACGCCACCACGCCCGAGCACACACTCTCGGCGTACAGCGACAACGCGGCGGTGGTCGAAGGCTATGCCAGCCGTCGCTTCCGCCCGGACCCGGTGACGCGCGGCTATCGCGCCGAGGCGCAGGTCGATTCGGCGTTCGCGATCAAGGTCGAGACGCACAACCACCCGACTGCGATCGCGCCGTTCCCGGGCGCATCCACCGGCAACGGCGGCGAGATCCGCGACGAAGGCGCGACCGGCCGCGGTGGCCGTCCCAAGGCCGGCCTGTGCGGTTTCAGCGTCTCGCACCTGCGCATCCCGACGTTGCCGCAGCCGTGGGAGCGCGAGCGTTCGCTCAACCCGCGCATGGCCTCGGCTCTGGAAATCATGCTCGACGGCCCGATCGGCGCGGCCGCGTTCAACAACGAATTCGGTCGCCCCAACCTGACAGGCTACTTCCGCAGCTTCGAGCTCGACGAGGGCACGAACGCTAACGGCACGCTCGCGCGCGCCTACGACAAGCCGATCATGCTGGCCGGCGGCCTGGGTGCGATCGATCGCGTGCAGGTCACCAAGCTGGGCATGAAACCCGGCGATGCGGTGATCGTGCTCGGTGGTCCGGCGATGCTGATCGGCCTGGGCGGCGGTGCCGCCAGCTCGGTCGCGTCCGGCGACAGCCACGAAGAACTCGATTTCGCCAGCGTGCAGCGCGACAACCCGGAAATGGAACGTCGCTGCCAGGAAGTGCTCGACCGCTGCATCGCCCGCGGCCTCGACAATCCGATCGCCACCGCGCACGACGTCGGCGCCGGCGGCCTGTCCAACGCCATCCCCGAGTTGCTGCACGACTCCGGCCTGGGCGGCGTCATCGACCTGGCCAAGGTGCCCAGCGACGACCCGTCGCTGTCGCCGATGCAGCTGTGGTGCAACGAGTCGCAGGAGCGCTACGTGCTCGGCCTGCCGGCCGACCGCGTCGAGGAGTTCGCGCAGATCTGCGTGCGTGAGCGTTGCCCGTTCGCGGTGGTCGGCTACGCCACCGCCGAGGAACACCTGGTCGTCGGTTACGGCGCCACGGTCGACAACGCGCGTCAGCCCGGTCACGACTGGCCGATCGACCTGCCGATGGACGTGCTGTTCGGCAAGCCGCCGAAGATGCACCGCGACGCGCGCCGTCCGCCGCCGGCCCCGTGGCCCGCGCTGGAATGGAACGGACTGGACCTGCGCGAGGCCGCGCTGCGCGTGCTGGCGCATCCGTCGGTCGCTTCCAAGAACTTCCTGGTCACCATTGGTGACCGCACTGTCGGCGGCCTGACCGCGCGCGACCAGATGATCGGTCCGTGGCAGCTGCCGATGTCCGATTGCGCGATCACGCTGTCGGGCTTCGACGGTTTCGTCGGCGAGGCGATGTCGCTCGGCGAGCGCACGCCGCTGGCGCTGATCGATGCCGCCGCCGCCGCGCGCATGGCGGTGGGTGAGGCCATCACCAACCTGTGCGCCGCACCGGTCGAGTCGCTCAACCGCATCAAGCTGTCGGCCAACTGGATGGCCGCCGCCGGCCATCCCGGCGAGGACGCGCGACTGTTCGATGCGGTCAAGGCCGTCGGCCTGGAGCTGTGCCCGGAGCTGGAGCTGAGCATCCCGGTCGGCAAGGATTCGCTGTCGATGCAGGCGCAGTGGCACAGCGATGGCGTCGCGTCGAAGTCGGTGTCGCCGGTGTCGCTGATCGTCACCGCCTTCGCGCCGGTGGTCGACGTGCGCCAGCAGCTGACCCCGCTGCTCGATCGCAACGAAGAGTCGGAGCTGTGGCTGATCGGCCTGGGTGCCGGCAAGCAGCGCCTGGGCGGTTCGGTGCTGGCGCAGTGCCATCCCGACGCGGTGTCAAAGCACGCGCTGTCGAACAGCCCGGACTCGCAGCTGCCGGCATTCGCCGGCTCGCTCGGCGTGCCCGACCTGGACAACCCGCAGCGCCTGCGTGATTTCTTCGAACTCATCCGTGATGCGCGCAAGGCCGGCCTGCTGCGCGCCTACCACGACCGCTCCGACGGCGGTGCATTGGCGGCGCTGTGCGAGATGGCGTTCTGCTCGCGACTGGGCCTGGACGTCACCCTCGACGGCTGGGGCCACGACCCGTTCCGCACGCTGTTCAACGAGGAACTCGGCGCGATCGTGCAGGTCGCCGACGAGGACCGCGCCATCTTCGCCGACATGGTCTCGCGCCACGGCCTGATCGACTGCGCGCAACGCATCGCACGACCGACCACGGCGCCGGCGATCCGCGTCCGCGACGAGGGCCAGACCCTGGCGGAATGGCGCTGGGACGAACTCTTCGACGCGTGGTGGTCGACCAGCCACGCCCTGCAGAAGCTGCGCGACAACCCCGAATGCGCCGACCAGGAGCGCGCGCTGGCGCGCGACTTCAACGCGCCGGGCCTGAAGCCGCGCCTGTCGTTCGATCCGTCCGAGGATGTCGCCGCGCCGTTCATCAACACTGGCGTGCGGCCGAAGGTGGCGATCCTGCGCGAGCAGGGCGTCAACGGCCAGATCGAGATGGCGGCGGCGTTCGACCGCGCCGGCTTCGAAGCCTTCGACGTGCACATGAGCGACCTGATCGGCGGCCACGTCTCGCTGGCCGACTTCAAGGGCATCGCCGCCTGCGGTGGCTTCAGCTACGGCGACGTGCTTGGCGCCGGCCGCGGATGGGCGACCTCGGTGCTGGAGCGCAGCGTGCTGCGTGACGCGTTTGCCGCGTTCTTCGCCCGCGAGGACAGCTTCTCGCTGGGCGTGTGCAACGGCTGCCAGATGCTGTCCCAGCTCAAGCCGATCATCCCCGGTGCCGGCCATTGGCCGAAGTTCCTGCGCAACGCCAGCGAGCAGTTCGAAGCGCGCCTGGGACTGCTGGAAGTGGTGGAATCGCCGTCGTTGTTCTTCCGTGGCATGGCCGGCTCGCGCATCCCGGTTGCGGTCGCGCACGGCGAAGGCCGCGCCGAGTTCGACAGCGCGCTCGACCAGAGCGCGGCGCACGTCTCGCTGCGTTATGTCGACGGCAACGGTGCCGTTGCCACGCGCTATCCGCTCAACCCGAACGGCTCGCCCGACGGCATCACCGGCCTGACCAGCGACGACGGCCGCGCCACGATCCTGATGCCGCACCCCGAGCGCACCCTGCGCAGCGTCAACCTGAGCTGGGCACCGGCCGAGTGGGGCGAGGATTCGCCGTGGCTGCGGATGTTCCGTAACGCGCGGGTCTGGGTCGGCTGAGGTCTTAGCCCCTCTCCCGCTTGCGGGAGAGGGGTTGGGGTGAGGGCAAGGGGCGGTTCAGTACCGGCTGCGATGCGGCACCTGGCCGCCTGCCCTCATCCGCCCTCCGGGCACCTTCTCCCGCAGGCGGGAGAAGGGACTCTTCGCGCCTCCTGCGATGTGCCGTAAAGTCCATGGCCTGACAGCCACGGAGGACGGCGTGAACGCAGTCGCCAACGACACCGGCCAAGCCAGTCTCGATGACCGCATCGTCGCGACCCTGCTGGCCAAGGGCCGGCTGAAGGACGCCGACCTGGCGCGCGCGCGCCGCCTGCAGGAGGAAACCGGCGGCGGCCTGCTGGCCCTGCTGGCGCGCCTGGGCCTGGTGTCCGAACGCGACCACGCCGAAACCTGTGCCGAAGTGCTCGGCCTGCCGCTGGTCAACGTCAAGGACGCGCCCGAGCTGCCGCCGGAAGGCGTGGCGATGTCGGCGCGCTTCATGAAGCAGTTCGCGGTTTGCCCAATCGGCGAAAGCGACACCGCGGTCGACGTGCTGATGGCCGACCCGCAGGACCTGTACACCATCGATGCCCTGCGCCTGGCGACCGGCCGCGACATCCGCCCGGCGGTGGGGCTGCGCTCGGAGATCGGCGACCTGGTCGAGCGCTGGTATGGCCAGGGCCGCAGCGCGATGGGCGCAATCGTCGAGACTGCCGAAGGCGAGGGCAGTGGCGACCTCGACGACGTCGAGCACCTGCGCGACCTGGCCTCGGAAGCGCCGGTCATCCGCCTGGTCAACCTGATCATCCAGCGTGCCGTCGAGCTGCGCGCCTCCGACATCCACGTCGAACCGTTCGAGAGCCGCCTCAAGGTGCGCTACCGCGTCGATGGCGTGCTCACCGAAGGCGAGAGCCCGCCGGCCAATCTCACCGCCGCGGTGATCAGCCGCGTCAAGATCATGGCCAAGCTCAACATCGCCGAGCGCCGCCTGCCGCAGGACGGCCGCATCATGCTGCGCGTGCAGGGCAAGGAGCTCGACCTGCGCGTGAGCACGGTGCCGACCGCGCACGGCGAGAGCGTGGTGATGCGACTGCTCGACCGCGAGACGGTGGTGTTCGACTTCAAGCGCCTGGGGTTCACCGACGCCTTCCTGCCGCAGTTCCAGAAGGTGCTCGACCAGCCGCACGGCATCCTGCTGGTGACCGGCCCGACCGGCTCGGGCAAGACCACCACGCTGTACACCGCGCTGAGCAAGCTCAACACCACCGACGTCAAGATCATCACCGTCGAGGACCCGGTCGAGTACCAGATCGAGGGCATCAACCAGATCCAGGCCAAGCCGCAGATCGGCCTGGATTTCGCCCACGCGCTGCGAAGCATCGTCCGCCAGGACCCCGACATCATCATGATCGGCGAAATGCGCGACCTGGAGACCTGCCGCATCGCGATCCAGTCGGCGCTCACGGGCCACCTGGTGCTGTCGACGCTGCACACCAACAACGCGGCCGGCGGCATCACCCGCCTGCTCGACATGGGCGTGGAGGACTACCTGCTGACGTCCACCATCAACGGCATCCTCGGCCAGCGCCTGGTGCGCAAGCTGGAGCTGACGCACGCCGAACGGTACCTGGCGTCACCGGAGGAGATCGAGAAGTTCAACCTGCGCCGCCACCAGCCGTCGGGCGACATCTACCTCTACCATCCGCGCCCGTCTGCGATTGCACCCAACGGCTACCTCGGCCGCACCACGATCATGGAGTTCCTGGTGATGAACGACGAGCTGCGCCGCGCGGTGATGCGCCACGCCGGCATGGGCGAGATCGAGCAGATCGCGCGCCAGTCGGGCATGCGCACGATGTACGAGGACGGCATCATCAAGGCGCTGGCGGGGGAGACGACGATAGAGGAAGTGCTGCGGGTGACGGAGGATGCGTAACTAGCCGACTCCGTCGACGCCGCTACCCCGTCAGCCCCACTCACTCGTCATTCCCGCGAAGGCGGGAATCCATGGACGTAGCCCTCAAGGATGAGGACAGTGAACAAACAACCTTGTGTCTACCTGCTTGCCAGCCACCGCAATGGAACGCTATACCTCGGCGTGACCAGCAATCTCCTTGCGCGCACCTGGCAACACCGTGAACACATCGTCGAAGGCTTCAGCGACCGCTACGATGTCACCCGGCTGGTCTGGTACGAACTGCATGTCACGATGGAGTCGGCAATCCAGAGAGAGAAACGCGTGAAGAAGTGGAATCGCGCGTGGAAATTGCGCCTGATCGACGAGATGAACCCTTCATGGAGGGACCTGTGGCCGGACATTGCGGAACTGAAGCCAACAGCGACGTCCTTGGATTCCCGCCTGCGCGGGAATGACGAGTAGAAACCGTAATGCCCCTCTACCACTACAAAGCCCTCAACCCCCGCGGTGAGCTGCTCGACGGCCAGATGGAGGCCGCCAGCAATGCCGAGGTGGTTGCGCGCCTGCAGGAACAGGGGCACCTGCCGGTCGAGGCCAAGCTGGCCAGCGAGGCCTCCGGGGCGTCGGTCTGGAAGGGGCTGTTCAAGACCCGGCCCTTCGCCGGCGCGCGCCTGGTGCAGTTCACCCAGCAGCTGGCGACGCTGCTCGGCGCCGGCCAGCCGCTCGATCGCGCGCTGACCATCCTGCTGGAACTGCCCGAAGACGAACTCGCGCGCCGCACGATCGGTGACGTGCGCGATGCCGTGCGCGGCGGCAGTTCGCTGTCGTCGGCGCTGGAGCGCCAGCACGGCACGTTCTCGCGCCTGTACGTCAACATGGTCCGCGCCGGCGAGGCCGGCGGCAGCCTGCACGAGACGCTGGCGCGGCTGGCCGACTACATGGAGCGCACGCGCGCGCTGCAGGGTCGCGTCATCAACGCGCTGATCTATCCGGCGATCCTGCTGGTGATGGTCGGCCTGAGCCTGCTGTTCCTGCTCGGCTATGTGGTTCCGCAGTTCGCGGCGATGTACGAAAGCCTGGATGCGCAGCTGCCGCTGTTCACCCAGATCGTGCTCGGCGTGGGCCTGTTCGTTCGCGACTGGTGGATCGTGCTGCTGGTGGTGCCGGCGCTGGCGCTGTGGTGGTTCGATCGCAAGCGCCGCGATCCGGTGTTCCGCGAGGCCTTCGATGCCTGGCTGCTGCGGCGCCGCTTCGCCGGCGCACTGGTGGCCAAGGTCGAGACTGCGCGCCTGGCACGCACGCTTGGCACGCTGGTGCGCAACGGCGTGCCGCTTATGGCCGCACTCGGCATCGGCCGCAACGTGCTCGGCAACCGCGTGCTTGCCGCCGACGTCGCCGCCGCCGCCGAGGAGGTCAAGAACGGCGTCGCGCTGTCGACCGCGCTAGGGCGCGGCAAGCGCTTCCCGCGGCTGGCATTGCAGATGATCCAGGTCGGCGAGGAGTCGGGCACGCTCGACACGATGCTGGTCAAGACCGCCGAGACGTTCGAACAGGACACCGCGCTGGCGCTGGACCGGATGCTGGCGGCGATGGTGCCGCTGGTGACGGTGGTGCTGGCCACGGTAGTGGGCATGGTCGTGCTGGCGGTGCTGACGCCGCTGTATGACCTGACCAATGCGATCGGCTAGCGGCAGGGAACTGAATGCAGCCACGCGCAGTCAGCCCATTGGCCACCAATTTCGGGTAAACATCCCGTCATCGTCACCGCACTCGACAAGGATCCCCCAATGCGTAACCGTCGTTCGTTGAATGGTTCCCCGTCCGCTGCCCGCCAGCGCGGCATGAGCCTGATCGAGATCATCATCGTGATCGTGCTCATCGGCGCGGTGCTGGCCTTCGTCGGCAGCCGCGTGCTCGGCGGCAAGGACCGCGGCGACTACAACATCGCCAAGGCGCAGGTGCAGACCATGGCCGGCAAGGTCGAGGCATTCCAGATGGACACCGGCCGCCTGCCGACCTCGCTGGAGGAGCTCGTCACCCAGCCCACCGACGTCAACGGCTGGCTCGGCCCGTACGCCAAGCCGGCCGAACTGAAGGATCCGTGGGGCCATCCGATCGAGTACCGCGCGCCGGGCGAGGGCGGTCCGTTCGACCTGATCGTGCTGGGCAAGGACGGCAAGGTCGGCGGCACCAGCGTCGACGCCGACATCAAGTACGAGTGACGGGTCGAGTAAGGCCCGCACGGTAGCCATCGGGGACCTGGCCCAATGCAGCATCCTGCCCGCGGCGCATCGTTGCTGGAGATGCTGCTGGTGATCGCGCTGATCGCCGCGATCAGCGTGCTCGCCGCGGCGGCGCTGGGTGGCGGCATCCAGGGCATGCAGTTGCGCTCGGCCGCCAAGTCGGTGGCGGCGCAACTGCGCTACACGCGCACGCAGGCCATCGCCACGGGCAAGCCGCAACGCTTCACCCTCGATCCGGCCGCGCACGCCTGGACCGCGCCCAACGGCCGCAAGGGCGAGATCGCTCCGGCCCTGCGCGTGACCTTCACCGGTGCGCGGGAAGTGCAGCCGCGGCGCGGCGAAGGCGCGATCGTGTTTTTCGCCGACGGCGCCAGCACCGGTGGCCGCGTCCAGCTCAGTGCGCGCAGCGCGGCCTGGAATATCGACGTGGCCTGGCTGACCGGTGAAGTGCGCTTGCGCCGTGCCGCGGGAGCGCCGCCGCCATGAAGCGCCAGCGCGGCTACACCCTGCTCGAGGTCATCGTCGCCTTCGCCTTGCTGGCGCTGGCGCTGACCTTGCTGCTGGGAATTCTTTCGGGCGCGGCGCGGCAGGTGCGCGGCTCCAGCGATGCCGCGCGCGCGGCGCTGTACGCACAGTCGTTGCTGGCCCAGGTCGGCGCCGGCGAGGTGATCGCGCCCGGTCAGCGCGACGGTGAATTCGAGGATGGCCGCTACCGTTGGCAACTGCGCATCGCGCCGTGGCGCGACGCCAGCATCGCGGCTGCCAGGCAGCAGGTCGATCCCAATGCCGCGGGCCTGTTCGAGGTCACCCTGGCGGTGCAGTGGGGCGACGCCGGGCCCGGCCAACGACTGCAACTGCGTTCCCTGCGCACCGCCGTCGCAGGCGGGGAGGCGGCATTGCCATGAGGCAGGCGCGCGGTTTCACCCTGATCGAGGTGCTGCTGGCCACGGTGCTGCTGGTGGCTGGCCTGGCGCTGGCATTCACCACGCTCGGCGCGGCCAACCGCACCGCCATCCGTGGCGAGGCGATGGCCGACCGCAGCGAGCACATGCGCGCCGTCGCCGGCTTCCTGCGCAGTCGCCTGACGGCTGCGCGGCCGGTGGCGTTCGCCTTCGATGAAAGCCAGGGCACGCCGATCCGTTTCGTCGGCGAGCCGGACCGTCTGCGCTTCGTCGCCGACCTGCCGGACTATCTCGGTCGTGGCGGCCCGTACCTGCACGACCTGACGATCGAGGCCGATGGCGACGATGCGCGCATCTCGCTCGCGCTGAGCATGGTGCTGGCCGGCCAGACCATCGAGGAGCCGCAGCCACGTCCGCCGGAACTGCTGGTGGAGGGCCTGCGCGAAGCGCGCTTCCGCTATCGGGCATTGAACGAGGAAGGACGCCTGGGCGACTGGCAGGACAAGTGGGAGGTCAGTGAACGACTGCCGCTGCTGGTCGAGGTGACCCTGGTCGATCGCGACGGACGGGCCTGGCCGCCGCTGGTGGTGTCATTGCCACTGGCCGCGCAGGTCGATGGTGCCGGCTTGACGGTGCAGCAGCTATGACCGCGCTTCGACCGGGCGTGCGCGGTACGGCACTGATCCTCGTGCTGTGGCTGATCGTGCTGCTGACCTCGGTGATCGGTGCCTTCGCCTTGCTGGCACGCATCGAAAGCCTGCAGGGACGCGTGCTGGTTCGTGGCCTGGTCGCCTCCAGTGCGGCCCGCGCCGGGATGGAGTACGCCCTGACCCGCGTCGGCCTCAGCGACCCGCGCCTGAAATGGCGGCCGGACGGACGCGCCTATCGCTGGCGCTACGGCGATGCCGATGTCGAGGTCCAGATGACCGACGAGAGCGGCAAGGTCGACCTCAACCAGGCCGATCCGCAGATGCTGGCCGCGCTGATCCAGCGCGTGGCATCGACCGGAGGCGGCGCACGGATGGACCCATCGCAGGCGGCGCGGCTGGCGGCGGCGATCGTCGACTGGCGCGATCCCGACCCGCTGACGCAGGCCGCCGGCGGCGGTGAAGACGCTGACTACGCATCCGCCGGACTGCCGTATGGCGCCAAGGACGCCGAGTTCGAGAGCGTCGCCGAACTCGAACAGGTGATCGGATTCACCCCGTCGCTGTACGCGCGGCTGGAACCCTACCTGACCGTCTATAGCGGTCGAGCCCGCCCGGATGCGGCTTACGCTGCCGGGGCGGTGCTCGATGCGATGGGGCTGAACGGCACCGACCTGGTCGCGCAGCGGCGTGGCGGCGATGCCAACGGCCTGGCGCAGGGCGTTCCGGGGGAAATCGTCGGCGTGGCCGGAGGCGGCAGCGGCACCTATAGTATCGACAGCCGTGCTCGACTCGCCGATGGTCGCGAGTCGCTGTTGCGGGTCGTTGTCCGCGTCGGGGGTGGGGCTTTGCCCGGCATGGCCTACACTCCGCTGCGCTGGGAGGAGGGAGCTTCACCACGATGAATGCAAGCAGCCAGACACGGCAGGGAGCCGACTGGGCGCAGGACCGGTTGCGGCGAATAGGCGCGCGCCTGGCGCCGGGCGCGGGCGGTTTCCTGGGCTGGTGGGGGCACCACCTCGCCGCCTGGCTGCCGATGCGCGTGCGTCGTGTGCTCGGCTTCGACCGCGGCCGGCTGCTGCTGCAACTGCACGACCAGACCTTGCAGTTGCGCCTGCAGCAGGGTGGTCAACTGCATGACCTGGGGTCGCTACCAGCGCTCGCCCTGGAGTCCGCCTCCGAATCGGCGACTGATCCGCTGGCACCGCTGTTGCCGCCGCGCCTGGCCGATCTGCCGCGCTGGCTGCTGCTGCCGGCGGCGGCCGGACTGCGCCGCCGCCTGGCGCTTCCCGCCGCCGCCGCAGATCGCCTGCGCGATGTGGTCGGTTTCGAGATCGACCGGCAGACCCCGTTCACCGCCGACAGCGTCGCCTTCGACGCGCGCGTGCTCGGCCGCCGCGAAAGCGACGGCATGCTCGATACCGAACTGGTGGTGGTGCCGCGCCAGGGACTGGATCCGCAGCTGGCCGCGCTCGGATCGCTGTCGCACACGCTGGCCGGCATCGATGTCGCCGGCAGCGGCGGCGTACCGCTCGGCGTCAACCTGTTGTCGGCTCAGCAGCGCCGCCACCATGGCGACCCGTTCCGTTACTGGAACCTGGCATTGATCGCCGTTGCCCTGCTGGCCGTGGCCGCGACGATGTGGCAACTGCTCGACAATCGCCGCGCCGCTGCCGCCGACCTCGAACAGACCATCGCCCGCCACGCCGCTGCCGCGCGTGCCGCGGCGACGCAGCGGCAGACGCTGATCGAACTGACCGAGGGCCAGGCATTCCTCGACGGTGCGCGCGCGAAGCGGCCGACCTCGCTGGAAGTGATCGACGAACTGACCCGTCGCCTGCCCGACAACACCTATCTGGAAAAGCTCGCCATCGAGGACACCACGATCACCATGATCGGCCTCAGCCGCGAGGCGCCGTCGCTGATCCAGCGCCTGCAGGGCTCGCCGCTGTGGCGCGCGCCGGCACTGACCGGCGCGCTGATGCCCGATCCATCCAGCGGACGCGACCGCTTCACGCTGACGGCCGAACTGGGGCCGGCGGCGGCGCCACGTCCGGCGGCCGCGCAGCCAGCGGAGTCCGACGATGGCCAATGACGCGAAGGCACCCGCGCGCGCCGGCGCCGCCCGCATCGACCGCGATCGCTGGCTGGCGCTGGGGTTGTTCCTGGCGGCGCTGGCGCTGGCCTACCTGGTGCTGGTGCACCCGTGGTGGACGGTACCGATGATGGAGGCGAGCGAGCGCCTGCAGACGCTGCAGGAGCGCGAGCTGCGCCAGCGCATGCAGTTGCAGCAGGCACCGCTGGTCGCCCAGCGGCTGCAGCAGTTGCGCACCCAGCAAGCGCGCCAGCCGGGCTTCCTGCCCGAGAGCAGCGCCGAACTGGCCACCGCCGGCCTGGTGCAGCGACTGGAAGCCGTCGTCGCCCAGGCCAGCCCGGGCAACCGCAGTTGCGCGATCAGCAATCGCTCGCCGTTGACCGAGCCCAGGCGCGATCGCTATGCGCGCGTGGTGGTGCAGGTGCGCATGCGCTGCGGCAGTCCGGAGCTGGCCGCGGTGCTGCATGCGCTGGAAAGCGGCGCGCCGCGGCTGTTCGTCGGCAATCTCAACATCCTGTCGTCGCGCGGCTATTTCCTGCCCGGCAACACGCAGACCGGCGGCGATGGCGGACTCGATGTCAGCTTCGACCTGTCGGGTTACCTGCGACCGGGTGCCGCAGCCACGGAGGTGACGCGTGCGCCTTGACGACGCCGGCCCGCGCACCTGGTTGCTCGCCACCGTTGCCGGTTGGGCCGTGCTGGCCTGGCTGCTGGCCCTGGCTGGCATGGGTCGGCACGCGCCGGAACTCGACGCCGACCCGAGCCTGTTGCGGCCGCTGCCAACCACGCGCGCACAGGCGGCCGAGCGCCTGGGTCCGCTTGCGCAGTACGCGCAGATGGGTACGCGCCCGTTGTTCTCGACCGATCGACAACCAAAACCATTTTTCCTGCAGGGGCAGGGCGATGGCGAAAGCAAGGACAACGTCTTCGACTACCTGCTGACCAGCGTGCTCATCACGCCCAACCTGCACATGGCGATCCTGCAGCCGGCCGACGGCAGCGAGTCGGTGCGGGTGAAGTTGGGCGACGTGCCCGAATCGCATCCGGCCTGGCGATTGACCGCGCTCAATGCGCGCAGTGCCGTATTCGAAGGCCCCGAAGGGCGGCGCGAGATGACCTTGCGCGTATTCGACGGACAGGGCGGGCAAGCGCCGACCGCACTCAATGCATTGCCGCCGCAGCCGCTGCCGGCGGGCCTGCCGCAACCGGTCGGCACCTCGCTCCAGGCTGCGCCACAACCGGTGCCGAAGGCGACAACGCCGGGGCGCCCGCCCGCCAACACGGCACGCGCGACACCGGGTGCCGCTGCCCCCGGCCAAGCGACGCCGCGACCGGCAGAACAGGACAATGACGATGCGCCGATGACACCAGAGGCGCAGATGGAAGCGATCCGCAAGCGGATCGAAGCGCGACGTGCGCAGATGCGGCAGCAGCAGGCCGCGCAACCCCCGGCCAAGACGCCTTAGAGTGAACGCATGAAGCCCAGCGCCCGGAAGCTCGCCGCTCGCCGATTCGCCACCCAGGCGATCGTAACCACCACCATTGCCAGCCTGCTGGCCGCCTGCGCGACCGCACCCGTGCCCAAGGTCAGGCGCGACGGCCAACCCTCTCCCGCGCAGCAGACTGCCGGCGCCGGCGCACCCGCGGCCGGCACCACGACGCAGGCGCTGCCCGAGTCGACCACCGGCGGCGATGCCCGTCCGCAGATCCGCCGCGGCACCGGCCAGGTCATCAACCAGAGCGCCGGTTCCGCGCCGCCGCCGAACCTGGGCGCGACCAGCGGCTCGGCGACCTTCAACTTCGAAGGCGAATCCCTGCACGCAGTGGTCAAGGCCATCCTCGGCGACATGCTCGGGCAGAACTACGTCATTGCCCCGGGCGTGCAGGGCACCGTCACCCTCGCCACGCCCAAGCCGGTCAGTCCGGCCGAGGCGCTGAACCTGCTGGAGATGGTGCTGGGCTGGAACAACGCGCGCCTGGTCTACAGCGGCGGCCGCTACAACGTGGTTGCGTCCGACCAGGCCCTGGCCGGCAACGTGGCAGCCCGCACCGGCGGCGCCGCCAACGCGCGCGGCTTCGAAGTGCGCACGGTGCCGCTGAAGTACGTCTCGGCCACCGAGATGGAAAAGATCCTCAAGCCGTATGCGCGGCCCAACGCGATAGTGAACGTCGACAACTCGCGCAACGTCATCACCGTCGGCGGCAGCCGCGCAGAGCTCGAGAACTACCTGCGCACCATCCAGGTGTTCGACGTCGACTGGCTGGCCGGCATGTCGGTGGGCGTGTTCCCGCTGCAGTCGGGCAAGGCGACCAAGGTCGTGGCCGACCTGGAGAAAGTGTTCGGCGAGCAGAGCAAGTCGCCGGTGGCAGGCATGTTCCGCTTCATGCCGCTGGAAGGCGCCAACGCGGTGCTGGTGATCACCTCGCAGGCCAATTATCTCGACGACATCCAGCAGTGGCTCGACCGGATCGACAACGCCGGCGGCAGCGTGCAGCTGTATTCGTACGAGCTGAAGTACATCAAGGCCAAGGACCTCGCCGACCGCCTTTCCGATGTGTTCGGCAGCGGTCGCGGCAGCAATGGCGGCGGTGGCAACGGTGCGCCCTCGCTGATGCCGGGACTGGAATCGGTGGAGCTCAAGGACAGCGGATACGGCAGTACCGCGACGCTGGGTGGCGGCGACACCGACAGCTCCGGCAGTAGCGGTGGCGGCGGCCTTGGCGAAGGCTCGCTCTCGCTCAACGCCCGCCAGAATGGCAATGCCGGCCTCACGCTGGAGGTCGACGGCGACCGCGTCGGCGTATCGGCGGTGGAAGAAACCAACTCGCTGATCGTGCGCAGCAGCCCGTCGGCGTGGAAGTCGATCCGCGACGTGATCGACCGGCTCGACGTGATGCCGATGCAGGTGCACATCGAGGCGCAGGTCGTGGAAGTTCAGCTGCAGGGCGAGCTGCGCTACGGCGTGAGCTGGTTCCTCGAAAATGCCGCGCTCGAGAACGGCTTTCCCGACGTGACCTCGCGCGGTACCGGCATTCCGCCGAAGTGGAGCACGCTGGGCGCGAGCATCGGTGGCGTCGGCGGCAACGGCCTGGTCTGGTCGCTGTTCAAGAACGACGCCGCGGCAGTGATCAGCGCGCTCGACAGCATCACCGACCTGCAGCTGCTGCAGACGCCGTCGGTCATGGTGCGCAACAACGCCGAGGCCACGCTCAACGTCGGCAGCCGAATCCCGATCTCGTCGGTCACGGTCAACCCGGGTGTCGGCTCCGACAACACTTACAGCCAGGTGCAGTACCTCGATACCGGCACCATCCTCAAGGTCCGCCCGCGCGTGGCCAAGGACGGCGTCGTCTTCCTCGACATCGTCCAGGAAGTCAGCACGCCGGGCAGTCCAGATACCGCCGACCCGAACGGCAACGTCCGCATCGACACGCGCAAGCTCAAAACCGAAGCCGCGGTGCAGAGCGGCGACACGGTAATGCTGGCCGGCCTGATCAACGATGGCGTCACGCGCGGGGCCTCGGGCCTGCCGGGGCTGAGCCGGATTCCGGTGATCGGTGCGCTGTTTGGCACGCAGAGCTCACGCACGACCCGCAACGAAGTCATCATCCTGCTGACACCGACCATCGTGCAGAACCCGCAGGAAGCCCGCGACCTGACCGACGAGTACGGGCGCCGTTTCCGCGCGATGGAGCCGCTGCAGAGCAAACCCCGCCGGCCTGGACAGCAGTGACATCAGTGTCCTTTGCGCCACCGCCGATCGTCGTTGTGCCGGTCGGCGGCGACGATGAGGCGCTCGATGGCTGTCTGGCCGCGCTCGATGCCGCCACCGCACCCGGCACGCAGGTGTGGCTGGCCGACGACGCCCAGGCCGGTCCCCGCGCCTACGCCATCATCGAACGCTGGGTCGCGCGTACTGCGCTGAAGGCCGACTACACGCGCCGGCAGCGCAGCGTCGGCGAAGTGGCGCACCTGGATGAAGTGCTGGCGGCGTGCGGCGATGCCGATGTCGCCGTCCTCGCCCCCGACGCGGCGCCATCGCCGGGTTGGCTGGCGCGCCTGTCTGCCGGCCTCGCCAGTGATGGCGCCATCGCCACCGCGACGCCGTGGAGCAATGCCGGCGAGGCGGCCGCCTGGCCACGCATCGGCGAGATCGACGACATTCCCCAGGATCTCGCGCGGCTCGCGCGCGCGGCTGCCTGCATGCCGGCCCTGCATCCGGAACTGCCGGCGGCCGTGACCCATGCGGTACTGATCCGCGGCAGCGCCCGTCGTCGTGCCGGCGGCCTCGATGCCAGCAGTTATGGATCGTGGTACGCGGCCTTGATCGACCTGTCGTTGCGCCTGGCCGGACTGGGCTGGCGCAATGTGCTGTGCGATACCGCCTTCGTCGGCCGCCGCGGTGAAGGCGTGCCGTTCGATGGCGACATGGACGCGCTGGCGGCGCGCTGGCCGGATTGGCATCCGCGGCTGGCAAACTTCCTCATGCAGGACCCGCTACGGGCGTCGCGCACGCAACTGGCAGTACTGCTCGACAGCATTGGCCCTCCGGAACCGCAACGTGATCTCTTCGCCTGATTCCTCCGTCGCCGTCACCCGCCAGGACGGCATCGCCGTCGTTGTGGTGACCTACCGCAGCGCGGAGACCATCGACGACTGCCTGCAGCGCCTGCGCGGCACCGACGGCCTGGCGGCCATTCGCGTGGTCGACAACCAGTCCGACGACGACACCCTGGAGATCGTCCAGCGCCATGCCATGGCCGATGCGCGCGTGCGCTTCATCGCCAACCCGGACAATCCAGGGTTCGCCGTCGCCTGCAACCAGGGCGCGCGCGACGCCAATGGCGATGCCGCGTGGCTGGCCTTCGTCAATCCCGATTGCCTGGTCGAACGCGACACACTGTCGCGGCTGCGCGCGCTGGCGCAAGGCCGGGGCGACATCCTGCTCGGCGCCGACCTGATCGACGAGCAGGGTCATCGCGACGGCGCCGCGCGACGACGCGATCCCGATTTCTCGGCGATGCTTGCCGGCGCATTTGGCGGCATGCCGGCGGCAAAACTCGAACTGCCGATCGACGACACGCTGGCGCTGCAGCCGGTCGAGGCGATTTCCGGCGCGCTGATGCTGATGCCGCGTGCGTTGTTCACGCGCATCGGCGGCTTCGACGAAGGGTATCGCCTGCACGCCGAGGACCTGGACCTGTGCCGCCGCGCGCGCGAGGCCGGGGCGACGATCGCGGTAGCCAACCACATCCGCGTGCTGCACGTGCGCGGCGTGTCCAGTCGCTCGCGCCCGCTGTTCGTGGAGTGGCACAAGCACCGCGGCCTGTGGCGCTACTTCCGCAGGTTCGAGGCGCCCGGGCGCAGCCTGTGGGTCACCCTGGGCGTGTTCGCGGCGATCTGGCTGCGCTTCCCGCTCGCATACGCGCGCGCGCGCATGCGCGCCCTGTAGGAGCGAGCTTGCTCGCGACCGGCGTGTCAGTAGCGGACAGGCGTTTCGCGAGCAAGCTCGCTCCTACAACTGCAGCCGTCAGGCCAGTGCAAACCTGAGCACGAACAACACCGCCACCACCCACACAGCCGAGTGCACCTCGCGTGTGCGCCCCGTGAACAACTTCATCACCGCGTAAGCGATGAAACCGAACGCCAGGCCGTTGGCGATGGAGTAGGTGAACGGCATCGCCAGCGTGCACAGCGCTGCCGGGACGGACTCGCTGAGGTCGTCCCAGTGCACGTCGCCCAGCTCTCGCAGCATCAGTCCGGCCACGAACAGCAACGCCGGCGCGGTCGCATAGGGCGGCACGATCGATGCCAGCGGCGAGAACAGCAGCGCCAGCAGGAACAGCGCCGCGATCACCAGCGCGGTCAGGCCGGTGCGCCCGCCGGCCTGCACGCCCGATGCGCTCTCGATATAGGCCGTCGTGCTGCTGGTCCCGAGCAGAGAGCCGGCCAGGATCGCGCTGCTGTCGGCGAACAGGGCGCGACCAAACCGCTTCTGCTGCGCCGGCGTGGCATCGTCGGTCGGCAGCAGCCCGGCACGACGGGCGACACCCATCAGCGTGCCGGTGGCGTCGAACACCTCGACCAGCACGAACACGATCACCACATGCAGCATCGCCGACAGCGACAACCCGGCGCCGCCGCCGAGGGCGCCGCGGATGTCGAGCTGGAGGAACGTCGGTGCCAGGCTCGGCGGCAGGTCGACGAGGCCGTTGTACTGGACCAGGCCGAGCAGCAGCGCCGCGGCGGTGACGGCAAGCACGCCGATCAGGATCGCGCCGCGCACGCGCCAGGCTTCCAGCACCGCGATCAGCAGGAAGCCGGCGACGGCCAGCAGCGGTTCGGGTTCGCGCAGGTCGCCCAGCGACACCAGCGTGTCGGGGTTGCCGACGATCACGCCGGACTTCTGCAGCGCGATGATCGCCAGGAACAGGCCGATGCCGGCGGTGATCGCGCTGCGCAGCGAGTGCGGGATCCCGGCGATCAGCCACGCGCGTGCACCGGTGATGGTGAGCAGCAGGAACACGATGCCGGAGATGAACACCGCGCCCAGCGCCTGTTGCCAGCTGTAGCCCATGGCGCCGACGACGGTGAAGGCGAAGAACGCATTGAGGCCCATGCCCGGCGCCATGCCGACCGGGTAGTTGGCGGCGAAGGCCATGACCAGCGAGCCGATCGCGGCCGCCAGGCAGGTCGCGACGAACACCGCGCCGACGTCCATGCCGGTGTCGCCGAGGATGCTGGGATTGACGAAGACGATGTAGGACATCGTCAGGAACGTGGTCAGGCCCGCGACCAGTTCGGTGCGGACATCGCTGCCGTGCTCGCGCAGCTTGAACAGCGATTCGAGGGCGCGGCTGGGCATGGCGAGGTTCAGCGGTAGCGGTTGATCTCGTCGCGCAACTCACGCGTCGCGTGCGCCGCGGCCTCGGCGAAGTCATCGCCGGACGAGGCATACAGGATCGCGCGCGAACTGCTGACCATCAGGCCGGTGCCGTCGGCGGTCCGGGCGTTGGTCACCACCGCCTCGACATCGCCACCCTGGGCGCCGACACCCGGCACCAGGAACGGCATGTCACCGACGATCGCGCGTACTTCGCGCAGCTGCTGCGGCCAGGTCGCGCCGACGACGAGCGCGCAGTTGCCATGGCTGTTCCACTCGCGCGCGACCTTCTCGGCAACGTGCTGGTAGAGCGGACGGCCGTCGGCGACCACCAGGTCCTGCAGGTCGGCGGCGCCCGGGTTGGAGGTGCGGCACAGGATCACCACGCCGCGGTCGGCGCGGTCGAGAAACGGCTGCAGCGAATCGCGGCCGAGGTACGGATTGGCGGTGACGGCATCGGCGCTGTAGCGGTCGAAGGCTTCGCTGGCGTAATGCTGGGCCGTGCTGCCGATGTCGCCGCGCTTGCTGTCGAGGATCACCGGGATGCCGGGATGTGCGGCGTGGATATGCGCGACCAGCCGCTGCAGTGCGTCTTCGGCGCCCAGCGCGGCGAAGTGGGCGATCTGCGGCTTGAACGCGCAGGCGTACTGCGCGGTGGCGTCGACGATGGCGCGGCAGAAGTTGAACACCGCATCCGGGTCGCCCTTGAAGCGCGCCGGGAACTTCGCCGGCTCCGGATCGAGTCCGACGCAGACGAGGGAGTCGGCCTGGGTCCAGCGTTGCTTCAGGGACGTAATGAAGGTCACGTGTCTCTCCGTTTCAAGCCGTCATTCCCGCGCAGGCGGGAACCCGGCGTCTTCAAGCCGTCATTCCCGCGAAGGCGGGAACGCAGCGCCTTAAAGCCGTCATTCCCGCGCAGGCGGGAACCCAGCGCCTTAAAGCCGTCATTCCCGCGCAGGCGGGAATCCATGGACGTTTGCTCTTCGCTCGGCAAGTCACTGGGTTCCCGCCTGCGCGGGAATGACGAGCTGCTGCGACAGCAACGACAACATCAACTTCAACATGGATCCCGGCATTCACCGGGACGACGGTACAAAGCGACTGCAACAGCAAAATGGCTCCCGGCTTTCGCCGGGATGACGATCTGGCAAAGCCGCGCCCGCAGAGCGGGCGCGGGCCAGATCGTCACTTCAACGCCTTGAACCTCAACCGATGCGGCTGCGCACCCTCGGCACCCAGGCGACGCTTCTTGTCTTCCTCGTACTCGCGGTAGTTGCCCTGGAAGAACTCCACGTGCGAGTCGCCCTCGAAGGCGAGGATGTGCGTGGCGATGCGGTCCAGGAACCAGCGGTCATGCGAAATGACGAAGGTGTTGCCCGGGAACTCCAGCAGCGCATCTTCCAGCGCACGCAGGGTCTCGATGTCGAGGTCGTTGGACGGTTCGTCGAGCAGCAGCACGTTGCCGCCCTGCAGCAGGGTCTTGGCCATGTGCAGGCGGCCGCGTTCACCGCCCGACAGCGTGCCGACCAGCTTCTGCTGGTCCTGGCCCTTGAAGTTGAAGCGGCCGATGTAGGCGCGCGACTGGATCTCGACACCGTTGATGTTGAGGATGTCCAGGCCGCCGGACACTTCCTGGAAGACGTTGTGGTTGCCTTCCAGCTTGTCGCGGCTCTGGTCGACGTAGGCCAGCTTGACCGTCGAGCCCATCGTGATCTCGCCGGAGTCCGGCTTTTCCTGGCCGGTGATCATCTTGAACAGCGTCGATTTGCCGGCGCCGTTCGGGCCGATGATGCCGACGATCGCGCCGCCCGGAACGAGGAAGCTGAGGTTGTCGATCAGCAGGCGGTCGCCGAACTTCTTGCTGACGTTCTTGAACTCGACCACCGAGTTGCCCAGGCGCTCGCCCGGCGGGATGAAGATCTCGTTGGTTTCGTTGCGGCGCTGGTAGTCGACCGACTGCAGTTCGTCGAGGCGGGCAAGACGTGCCTTGCCCTTGGAGCGGCCGCCCTTGGCGTTCTGGCGCGCCCACTCGAGTTCCTTGTGGATCGCCTTCTGGCGCGCCTTCTCCTGGCCTTCTTCCTGCTTGAGACGCTCTTCCTTCTGCATCAGCCAGTCGGTGTAGTTGCCCTTCCACGGAATGCCGCGACCGCGGTCGAGCTCGAGGATCCATTCGGCGGCGTTGTCGAGGAAGTAGCGATCGTGGGTGACGGCCACCACGGTGCCGGTGTAGCGCGCGAGGAACTGCTCCAGCCACTCCACCGACTCGGCGTCGAGGTGGTTGGTCGGTTCGTCGAGCAGCAGCATGTCCGGCTTCTGCAGCAGCAGCTGGCACAGCGCTACGCGGCGCTTTTCACCGCCCGACAGCTTGCCGACCACCGCGTCCCACGGCGGCAGGCGCAGGGCGTCGGCGGCCACTTCGAGCTGCTGCTCAAGCATATGCGCGTCGCCGGTGGCGAGGATCGCCTCCAGGCGCTGCTGCTCGGCGGCCAGCTTGTCGAAATCGGCGCCTTCTTCGGCGTAGGCGGCGTAAACCGCATCGAGCGCGGCCTGCGCGCTGAGCACGTCACCGACGCCGACTTCGACGGCTTGGCGCACGGTGTGGGTCGGGTCGAGCTGCGGCTCCTGGGCGAGGTAGCCGACCTTGATGCCCGGCTGCGGGCGCGCTTCACCGACGAAGTCGGTATCGACGCCGGCCATGATCTTGAGCACCGTCGACTTGCCCGCGCCGTTGAGGCCGAGCAGGCCGATCTTCGCGCCGGGGAAGAAGGACAACGAGATGTCCTTGATGATCTGGCGCTTCGGCGGAACGGTCTTGCTGACACCGTTCATGGTGTAGATGTATTGCGACATGGGCACTCCGGAACGCGGGACGCGCCGAGCCGGGCCGGGAGGCCTGGGGCAGGGCGGGGAAGCGGCGATTATACGTGCTCAAGCCCCACTCCCGCCCGCCCAAGTCCCCCGTCATCCCGGCGAACGCCGGGATCCAGTGGCGAAGCCTCAGGCGTCAAGCCGTCGCGACCGGCCAGGGCGAGGGCCTGGGTCCCGGCGTGCGCCGGGACGACGGGATTCGTCCAGCTCGAGAAGTTCAGATCCAGACGATGAACGCAGCCACCAGCACCACCGCCAGATACTTCAGCCCGTAATACAGGTTCTTGTTGCGCTCCCTCAGCCCCTTGGCCTTGAGCCGCAGCACATAGAAGTACTTGAACAGCCGGTTGATCCCGCCGGTCTTGTCGCCCTCCATGTTCGGCGAGGCGCCGGCGGCGATCAGGTTGCGCGCGATGAAGCGGTTCAGCGCCTGCGCCCAGCGGTACTTCATCGGCCGCTCGACGTCGCAGAACAGGATGATCCGGTTGCTCTGGGTGTCGTTGCGGGCACTGTGGATGAAGGTCTCGTCGAACATCGTCCACTGGCCGTCGCGCCAGCTGTAGCGGCTGCCGTCGACCTCGATGAAGCAGCCGTCGTCGTTGGGCGTCTCCAGCCCCAGGTGCAGGCGCAGCGAGCCGGCGAAGGGGTCGCGGTGCGGGCGCAGCTCGCCGCCCGGCGGCAGTTCGGTGAACATCGCCGCCTTGACGCTCGGGATCTGCCGCAGCAGGGCCGTGGTCTGCGGGCACAGTTCGGCCGCGGACGGGTGGGCGTCGTCGTACCACTTCAGGTAGAAGCGCTTCCAGCCACGGCGGAAGAACGAGTTGAAGCCGACGTCGTTGTAGCCCTCGGCGGCCTTGATGTGCTGCAGCTCGCGCAGGCGGCGGGCCTCCTCGCGGATCGTCTGCCAGTTGGCGCGCAGGGGCTCCAGCTCGGGAAAGTGGTCGCCCGGTTCAGGGATGAAGGCGGTGGTCGGCACACGCGAGAACGCGTACATGAGCACGTTGACCGGCGCCATGAAGGTGGAATGGTCCAGCAGCTGCCGGCCCAGACGGTGCCGTACCTTGCCGCGGAAGTGCACGTAGACCGCGCTGGCGAGGAAAAGGAAGACAAAAAGCCATTTCACGATCGGGTTCCCTGTGGGGTGGGGAAATGGAGGTCAGATCGGGCCGCCTGGGGTCAGGGGGCACATTGCTGGCCGCATTTTAAGCCCTGGGCTACCATCCGGGGTCTGATTGCGCCACCCCTCCCAGGCTCCCTTACCCCACCGTTCGAGGTTTCGCGAATGTTCCCCAGCTCTGCCCGTATCGCCGGCTACGACGATGAACTGGCCCAGGCCATCGCCCATGAGGCCCGCCGCCAGGAGGATCACGTCGAACTGATCGCCTCGGAGAACTACGCCAGCCCGCGCGTGATGGAGGCCCAGGGCAGCGTCCTGACCAACAAGTACGCCGAGGGCTACCCGGGCAAGCGCTACTACGGCGGCTGCGAGTACGTCGACGTGGCCGAGCAGCTCGCCATCGACCGCCTCAAGCAGCTCTTTGGTGCCGACTACGCGAACGTCCAGCCGCATTCGGGCTCGCAGGCCAACCAGGCCGTGTATTTGGCCCTGCTCAACCCGGGCGACACGATCCTGGGCATGTCGCTGGCCCACGGCGGCCACCTCACCCACGGCGCCAAGGTCAATGTCAGCGGCAAGCTGTTCCACGCCGTCCAGTACGGCGTCAACGACCAGGGCATGATCGACTACGACGAAGTCGAGAAGCTCGCCCTGGAGCACAAGCCGAAGATGGTCGTCGCCGGCTTCTCGGCCTACTCGCAGCACATCGACTGGGCGCGCTTCCGCGCCATCGCCGACAAGGTCGGTGCGTTCCTGTTCGTCGACATGGCCCACGTCGCCGGCCTGGTCGCCGCCGGCGTCTACCCGAACCCGCTGCCGCACGCGCACGTGGTCACCTCGACCACGCACAAGACGCTGCGCGGCCCGCGCGGCGGCATCATCGTCGCCAAGGACCCGTCCGAGGACCTGGTCAAGAAGCTGCAGAGCATCGTCTTCCCGGGCATCCAGGGCGGTCCGCTGATGCACGTGATCGCGGCCAAGGCCGTGGCCTTCAAGGAAGCGCTGGAGCCGGAATTCACCACCTACCAGCAACAGGTCGTGAATAACGCCCAGGCGATGGCCGAGACCATCATCAAGCGCGGCTACAAGATCGTCTCCGGCGGCACCCAGAACCACCTGATGCTGATCGACATGATCGGCAAGGGCGTCACCGGCAAGGATGCGGAAGCCGCGCTCGGCAAGGCCCACATCACGGTCAACAAGAACGCTGTGCCCAACGACCCGCAGAAGCCGTTCGTGACCTCGGGCCTGCGCATCGGCACTCCAGCGGTCACCACCCGCGGCTACCAGGAAGCCGACTGCGTCGAACTGGCCAACTGGATCTGCGACGTGCTCGATGCACCGGGCGACGACAAGGTCATCGCCGCAGTGCGCGAGAAGGTCACCCAGCAGTGCCGCAAGTTCCCGGTGTATGGGTGAAGTCGGCGCGAGCATCTGGGCTGCGTTGATCGGCGGCGCATTTGCCCTGCTTGGTGTGCTCGTGGGTAGTTGGCTTGCGTATGCAACTACCAAGCGGACCATCGAGCAGCAGGCAAGCGAAGCGAAGCGCATCCGCAAGATTGCGCAGCTTGAACGATTGAACCGGGTGGTCGAGCGAATCCATGCTCAGGTTTTCTCGTACACACATGCAGCCAAGATGACCGCCAACCATGGCAGCAGAGAGCCCGTCCGGGAAGTGGATGACGCCTCCATTGCTGAACTTGAATTCCTGTCACGAGTATATTTGCCAGAGGCTCGACTCTATTTTGCGGAGGTCAGAGCCATGCAGCGAGATGCGCGCAATCTGCTCGTCGAGGCCTATTCGAGTACCGTTGAGCAGCTGGCGATCAACTCGACCATGACCGAGATCGAAAGGCTCGAAGCAAACTTCACCGACTCTGTGGAGCGTTTGCGGGAAGCCTTGGTGCTATCGGCACAATCCATTGAGAGGGAATGACATGCTGCTCCCTGCTTTCTCGTTCCCGGCCTCTCAGGCGATGACCTAGTCGCATGCATTGCCCCTTCTGCCAGCACAACGACACCCGCGTCATCGATTCGCGCGTGTCCGACGATGGTGCCACCATTCGGCGCCGTCGCGTCTGCGAGGCCTGCGGTGAACGTTTCTCGACTCTGGAAACCATCGAGCTCAAGCTGCCGCTGGTGATCAAGAGCGACGGTCGCCGCGAGGCGTTCGACGCGCGCAAGCTGCGGGCCAGCTTCGACCGCGCCTTGCAGAAGCGGCCAGTGTCGGAAGAACAGATCGAAGCGGCGGTGCGCGCTGTCGTGCACCAGCTGCGCATGACTGCCGAGCGCGAAATCCAGTCGCGTCGCGTCGGCGAATTCGTCATGGCCGAGATGCGCAAGCTCGACCACGTCGCCTACGTGCGATTTGCCTCGGTCTACCGTGCGTTCCAGGACGTGGCGGATTTCCGCGAGGAACTCGACCGTCTCGAAAGCGACAGCTCCGCCGAGGGCCAGTTGCCGTTGCTGGAAGGCGAGCCCGAGCCGGCGCCACGCGGCAGGAAACGCTGATGGCGTTCACCGCGACCGACCACGCGATGATGGCCCAGGCCCTGCGCCTGGCCGAACGCGGCGCCTACACCACCAAGCCCAACCCGATGGTGGGTTGCGTGATCGCGCACGGCGATGAAATCGTCGGCGAAGGCTGGCACCAGCGTGCCGGTGAACCGCATGCCGAAGTTTTTGCCTTGCGTGCAGCGGGCGAACGAGCCCGCGGTGCGACGGCCTACGTAACGCTGGAACCATGCGCGCATACCGGTCGCACCGGTCCGTGTGCCGATGCATTGATTGCCGCCGGCGTCACGCGCGTCGTGGCGGCGATGCGCGATCCGTTTCCGCAGGTCGACGGCGCCGGTTTCGAGCGTTTGCAGGCCGCCGGAATAGCGGTTGAATCGGGCTTGATGGAAACCCAGGCGCGCGCGCTCAACCGCGGCTTCCTGTCGCGGGTGGAACGCGGCCGACCCTGGCTGCGGGTGAAGCTGGCGACCAGCCTCGACGGACGCAGTGCGCTGGCCAGCGGCGAGTCGAAGTGGATCAGCGGCGAAGCCTCGCGCCTGGACGTGCAGCACTGGCGCGCGCGCGCCGGCGCGATCGTGACCGGCGCCGGCACCGTGCTCGCCGACGACCCGTCGCTGACCGTGCGCCTGGAAGACGACACCCCGTTCGTCGCACCGCTGCGCGTCGTGCTCGATCCGGGCCTGGCCACGGTCGCGCGCGGCCGCGTGCGCGAAGGCGATGCGCCGACGCTCTATATCCACGCCCCCGATGCCAAACCGTCGCGCGGCATCCAGGCCCAGTTGGCGGCGGTGACCGTGCGCGAGGGTCGTTTTGACCTCGACGCGGTGCTGCGCCTGCTTGCCGAGCGCGACGTCAACGAGATCCAGCTCGAAGCCGGCGCCACGCTAGCAGGTGCCTTCCTCGCCGCGGGGCTGGTCGACGAAGTGCTGCTGTACGTTGCGCCCGTGCTGCTGGGCGAGCGTGCGCGGCCGCTGTTCGATGGGCTGGCCATCGACACGATGTCGCAGAAGCTCAATCTGGCCATCGTCGAGTCGCGTTACATTGGCCAGGACGTGCGACTGTTGTTGCAGCCGCAACCGGCGGCCGCACCGACGAAAGCAGGCGGCTAGCGAAGCACGCCACACGAAGGGAGGCAGTCATGCCCACGGACCCGGCAACGACGCAATCCACCTTCAAGGACCATTTCTCCGGCATCGCCGACGCCTATGCGCAGGCGCGCCCGGAATACCCCGACGCGTTGTTCGACGCGATAGCCGCGGTGGTTCCCGCCACCGCCCGCGTCTGGGAGCCGGGCTGCGGCAGCGGCCAGGCCACAAGCGGACTGGCGGCCCGCTTCGTCCACGTGCATGCCACCGAACCCAGTGGCAAGCAGCTGGCCCAGCACTGGGCGCAGGGCGGGCAGGGCAATGTCAGCCTCGCGGTCGAACCCGGCGAACGCACCACCCTGGCCGACGGCAGCGTGCAGCTGGTGGCGGTCGCGCAGGCGCTGCACTGGTTCGATCGCGAACCCTTCTTCCGCGAGTGCGAGCGCGTGCTCACGCATGGTGGCGTGCTCGCGGCCTGGGGCTACGGCGACTTCATCGCCCCGGAGGGGATGATCGATGCCGTGGCAGCGTTCCGTTCCCGCATCGAACCCTACTGGCCGCCGGAGCGCGCCCAGATCGATGCCCGCTACGCCGGTTACGACTGGCCGTTCCCGGCGCTGCCGGCACCGGAGTTGTGGCTGGAGGTCGAATGGGGCCTGGGCCAGTTCCTGCGCTACCTGTCGAGCATGTCGGCGGTGGCCCGCTGCGCCGCCGATACCGGCGAGGACCCGGTCGCCCGCCACGGCCCGGCGCTGGCCGCCGCCTGGGGCGAGGAGGGCGACACTCGCCCGATCCAATGGCCCCTGTTCCTGCATCTGCGCCGCAAACCCTAGCCCCGGCGCCGTTGTTGCGTACCCGGGCCTGCAAGGCTGATTGCCGTAGGAGCGAGCTTGCTCGCGATCGGGCGTATCCGAGCCTGCAAGGCCGATTGCCGTAGGAGCGAGCTTGCTCGCGATCGGGCGTATCCGAGCCTGCAAGGCTGATCGCGAGCAAGCTCGCTCCTACCAACCTACCTACCCGCCAGCGCGTGTGGAACAGTGCGTCCGCCAGGCCGCCCGCAGGCCGCCCAGCACCCGGATGCTAGAATCGCCGCGCCAATCCACCGGCAACCACAACACGACGTCTTCAGGGCGGGGTGGAATTCCCCACCGGCGGTAGGTGCAGGCCAGCCCAGGCCAGTCTGCACGAGCCCGCGAGCGCCTCCGGTCACGCCGGAGGGTCAGCAGATCCGGTCAGATGCCGGAGCCGACGGTCCAGCGGAGCCAGCCATGGCGCCGCTCACAGTCCGGATGAAAGAAGACAGCTGCGCACGGCCTCGCGGCCGTGTGCCTGCCTCATGCCTTGGGGCGTTTTTCGCTCACCTTTGCGGGAAACGTTTCATGTCCATCGTCATTACTGCCTGCGTCGCCTCCCTGCCGGAGGTGCGCTGATGTTCACCGGCATCATCGAAGGCGTCGGCCGCCTGGCAAGCACCGAGCGCCGCGGCGGCGACGTTCGCCTGACCGTCGACGTCGGCACGCTCGAGTTCGATTCGGTCAAGCTCGGCGAGAGCATCGCCGTCAATGGCGTGTGCCTGACCGTGGTCGAGTTCGACGCGAACTCGTTCGCTGCCGACGCCTCCAACGAAACCCTGTCGTTGACCACGCTCGGCGCGCTCACGACGGGTGCCGTGCTGAACCTGGAACGGGCGATGCACCCGACCGATCGCCTCGGCGGTCACCTGGTCAGCGGCCACGTCGACGGACTCGGCCGTGTCGCTTCCGTCACCGAAGATGCGCGCGCGCAGCGCTGGCGCTTCAACGCCCCGGCGCCGCTGCTGCGCTATATAGCGAAGAAGGGATCGATCTGCGTCGACGGTGTCAGCCTGACCGTCAACGAAGTCGATGCCGACGGCTTCGAAGTCGCGCTGATCCCGCATACGGTCGCCAACACCGCGTTCGCGCAGACCGGGATCGGTGATGCAGTCAATCTCGAAATCGACCTGGTCGCGCGCTACGTCGAGCGCCTGCTGGCCGGATGCGATCAAACCAACCAGTGACCGTCGTCCCGGCGAAAGCCGGGACCCATCTTGACCTTGCCCTTGCTTCGAACCGAACCAGCAACAGCAAAATGGATCCCGGCTTTCGCTGGGATGACGGTCGAGGTGAACGGTCCCGGCTTTCGCCGGGATGACGTAATTCAAGGAACACCTCCATGCCTTTCAGCCCCATCCCCGAACTGCTCGAAGAGATCCGCAACGGCCGCATGGTCGTCATCGTCGATGACGAAGACCGCGAGAACGAAGGCGACCTGATCATGGCCGCCGAACTGGTGCGCCCCCAGGACATCAACTTCATGGTCACCCACGCGCGCGGCCTGGTCTGCCTGTCGCTCACGCGCGAACGCTGCCGCCAGCTCGGCCTGCCGCCGATGGTCCGCGACAACACCTCGCCGCACCACACCAACTTCACCGTCAGCATCGAAGCGGCCGAGGGCGTCACCACCGGCATTTCCGCCTACGACCGCGCCCACACCATCCGCACCGCGGTGCGTCCGGACGCGGCGCCGAGCGACCTCTCGCAGCCCGGTCACATCTTCCCGCTGCAGGCCCAGCCCGGCGGCGTGCTCAACCGCGCCGGCCACACCGAGGCGGCGGCCGACCTGGCGCTGCTGGCCGGCATGGAGCCGGCCGGGGTGCTGGTGGAGATCCTCAACCCCGACGGCGGCATGGCACGTCGCCCGCAGCTGGAAGCGTTCGCCGCCGAGCACGGTCTGAAGATCGGCTCGATCGAGGAGCTCATCCGCTACCGCCTCGAAACCGAACACACGGTCGAACGCATCGACGAGCGCGAGATCGAGACCGAGCACGGCCCGTTCCAGTTGTTCACCTACCGCGACCGCCTCAGCCACGGCTTGCATTTCGCCCTGCGCCGCGGCGAGCCCGATCCGGCATCGCCGACGCTGGTGCGCGTGCACATGCTCAATCCGCTGGCCGACGCATTGCACTGGCGGCGCGCGGATTTCGGACCCGCGGTCGGCGACGTGCTCAAGGCGATCGCCGGCCAGGGCCGCGGCGCACTGGTGCTGCTGGCCGACGGCGCCGACGCCGACGCACTGCTGGCGCGCGTGCGCGCGCCGTTGCATGCCGACGCCGACGCCACGCCGGCGGCGGCCCCCCCGGGCCATGCCCTGGCCGAGTGGCGTCGCAATGGCGCCGGCGGCCAGATCCTGGCCGACCTCGGCCTGGGCAAGCTACGCGTGCTCGGCACTCCGCGCCGACAGATCGGCCTGGCCGGCTTCGGCCTGGAAGTGGTCGAGTACGTCGAATTGCCGCACTGACGATCTGCTCCTCCCCCTGCTTGCAGGGGGAGGCTGGGAGGGGGTAGCGGCGAGCGCTCGCCGCAGCGGCGAGCACCCCTCCCCAACCCTCCCCTGCAAGCAGGGGAGGGAGTGTCCCCTTAACGCGCTAAAATGCCCGCCCACTCCGGACAATCCCCCATGCCCCATTACGAAGGCGACCTGCGCAGCCCCGAGGGCGCGCGCTTCGCGATCATCGCCAGTCGCTGGAACCCGCGCATCACCGATACGCTGGTGGCCGGCGCGCGCAAGACGTTCACCGACAACGGCGTGGCCGAAACGGCGGTCGACGTGATCCGCGTTCCGGGCGCCTGGGAGATCCCGCTCGTGGCCGCGCGCCTGGGCGCAGCCGGTCAGCATGCCGCCGTGGTCGCACTAGGTTGCGTCGTGCGCGGCGACACCCGTCATTACGAACAGGTCGCCGACGGATGTTCGGATGGCCTGATGCGTGTATCGCTGGACTACGGCCTGCCCGTGGCCAACGGCGTGCTCGCGGTCGAGCGCCACGAAGATGCCGAGGCCCGCGCAGGCGGCAGCCACGGCAACAAGGGCGAAGAGGCGGCACTGGCCGCGTTGGAAATGAGTCACCTGCTGGGACAACTGCCATGAACCGCCGTCGCAACGATGGAATCGATCCCGTAGCCCGCTCGCGCGCGCGTCGTCGCGCCCTGCAGGCCGTGTATGCCTGGCAGATGTCGGGTGCCACCGCGCCGGACGTGATCTCGCAGTTCGCCCACGAGCAGGCGCACGAAGTCGCCGACCTGGAGTATTTCGAGGACCTGGTGCGCGGCGTCGACCAGCATTGCAATGATCTCGACGAAGCGCTGCAGCCGTTCCTCGACCGCGAGATCGACCAGGTCGACGCGATCGAGCGCGCCGCCCTGCGCATCGCTGCCTACGAGCTGCGCCTGCGTCCAGACGTGCCGTATCGCGTGGTGATCAACGAGGCCATCGAGTCGGTCAAGCGCTTCGGCGCCGAACACGGCCACACCTACGTCAACGGCGTGCTCGACCATGCCGCCGCGGCATGGCGCGCGACCGAAGTGCAGGCGCCGCGCGGCAGGTAAGGATCGCTCCCTCCCCCGCCTGCGGGAGAGGGCGGTAGATTTGCTCCCTCTCCCGCTCGCGGGAGAGGGCCGGGGTGAGGGCAGGGACGAGGACAACACCATGGCCGAGTTCGACCTCATCGCCCGCATCCAGTCCCGCGTCGCCCACCGCGACGATGTGATCCTCGGCATCGGCGACGATGCTGCAGTGCTGCAGGTGCCGGCCGGGATGCAGCTGGTCGTTGCCACCGACACGCTCAATGCCGGCGTGCATTTCCCGCCCGAAACCGCGCCCGTCGACATCGGCTGGAAGGCGCTCGCCGTCAATCTCTCCGATCTGGCTGCGATGGGCGCGGAGCCGGCCTGGTGCACGCTGTCGCTGTCGCTACCCGACAACGATGAAACCTGGCTCGATGCCTTCCTCGACGGCTTCCTCGACCTGGCCTCGCAGCACCGCATCACACTCGTCGGCGGCGACACCACGCGTGGCCCGCTGTCGATCAGCGTGACCGTACACGGCTTCGTGGCGCCGGGAAGCGCGCTGCGTCGTGATGCTGCGCGAGTCGGCGACGACGTCTGGGTCAGCGGCACGCTTGGCGATGCCGCAGCGGCACTGGAGCAATGGCGCGCGGGCGAGGCCGCTGATGTGCGACTGCGCACCCGGCTCGACCGGCCGCTGCCGCGCGTCGCGCTTGGCCGGGCACTGGTCGGCATGGCGCATGCCTGCATCGATCTGTCCGACGGCCTGCTTGCCGATCTCGGTCACGTATGCCGCGGTAGCGGCATCGGTGCCGACCTCGACCTGGATTCGCTGCCCGCCTCCGATGCGCTGATGGCTTTCGCCAGCGGCGATGCGCGCAGACAGCTGCAGGTGGCCGGTGGCGACGACTACGAACTGTGCTTCACCGCACCGTCCGATCGCCTCGACGACGTCCAGCGCCTTGCCGACAGCGTCGGCGTGCAGCTCAGCTGGGTCGGTCGCATCACCGCGAAGGAAGGCGTGCGCGCCTTCGACGCGGACGCACTGGAGTGGCAGCCACCGCGCAAGGGCTACGAGCACTTCGGCTGACCGGCAATCTCCGTCGTCCCGGCGAACGCCGGGACCAACGCCCCACCCCAGTGACTCCGCGGTCGTCATTGCTGCGACTGCTGAAATTCACGGACGAAGCTACGAAGACGTGGTCCGCAAACGCGTCGATCGAAAGAAGCTGATCTTGCGCCCAGTAGGTTTTGCCGAATTGCGAAAGGTGCTCTAGAAATCACAGCCACCGGGTGGGACCAGAATTGTTGCATTGCCAAAGGCGCAGCGCTCCCACAGAGATGGGTCTCGCGGCCGCGGCGCAATAGGGGGGGCAGGTCGACCCGGAGATATGCCGCCGCCGCCTGTAATGCGGACTCGCTCGCTTCCTGCGAAGTCGTTAGAGAACGTTAACCGATAGGTTGCGCAATGAGTTGCATTGCACACGATGAACTTGTCGTCGCTTCCGACAAACGGGAAGAGCATATGCGAGGGTGGGCGTTGGAGCTCAAGATATTGGCGCGTCGCAGAGTCTGGAAGTGGTGTTTGAATCTGGCAGGGGAGGCAAACAAATGGGCCTCGTTCAACGGCAAGCAACCAGGCGGATAGGATGAGGGCGATCCCGAGGACCGTGAACAGCAGAATCTTACGGCGTGCAGCACTCTTCATATATGCTCCTTGCATGTAGAGTCGCTCTCTTCAGCTGACTTCCTGTCAGTGTTTTTTCTAGCGCGGCCGTGTTCTCGCTTGAGGCAGCGCCTGGATATGCCCATCTGGCGGCCTGGTAGTATGCGTATGCGCGTTCTGCATCGCGTTTGGTCAGGATCCCTGACCCATACGCGTTACCGAGCTTTGACAACGCATCCACGCTGCCTCGCTTGGCGGCGCCATGCAGAAAGTTCATCGATTTGTGCTTGTAGCGCTCGACGCGCTCCGGGGACCTGATCATGTCCTGTTGGTTGCCAAGAATGAGCTGGGGATCCGTTGTGTATAGCAACTGGGCGCCAAGAAGACCCGCATCAGCCGCTTGTTCAAGCCAACGTCCTGCGCCGCCGTACTGCTCGGCATCCAGTCCCTGACATTCTTCCGTTGCGGTCTCAACTGTCCGCAACATTCCTTGCTCGATTCCGGTTTTGCGGTAAATGGCGATGGCACCGGGGCTCAGGTCGGCCTGAAGCCGCTCTCGGCATTGGTTGATCTTGAGAAAGAGTTGAAACGCAGCCTCCCCGTCTCCCTTCCTTGCCTTCGGTTCGAGAGCGGAAAGTACATCGAGGGCCGAGCCGGTCGGCGGCTCGAAAGTTTCACTGAGGATGAATGCATGGCCTGGCCGAACCTGGCCGGGCAGGCGCGTCCTGTTCGGCCGGCCAGCCTTGTGCGCCTCGATCTGAGCGCTGATCTCCCCCGAACCGTTGACTTTGGCAAAGGGTTTGGTGACCTCCAGGGGCAATAGCAGAGCAGTCAAGCTCAGTGCCGCGACAGCCAAGATTGAGTAAGACTTCCTGTCCATGGTGGAATCTTATGGATGAGAATCATTATCGTCTATAGGCAGGCGGCGGTTGGCCAAGTCCGGCAACAACTTCCCCGGATTCAGTATCCCGTCCGGATCGAACGCCGCCTTCACCGCCCGCATCATTGCCAGCGTCGGCGCATCGATCGCCTGCGGCATGAACTCGCGCTTGGCCAGACCGATGCCGTGCTCACCCGACAAGGTGCCGCCCAGCGAAAGCGTCAGTGCGAACACACGCCCCATCGCCGCGTGCGCGCGTTCGTTCTGCGACGCGTCAGCGGGATCGTAGAGCAGGTTGACGTGCAGGTTGCCGTTTCCGGCATGGCCGAAGCAGACGATAGGCAACGCGAACTCGCGCGACAGCGCCTGCACGCCATCGACCAGCTGCGGAATGCGCGACACCGGCACCACGACATCCTCATTGATCTTGCCCGGCGCAAGCGTGCGCAACGACGGCGAGAGCGCCTTGCGCGCGGCCCACAGCTTCTCGCGCGAGGCCTCGTCGGCGGCATCGTCGATCGCGATCAGCCCATCGCCCTCGGCGGCGCGCATCAGCGCTTCGATGTCGTGCGGCAGTGTCTGCTCATCGCCGTCGGCCTCGACCATCAACAGCGACCCGGCATCGTGCGGCAGGTCGGCGCCGCCGACATCGCGCGCCAGCCGCACCGCATCGGCATCCATGAACTCGAGCATCGAAGGCGTCAGCGGTTGCGCCATCAGCCGTGCCACCGCCTCTGCCGCGCTCGACACGTCGCGGTAGATCGCGCGCAATGCGCGTCGCGCTTTCGGCGCCGGCGTCAGGCGCAGGCTGGCCTCGACGATCAGCGCCAGGGTGCCTTCGCTGCCGACCAGCAGGCGCTGCAGGTCGTAACCGGTCGCGCCCTTGGTGGTGTCCGTGCCGCAGTGGATCAGTTCGCCCGTGCCGGTCACCGCGGTGATTGCCAGCACGTTGTCGCGGCTGGCGCCGTACTTCACCGCGCGCGGACCACCGGCATTGCAGGCGAGGTTGCCGCCGACGGTGCTGTAGCCGGCGCTGGTGGGATCGGGCGGCCAGAACAGGCCATGTGGCTTCAACGCCGCCTGCAGATCGCCGTTGAGGACGCCGGGTTCCACCACCGCGCAGCGATCGCCGGGACGGATATCGACGATGCGGTTCATGCGCTCGAACGAAACCACCACGCCCGCGGCGACCGGCACCGCCGCGCCGGTGGTGTTGGTGCCACGTCCGCGTGCGACCACGGGCACGCCGTGGGCGCGGCACGCACGCACCAGCGCGACGACCTGCTCGCGCGTGGTCGGCAGTGCCACCGCATCGGGCAGCGCTTGCCGTCGCGAGTTGTCGTAGGCGTAGGCCAGCCGCTCGCTGGGATCGGTGCGCCAACCATCGCCGAGCAGGGCGGACATGTCGGCATGAAGGCTGGATCGTAGGGTATTCATCGCTGCGAAGGATAAGGCAATGCTGATCAAGGCTAATACCTGTCATCCCGAGCGCAGCGAGGGATCTGCTTCACGCGGCGAACAGCAGGTCCCTCGCTGCGCGCGGGACGACATTCGCTTTGTTGGTGGTGGCGTTCAATGCTTCGGCTTGCCCCGGCCACCCGCTGCAATCAGGGCCAGTTCGTCCGGCAGTCGCCGTTGCAATTGCCTGAGCAGGTCGCGCGCTGCGGCACTGTTGTTGGGTTTGCCGTCCAGCCAGAGCGTACCGACCTCGGTCGCCAGCCCCTTGCGCTCGCTGCTCGCCAGCAATGCCCGGGTGAGGATGATGAAACGCTCGCCGCGGTAGCGCACGGCGTAGATGCCCAGCATCTGCGCGCGCATCTCGTAGCTGACACCGTCGAGGCGGATCAGGATCTGCCCGACCGCATTCCATGTGTCGTTCATTCCTGCGGCGACGGTGAACTCGCCGCGGCCGGCATCCACGGCCCTGTCCGCTTCCGATTGCGTGGGCGGCGGCGCCACGTTGGATGGCGTGGAGCCGCACCCTGCGACGAGCAACACCGCGGCGGCGAGCGCCATCCTCATCGCGACCCTCCTGGCCGCGGGCTACGTGCCCTTCATCTTGCCGCCGACGGCGGCGCATCCAACGGTTTGTCGGTCGGCACTTCCTTCCAGCTGCTGTCGGGGTCGAAGCGCGTCATCGCCTCGGCCAGCTTCTCGCTGTCGGGCCCCATGTCCTTCTCGAACACTTCACCCTCGTGGCTGATCATGAAGCTCATCACGCCGGTGTCGGCATACCTGGCTGGCCACGCGATCAGGGCGAAGCCGCGACTCATCGCGTCGCCCAGCAGATAGTCGTATTCGCCGCCCGGCGCGGAGGGGCCCTGCGCGGTCAGGATCCGGTACTTGTATCCGTGCCATTCGCCGTCGGGCGTGTCGTCGCCGAACAGCGGCCCGAGCGGACTGTCGTCGATGCCGTTCTCCTCGGGCCAGTACAGACCGTCGTGCAGGCCGTCGCTGCTGAGGAACTTCTGCGCGTAGGCGAGCACGCCGTCGCCATCGCGGTCCACCGAGGCATAGTCCATCTGCGCGTCGTGATAGGCGAGGACGGCCTGGACCGCATCGAGTTCGTTGCGGCCGATCCGGCGCGCGCGGATCTCCGGTTCGCCTGCCTTGACGTTGAACACCCAGCCCGCCGGCTTCTTCTCCAGCGGCACGGGCAGGGTCCAGGTGTCCTTGCCGACGGCAAGGATGGCGCGGCCGGCAGATGGCGTCTGGAACGAATGCTTTTCGCGATAGCGGGTGAGGAAGGCATCCACGTCGCTGCGGTCGACGCTGCCAGTGGGCACGAAGGTTTTCCAGTCGGGGCCGAGGATTGCGCCCAGACGCGGTTCGTCGGCAGTAGTAGTACCAAGTGCGGCCACCAGCGCCTGCGCGGCGGCCTCCTGTGTCGGGAACGCTTCCTGCGCAGCGGCCAGCGGAGCGATCAGGGCCAGGCAGGTCATCGCGAACATGCGAACGGCGGTGATCATCTTCGTCTCCTCTCAACGACGCCGTACACCGCCACCCGAGCGCGGTGGACGCGACGGGCGTTGCATCTGGCGACCGCCACCGCGTGCGCTGGACGGTCGTTGCGATGCGGAATAGCTGCCGTGGCCGCGATTGGCCGATGCGCGCGTATGGCCGGGATTGCCGGCGCCGGCGAAGGCGTTGTCCTGGCCACCGCGGTTGCCCTGGTACTGCTGGCGCGTGCCTTGACGTGCCTGGGCGTTGCGCTGCGAATCGGCGCGGTTCTGCGCGCCCTGACGCGCGGCTGCGGCGTCGCGTCCGCCTGCCTGCTGCCGGTCCATCTGCCGCGAGGCCTGCCCCGCGCGATCGCGCGCCTCGCGGTTGCTCGCGGCGGGTGTGTCGAAGCCGCGCTGCGACATCGACTGGCGTGCGCGTTCGCGGTCGGCGGCGCGCGCGGGATCGTGCCCGCGGAAGTTCTCGCGTTGCCCGGCGCCATCCTTCTGCCGGCCGAACTGCTCACGGCTGGTGCGGTCGCGATAGGGCACGCCGTCGCGATTGGCGGCGTTGTGGCGCCAGGTGTTGTCGCCGCGGTTGATCTGGCGGTTGGTGTTGATGTTGTTGTAGCGGTCGACGTTGATGTCGATGTCGCCATGGCCCCAGTTGAAGTCACCCCACAACGAGGCGGTGATCGCCACGCCGGTGCCGAAGGCGAGGCCTGCCCACAGTGCGCCGCCCGGGTAGTAGTACGGAGAAGGCGGATAGTAGTACGGCGGGTAGGAAGGGTAGGGCCAGGTGCCGTACACCGTCGTCGAGTTGTACGCCGGCACGTACACGATCTGCGGGTCGGCCGGCTCGATGATGATCGTCGAGGAGGCCGGTGCCACCGTGGTGGTCGCGCCGGCGGCCGGTTCGCTGCTGACCTTGAGCTGTTCGGTCGACTTCAGGTTGCCGGCCGACTGCGCCTGCCGCCGAAGTCGCTGCACCGAATCCATCACTGCATCAGGCTGGGCCAGGAACGCGTCGCCCATGCGCTGCACCCAGGCCGGGTCCTTGCCGAGCAGATCCAGAACCTGCGGGAACGCCACAAGCGACTGCACGCTCGGGTCCCAAGGCTGGCTTCCGACCTGGCGGACGGCGTCATCGCCCTTGGCGTCGGGATGCGCCTTCGACCACTTGACCGCATCGGCCACGTCGCCAGGGTAGGTCGATGCCATCAGCACCTGGGCGAGCAGCGAATCCGGATACAGCGCCAACGGCGCCATCATCTGGTCGAGCTGTTCGGCGCTGAAGGCATCGGAGGATGGTGCGGAGGCGGCCTGCAGTGCAGTTGGCGTGACAGCCTGGGGCGTGGCCCCGGCGGCGGCCACGAACAGCAGCAGGGCGGCAATTGGGAAGTGACGTGCGGAGATGCGCATTGGGGTGCTCCAATCGCAAGACGTCGGGGTTCGCCGCCGGCCTTGGCGGTCCGGTGCGGGGTGCTTCGGCCGCCATCATAGGCTTCGCGCAGGCGGCGACGTTCACATTGCCAACACGCGGGAGCCCATGGCTGATGGGACTAGAGAAGCAGCGTCCAGATCATGACGCCGCTGACGGTACCGACCATGGCCGCCACCAGGCCGCGCTGGAACCACCGCGAAACAGGTGTTGCGTCTGCGGTCATGACGGTGTCGTCAGACGCCAGGCCGACGAGCGACAGCAGGTAGAGCAGCGACACGATGATGGGACAGATCAGCGGATTGCTGAGCCAGAAGTTGATCGGCCAGTGACATAGCGCAGCTGCCGCCGTCAGCGTCACCCACAGCCAGCCGTGCCCGGAGACGAGCAGGACCTTTTGCGATCGCACGATGGCAAACGCCATCCATGCCAGGAACGCGGTTGTCGCGATGTACCGCGCCAGATCGAAGGAAGACCAGGAAACCACTGCCGCAATCGCCCGCAGACGCCAAAACAAAAAGTCTGCGCTCGGCGATGTCGGAGACCGGTCGTAATCGCCGCCTTCAGACCCGCCCGCAACCCGCATTCACCTGAACAGGCGCGTGCGAGTAAATCGCATGCGATTAACTAAGTCTGAATCACGCCCCTCTCGCCGGTTGACTCCCCCGGCGCCTTTCCCTAGAGTGCGCTACATCGCATGCGATGCAATCGAATGCGATGCGAATTGACCGGCAGGACTGTTGGCAATGATCCACTTTCCCAAGGCAGTTCACCAGTTCGACGAGACTCCTCTCCAGTTATTTACATCGCATGCGATCTGGACGCATACGGTTGATATCCCCTCATCCAGACGAGAGCAATCCACCATGAGCAAGATCGACAAGGTCCTCTTCACCGGCAAGACCCACACCACCGTCAACGCGGCGCCCGCCGGTGCCGACCACGGCAGCGTCAACCTGGCGCTGACTTCTCCCGGTCACCCCGGCTTCGAGTTCCCCTCCGTGGCTCCGCACCCGACCGCCGAGCAGCTGTTCGCCGGCGCGTGGTCGGCCTGCTACATCACCGCGATCGGCCTGGTTGCCGCGCAGAAGCGCGTGACGCTGCCCGATGACCTGTCGGTCGACATCGAGATCGTGCTCGGACAGACCGGCGCCGCATGGCTGCTGGCCGCCCGCTTCGAGGTCCGGATCCCCGGCCTGGCGCAGGACGTCGCCGAGAAGCTTGCGCACACGGCCCACGAGATCTGCCCGTACTCGAAGGCCACGCACGGCAATATCGAAGTCGCCGTGAACGTCATCACTTCGTGACCCACCTCCCGGCCGGCCGACCCCGCAATGGGTCGGCCGTGCCCGGGATCCGCACCTGGGCTCGAAGCAACCGCCGAGGCATCCGCGATGAGCAACGACCACACCCGCTATCACCCCATCAGCTGCGAGTTCCACGACAGGCTCGAGGACCTCGCGACCCTGCGTAAATCCGTACACATCCGCTTCCGCGACGACAGCGGCGCCGATCAGCAGCGCGATGCCGTGATCACCGATGTCTTCGCCCGCAATGGCGAGGAATACCTGTCGATCAGCAGCGGCGAGCTGCTGCGTCTTGACCGGCTGGTGGAAGTGGACGGCGCACGCCTTGCCGACTACGACGAGTCGTCGTGCCGGCTGTGATGGCAGGTCGTCCGGGCCTCAGCCTCGCTTGAAACAAGTCACGGCACCCAGACGAAGCTGTCGCCCTCGGCCTTGAAGCGACCCAGGCCAGGGAAGGGGAAATGCACCGAATAGATCCGCAGGTTGCCGGCTGCGGCGCGTTGCAGCAGCGCACGCCGGCTGGCCTGCGCCGCCGGCGCGTCCTGGTCGTACTGCACCGTCCATTCCGGTCGCTGTACCGAGATCACGTAGTGGTGCGCGGCATCGCCGATATACAGCAAGCGTTCGTTGCCCGACTGGATCTCGTAGGCGCTGTGCCCAGGCGTGTGCCCGGTAACCTCCACGGCAGTGACCACGCCAGGCACGACTACGGCACCGGGCAGGAAGGTGTCGACCTTCGGCGTCATCGCGGCGACGAGCGCGGCGGCATCCTTGTCCTTCTTCAGCGATTCCCATTCGACGGCAGAGAGGTGGATGGCCGCATTGGGGAAAGCCAGCTTGCCATCACGCGTCAGCAGGCCGCCGGCATGGTCCTGGTGCCGGTGCGAAAGGAAGATGTCGGTGACCTGCGACGGCTCCACGCCGGCGGCACGCAGCGAAGCCTGCAGGCGTCCGGCACGCGCCCAGGACACATCACCGGCGCCGGTGTCGAACAACAGGATCCGCGCGTCGCTGCGAACCAGCAGCGGCTGGATGCTCAGGTGCAGCATGTCGGTTGGCAGGCTTGCCGCGGCCAGCAGCGCTGCGACGTCGGCAGTCGGCTGGCCGACGGCGAACGTCTTGCCGTCGTTGGCGACGTCGATGTCGCCGTCCTTCAGCGCGACTGCGTCGAGCGCGCCGATCTTGAAGCGGAAGGCATCCGGACTTGCCGCTGGCCGGTCTGCTGCTGTCGGAGCGGCAGCTTCGGGTGTGGTGGCAACGGCGGTGTTGGTGGAGGCCGGCTGCGGCCTGGAGCATCCGGCGAGCAGCAAGGCAGTAGTGAGCGCGGCGGTGAGTCCAGCTAGCGGGATGCGGATCATGCGGATGCCTGCGTGTGAAGGGGAGGGTTTGCGGCCGGCCCTGGAGAACCAGGACTACTGAAGCGGCTGCAGGAAATCCGAGACCGGTTCGAGGATCAGTTCCGGCAGGCTTTCGGCGATGCAATCACGCAACTGCTGCCAGGCCTCGGGGTCGACCGAAGGCAGGGTCAGTCCTTCGGCCTTTGCCGCTGCCGATGGCCATTGTGTGTAGCTGTACCAGATGTCGTCCGGACCCCGGTGAAGGCGCGAGCCCAGTGAGCCGCGCTCGCTCAGCAGCAGGCGGGTGATCGTCGACCAGGCCGCGACGAACGTCGCTTCAGATCCGGGATGCAGGCGCCAACGGTAGATGGCGCAGAAGGCGGGTTGGGGCATGGGTTGTGCCTCTGGGCGATGACGGTGGGCAAGCTTTCAGCAATCGTCGGCGCGGAACGCATCACGCAGCCAGTTGAACGTCGGTGCCGCCGGGTCACCCTCGGCCTCGATCACGTCGAAGCGACAGGCGCCATTGGCAAAGCGCCGGTTCCGGGCGAGGAAGGCCATCGCAGCGCGAACGAGCTTGCGGCGCTTGTGCACGTCGATCGAGTCGGCGCCGCCGCCGAAGCGGGAACTGCGCCGGAACCGGACTTCGACGAACACCAGCGTGGCACCGTCGAGCATCACCAGATCGAGTTCGCCAACGCGGTAGTTGGCGTTCGCGGCCACGTCGCGCAGCCCGGCATCGATGAGGTACTGGCGCGCGGCGGCTTCCACCGCCGCGCCACGGCTGCGCTGGTCAGCGCTGGGCCGCATTGAGCAGCGGCACGGCGACGCCGGCGCTGAACGTCGACCACGCCGGCGTGCGCAGGACGTTGCCGAAGCCATCCAGGCGCAGCGTGCCGGTAGCGCCGTCGATCTTGCCGTCGGCGCTGGTCGCCAGCCGCTGCAGGTAGGCGGTGATCTGCCATGCGTCGAAGCCGAAGGCGAACAGTCGCGCCGCCGGGCCCTTGGCGCTGGACAGCTGTGCGCCAACGTTGCTGGCAGGCGGCAGGCCGGCGACACCGCGCGTGGACCATACGTCGCTCGGAAAGGCGATGCCGTCGAGGATGCGATCCTCTTCCGGCTTGCCGGTGCCCGACAACACCTGCGACGTGGCAACGCGCGGCTTGCCGGCAAGGCCGGCGAGCGTCAGCTTGGGCATCAGCGTGCGCGCATTGCTGCCCTTGATCGCCAGGAACACGGCGTCGACGCCGCCGGCCTTCTGCGCATAGGGACCCAGGTCGGCGATGCCTTCGCTGACCACGTCGGTGACTTCACCGCCGCGTTCGACCAGGCGATCACGCAAACTGGTAACCGCACGCTGCTGCGTGTCGTCGCTGCTGGCGATCACCAGCACGCGGCGCGCGCCGACTCCGAGCAGGTATTCGGCAGCCGCGATGCCTTCGTCTTCCGGCGACAGCGAGAAGCTGGCATTGCCGCCGGGCGGCGAGGCATCACCGCGATTGAGTGCGAGCACCGGCACCGGCAGCGCGGCCTTGCCGAACAGCGCGTTGACCTCGTCGCGGCCGAGCGGGCCGATCACGAAGTCGTTGCCTTCGGCGGCGGCCTGGTCGTAGGCGGCCAGGGCGCCGCCCGTGGTGCCGGCGGTGTCGTAGAAACTGATGTCGGGGCGGCGGCGGGTTTCGCCGTAGTAGCCGGCGAGGAGCCCGTCGCGCACCGGCGTGGCCGGGACGGCGAGGTTGCCCGACATCGGCAGCAGCACCGCCAGCTTCACCGGCGGACGGTAGCCGTCGCTGTCGGCCGGCGGGCGGTTGGCGGCATCGAAGTGCCAGGCGCTGCGGTCGAACGGGCGCGGCAGCGGCAGGCCACGGCGCAGCAGCGCCTGGCCGACGTAGTTGTAGAGCGGGTCGCCGGCGGCCAGGGCCGCGGCTTCGCGGGTGAGGGTGGGGTTGTCGAGCTGTGCCAGCAGGCGCTCGATCTCGCGATCGTTGGCGCTGCGGGCGGGTCCAACCAGGGCGGCGCCGCTGCGGGCCAGTTCGCCGGCCTGCGCGATCGTCGGGTTGCGGCTGGCCTGCGAAGTCGTGCCGGTGTGGGTCACCGTGGCGCAGCCGCCGAGCAGGGCGGTGCCCATTGCCGCGGCGAAGATCCATTTCATCGCCCATCGATTCGAAGCTAGGCTCATCGGCATGCATTCGCCGCGACGCGGCGTTCCTGAGGGACCGGTTAGGATTCTACCCGGCCCCACCGCAGACGCACGATGCCTACGTCCCAAGCAGCAAATCTCCCACCTCCGGGTGTCCTTCATGTCGTGGCTACGCCGATCGGCAACCTTGGCGATCTGTCGGCGCGTGCGCTGGAGACCCTGAAGACGGTGAGCGCGATCTGCGCGGAGGACACCCGTCATACCCGCCAGTTGCTGTCGCATTTCGGTCTGGAGCGGCCGTTGCTGGCGTTGCACCAGCACAACGAGGACGCGCAGGCGGCGCAGCTGGTGGCGCGGCTGCGTGCCGGTGAGTCGCTGGCGCTGGTGTCGGATGCGGGCACGCCGTTGGTGAGCGATCCGGGTTTCCGCCTGGTTCGTGCCGCGCGCGCGGCCGGAATTCGTGTCTCGCCGGTGCCGGGTGCCTGTGCGGCGATCGCCGCGCTCAGCGTCGCCGGCGTGCCCAGCGATCGTTTCGTGTTCGAGGGATTCCTGCCGGCCAAGGCGTCGGCGCGGCGCGAGCGGCTGTCGCGCCTGGTCGGCGAACCGCGCACGTTGATCTTCTATGAGTCCGCGCACCGCATCGAGGAGTCGCTCGAGGATCTGGCGGCGGCGTTCGGCGATGCGCGCGTGGCGGTGGTGGGGCGCGAGCTGACCAAGCTGTTTGAAACGGTCCTCGACGGCAGCCTGGGCGAGTTGAAGGCACGCGTGGCGGCCGATCCCAATCAGCGCAAGGGCGAGTTCGTGGTGATCGTCGAAGGTGCGGGCGACGATGCCGACGCTAGCATCGCAGAGGGCCGGCGCCTGTACGCCAAGCTCAGCGAGCACCTCAAGCCCTCGCAGGCCGCCAAGCTGGCTGCCGAGCTGAGCGGCGCCCCGCGCAAGGCTTTGTACAACTCCGACGAAGGCTGATGCCTGCTTGGCGCAAGGCTGAGACGCATCGGTCTTCGGAAGGGCGCCGTCCGCCGGGCTGGGGATTGCTCCGCCCCTTAGTCGGACATCCTGTCCGAATGCGGGGCGCGGGACATCCATGTCCCGCTGCGGAGCAATCCCCAGCCCGGCGGACGACGCTTCGGCAATTCGTTGCCCGGTCTTCGGTGGCCCTCACCCCAACCCCTCTCCCGCAAGCGGGAGAGGGGCTCCCACCGGCGCTGGAAGACCGTCATCCCCGCGAAGGCGGGGACCCAGTGACTTGGCTCTTGCGGCGCGCGAAGAAGCAACGTCACTGGGTTCCCGCCTTCGCGGGAATGACGGTGTGAGGGTGGTGATGCGAATGACGATGCGGGCGTCGCCGCGCATGGCGAAGCACCAGCCCCCTTTAGTAAAGGGGGCGCCGCGGCAGCGGCAGGGAATTGGCAACTTACGGAGCGGGGCCCAAGGTTTGCGTAGCGAACTTTGGGGCTTCTGTGGCGTAGCCGCAGAAGGGCTCAGCCGCGGCAGCGGCAGGGAATTGGAGGCCATTCGGTCGGGGCCCGAAGTTTGCGCAGCAAACTTTGGGGGTATTCACTGCGAAGGCAGTAGAATAACCATCGGCGGAGTCGGCCAGGCAGTCGCGTCATCCTTTCGGGGGTGCCGAGGAAAGTCCGGGCTCCACAGGGCACGGTGCCAGGTAACGCCTGGGCGGCGCAAGCCGACGGAAAGTGCAACAGAGAGCAGACCGCCGAACGGCGTCGCAAGACGTGCGTGGTAAGGGTGAAACGGTGCGGTAAGAGCGCACCGCGAGTCTGGCAACAGACCGGCACGGCAAACCCCACCGGGAGCAAGACCAAATAGGGAGGCAATGCCGCGGCCCGCGGTGTCTCCGGGTAGGTTGCTTGAGCGTAGCGGCGACGCTGCGCCTAGAGGAATGACTGTCCACGACAGAACCCGGCTTACAGGCCGGCTCCGCCGCTCTTTTCGCGCTCCGCGCTCAAAGAGCCCCAAGTTGCTTGCGCAACTCGGGCCCCGGGCTTTTAGCCTCCAATTCCCCGCCGCTGCCGCGGCGCCCCCTTTACTAAAGGGGGCTGTGGCTTCGGTTGGCGTGGTCGTGTCCGGGCCATTGGCCCCCTTCTCCCGCTCGCGGGAGAAGGTGCCCGAAGGGCGGATGAGGGCAGCTTTGGCTCTGCCCCCGGAGGGGGCTTTGCCCTCCATAGACATCGCATATTCATTCTCAATATGTGATTGCTATCGCAAATGTGGCGGTCGGTGCTGCGGAGCAGCATCGGCAAAGGTGCCGGGGTTGGCTTTGCACAGGGAGGCGCCTCAACCCCTTCCAGTCTCAAAAAATGAGACTAAACAATGGCTAGTGGATAAGTCTTGAATAAGACTGTGAAGTTCGCTGCAAGCCCTTGATGGAACAGGTGAAATTGCGTCTCCAAACTTGTTGACAACCCTGTGGGGCGTGCCTAAGGTGGGCATCTGAGGGAAAACCGGGTTTTTTGTGGTTTTTCAGTGACCAAGCCGCCCGCTTAGAGGTGGCCCCAACCAGGTGCTGAATGTTCCAGGGTGAGACCGCCATCACGATCGACGACAAGGGCCGGCTGGCGGTGCCCACCGTCTACCGTGACGCCGTCGCGCGTGAATGCGGCAACCAGCTGGTCATCACCTACAACCCGTTCGAGTCCGGCTCGCTGTACGTCTATCCGCTGGCCATCTGGGAACGTGTCCGCGACCAGGTCAACGCCCTGCCCAAGGCCAAGAAGGTCAACCGCAGCATGCAGTTGAAGCTGGTCGGCGCAGCGACGTTCGTCGAACTCGACGGCAATGGCCGCATCAGCATTCCCGTCAGCCATCGCGCCGCCGTCGGCATCGAGAAGAAGGCCGTGCTGCTGGGCATGGGCGACAAGTTCGAACTGTGGAGCGAGCAAGCGCACCACGCACAGATCCGTCAGACGATTTCTGACGACGATCTGAGCGAGGAGCTTCTCGATCTGCAGCTGTGACGGTGGGTGGCATGGGGCGCGGCGCGCTTTCCGGCCACCTTCCCGTGATGTACGCGCAGGTGCTCGACGGCCTGAACGTGCGCGGGAACGGAACGTACCTGGATGGCACGTTCGGGCGCGGCGGCCATGCGCGTGGCGTGCTGGAACAACTCGGCCCCGGAGGCCGGCTGCTGGTCATGGACAAGGATCCCGAAGCGATTGCCGTTGCCGAACGCGAGTTCGCCGCGGACCCGCGCGTGGCGATCTACCGTGGCAGCTTCGCCGAGCTGGCGCAGTGGGGTGAAACCGCTGCAGGCCTGGACGGCATCCTGTTCGACCTGGGCGTGTCGTCGCCTCAGCTCGATGTCGCCGAGCGCGGCTTCAGCTTCGGCAAGGACGGTCCGCTCGACATGCGCATGGATCCCGACAGCGGGCTGAGCGCGGCGCAGTGGCTGGCCCAGGCCGACGAGCGCGACATCGCCGACGTGCTGTGGACCTACGGCGAAGAGCGCATGAGTCGCAAGATCGCCCGCACCATCGTGGCCCGCCGTGCCGAGCAGCCGCTGCTGCGCACCGCGCAGCTGGCCGACCTGATCGCTTCGGTGATGCCGCGCGGCGACAGCAAGATCCATCCGGCCACGCGCAGTTTCCAGGCGATCCGCATCTTCATCAACCGCGAGCTGGCCGATCTGGAGATCGGACTCGACGCGGCGCTGGCGCGACTCAAGTCCGGCGGCCGCCTGGCGGTGATCAGCTTCCATTCGCTGGAAGACCGCATCGTCAAGCAGTTCATCCTGCGCCACAGCAAGGCGCCGCCGGCCAATCGGCGCATGCCGGTCGAAGTGGCGTTCACGCCGGTCCTGCTGGCGATCGGCGGTGCGCAGAAGGCCTTCGACGAGGAAACCTCGGTCAACCCGCGCGCCCGCAGTGCGGTGCTGCGCGTGGCCGAGAAGCTGCCGGTCGGCACCGGGGAGGCGGCATGAGCATCGCCCGCCTGCTGCTGAGCGTGCTGGTGGTAGCCAACGTCGTCTCGGCGCTGGCGGTCGTGCAGGCGCGTCACCAGCATCGCCAGCTGTTCGTCCAGCTCAGTCGCCTGGAGCGCGCCCGCGACGAGCTCAACATCGAGTTCGGCCGGCTGCAGCTCGAGCAGGCGACCTGGGCCGAAAGCAACCGCATCGACCAGGTCGCGCGCGACCGCTTGGGCATGAAGTTTCCCGAAGGTGCCGAAACCGTGGTGATCCGTCCATGACCGGTCGCAACGCCAGGCCCACCGGTCGCACCAGCCCGCTCGAGCGGCTGCTCGCGCTGCGCGAGAAGTTCGGTGGCAGCGAGCGTGACCGCGTTGCCGGCAAGGGCCGAGGCCGCGCCTCCTTCAACCTGCGCAACCGCCTGCTGATCGTCGGCAGCGCGCTGGGCGTGTGCTCGATCGCGCTGGTCGCGCGCGCGCTCGACCTGCAGGTCATCAGCAACGACTTCTATCGCCAGCAGGGCGATGCCCGTTCGCTGCGCGAGATCCCGATCCCGACTTCGCGCGGCATGATCACCGACCGCAACGGCGAGCCGCTGGCGGTGTCGACGCCGGTCGAGTCGATCTGGGCCAACCCGCAGGAGCTGCTGGCCAACCCGACCCGCATCCCGCAACTGGCCAAGGCGCTGGGTGTTTCGCGCGAAGCGCTGACGCGCAAGCTCAGCCAGCGCGCCGACAAGGAATTCGTCTACCTCAAGCGCCGGATCAATCCGGACGAAGCGCGGCGGATCCTGGCCTACAAGACCCCGGGCGTGTTCTCGCAGCGCGAGTTCCGTCGCTTCTACCCGCAAGGGGAGGCGATGTCGCACATCCTGGGCTTCACCAACATCGACGACCTCGGCCAGGAAGGCCTGGAGCTGGCGTTCGACGACTGGCTGCGCGGCAAGCCCGGTGCCAAGCGCGTGATCCGCGACGGTGCCGGCCGCATCGTCGAGAGCGTCGACCTGGTCAAGCCGGCGGAACCCGGCCACGACCTGACCCTGACCATCGATCGCCGGGTCCAGTACCTGGCGTTCCGCGAACTGCGCGCCACGCTGCAGCGCACCGGCGCCAGCAGCGGTTCGGCGGTGGTGCTCGACATCGCCACCGGCGAAGTGCTGGCGATGACCAACCTGCCGACCTACAACCCCAATGCGCTCAGCGTCGGCAACCCCGACACGCATCGCAACCGCGCCGTCACCGACGTGATCGAGCCGGGTTCGACGATGAAGCCGCTGACCGTCGCCGCCGCGCTCGAAGCCGGCGTGATCACCGCGCATTCGACCTTCGACACCAATCCGGGCTGGATGCCGAACGGTCGCTATCGCACCACCGACCACCGCAACTACGGTGTGCTCGACACCACCGGCGTGATCACCAAGAGCTCGAACATCGGCGCAGCCAAGATCGTGGCGCGGATTCCGAGCCAGAAGTATTACGACTTCCTGCATCGCTTCGGCTACGGCCGCAAGACCAACAGCGGATTCCCCGGCGAGTCGTCGGGCGTGCTGGCGCCGCCGTCGCGCTGGAGCGGCACGACCAAGCAGACCATGTCCTACGGCTACGGCCTGTCGGCGACGCCGCTGCAGATCGCGCAGGCCTATGCCGCGCTCGGCAACGGCGGCCGCCTGATCACGCCGACCTTCGTCAAGGGCGGGCAGCAGCACGAGCCGGTGCAGGTGCTCGATCCGGCGATCTCCGGCCAGATCATGCGCATGATGCAGACCGTGACCGAGCCCGGTGGCACCGCCACCCAGGCGGCGATCCTCGGCTACCACGTCGCCGGCAAGACCGGCACCGCGCGCAAGTTCAACGACACCGGCGGCTACTCGCGCCGTTATGTGTCGTTCTTCGCCGGCGTGGTCCCGGTCAACAATCCGCGCTTCTCGATGGTGGTGGTCGTCAACGACCCCGATCCGGCGAAGGGCTATTACGGCGGTTTCGTCTCCGGGCCAGTGTTCAAGAACGTCATGGAAGGCGCCCTGCGCCTGATGGACGTTGCGCCCGACGACATCGACACCTGGATGGCGGCGCAGGCCGAGGCCGAGGCCAAGCGCGCCAGGACCAACGGTGGCAAGCCTTCCGGCGCGGTGCTGCCGGCGCCGGCGCAGGTGGCGACCATGCCGGTGTCGACCGGCGTGGTGACCGCGCCCGGAGGTGGCCGATGAGCCGTCTGATGGCGCTTGCCGAACTGCTGCCCGACGTGGCGGGCATCCCGCCGCAGTTGCAGATCAGCGGGCTGGTGCTCGATTCGCGTGCAGTCCGGCCGGGCTACGCCTTCGTCGCCATCGCCGGCTTCGGCGCGCACGGCCTGCGCTTCGTCGAGCAGGCGCGCGCTGCCGGTGCGAGCGCGATCCTGTTCGAGCCGCCGGCACCGGAAGACCTGCCGGCGCCCGCCGATGCCATCGCTGTGCCGGGCCTGCGTTCGCGCCTGGGCGAGATGGGCGATGTTTTCCACGGCCGCGCCACTGCGGCGATGGATGTGGTCGGCGTCACCGGCACCAACGGCAAGACCTCCACCGTGCAACTGCTGACCCAGGCCTGGCACCTGCGTGGCGTCAGCAGCGGCAGCGTCGGCACGCTCGGTGCGGGCCTGTACGGCGAAGTAGTTCCGACCGGTTTCACCACGCCACTGGTGCTGCAGACCCATGAGTTGCTCGCGCAGATGCGCGACCGGGGTGCGCAGGCCATCGCCATGGAAGCCAGTTCGCACGCGCTCGACCAGGGCCGCGTCGACGGCGTGCATTTCGATGTCGCAGTGTTCACCAATCTCACGCGTGACCACCTCGACTATCACGGCGACATGGCCACCTATGGCGCAGCCAAGGCGCGCCTGTTCGCGTGGCCGGGCCTGTCGGCGGCGGTGATCAATCTCGACGACGAATTCGGCCGCGAGCTGATCGCGACGCTGCCGCAGGGCGTGCGCGCCTTCGGCCTGAGCTCGCGCGGCGCGCAGGACGCGACGCTGCAGGCGCAGTCGCTGCGCTTCGACAATTCAGGCATCGGCTTCGACCTCGTACACGAAGGCGAAGCCCACCCGGTGAGCTCACCGCTGCTGGGCCGCTTCAATGTAGACAACCTGCTGGCAGTGGGCGGCACGCTGCTGGCGCTGGGCGAGCAGCCGGCGAAGATCGCGCAAGTGCTGTCGCAACTGCAGCCGATCCACGGCCGCATGAACCGCCTCGGTGGCGACGGCTCGCTGCCGCTGGTGGTGATCGACTACGCACACACGCCCGATGCCCTCGAACAGGCGCTGACATCGTTGCGCATCCACTTGTACGGGCCTGCCCCCGCGAAGGCGGGGGCGCGGTTGCTGTGCGTGTTCGGCTGCGGTGGCGATCGTGACCGCGGCAAGCGCCCGCAAATGGCGCAGATCGCCGAACGCCATGCCGACGTGGTGATCGTCACCGACGACAACCCGCGTTTCGAGAACGGCGACGTGATCGTCGACGACATCATGACCGGCTTCGCCAATCCGGCGCAGGTCAGCGTGCAGCGCGACCGCGCCGCCGCGATCGCACGAGCGGTCGGCATGGCCGGGGCGGACGACATCGTGCTGGTGGCCGGCAAGGGCCACGAGCCTTACCAGGACATCCAGGGCGTGCAATACCCGTTCGACGATACCCAGGTCGCCCGTGCGGCGCTGGAGGCTCGGGCATGAAGCCGCTGCATCTGTCCGAGATCGCACGCATGACCGGCGGACTCCTGCACGGCGCCGACGCCATGGTGGCGACCGTTGCCACCGATACCCGCGCGCTGCCGCAGGGCGGGGCGGTGCTGTTCATCGCGCTCAAGGGCGAGCGCTTCGATGCCCACGACCACGTTGCCGCGTTGCCGGCAGACAAGGTCACCGCGGTGCTGGTGTCGCGCCAGCTCGACACCGCGATACCGCAGGTGATCGTCGCCGATACCCAGCGCGCGCTGGCCGACCTCGCCGCCGCCGTGCAGCGCGCGCGCATCGACAGCGGGAAGGGCGAGAAGATCGTCGCCATCACCGGCAGCAACGGCAAGACCAGCGTCAAGGCACTTACGCTGGCGATCCTCGAGCGGGTCGGCCCGACCTACGCCACGCCGGGCAACCGCAACAACGAGATCGGCCTGCCGCTGGCCGTGCTTGATGCACCCGAAGGCGTACAGTTCTCGATCTACGAGATGGGCGCCGGCCAGCCGGGCGACATCGCCTATCTGACCGCGGTCGTCCGTCCCGACGTCTCGGTGATCAACAACATTGCGCCCGGCCACCTGGAGCGCATGGGCAGCCTGCTGGGCGTGGCCGATACCAAGGCGGCGATCTACGACGCGCTGCCGGCCGAGGGCGTGGCGGTGATCAACGCCGACGATGCCTTCGCGCCGTACTTCGCCGAGCGCGCGCATGGTCGCCGCCTGCTGCGCTTCGGCCTGGATGCCAGCGCCGACATCACCGCGCGCGACATCAAGGCGCTGGCCGACAGCTCGAGCTTCACCCTGGCCACGCCGCAGGGCGAAGCGGCGATCACGCTCGCGCTGCCTGGCCGCCACAACGTTCGCAATGCACTGGCCGCCGCCGCGCTCGCGCTTGGCGTTGGCGCGCCGCTGGAGAAGGTGGCCGAAGGCCTCAACGCCGCCAGGTCGGTGCCCGGGCGCCTGATCGCCTACCGCCTGGAAAACGGTGCGGTGCTGATCGACGACAGCTACAACGCCAACCCCGGCTCGCTCGCGGCCGCCATCGACACGTTGTCTGAAAGCACGTTGTCGGAAGGCGGCGGCGAAGCCTGGCTGGTGCTCGGCGACATGCGCGAACTGGGGGCCGATGCCGAAGCGATGCACGCCGAGGCCGGTCGTCGTGCCCGCAGCGCACGCATCGCGCGGCTGTTCACGCTGGGACAGTTCAGCGCCGCGGCGGCCGCAGCCTTCGGCGAAGGCGCCACGCATTTCGAAACTCATGACGCACTGGCCGACGCACTGCGCGCGCAACTGCACGAAGGCGTCCGCGTGCTGGTGAAGGGCTCGCGCGGCAGCGCGATGGATCGGATCGTCACTGCGCTGGCCGGCACGGAAAAGAAGGGGAACACCGATGCTGCTTGAACTCACTCGCTGGCTGGAACAACTGCAAAGCCTGTTCGGTCTTTTCAGTTACCTGACCTTCCGCGGCATCCTCAGCGCGCTGACCGCATTGGCGCTGTCGTTGTGGTGGGGACCGGCGGTGATCCGTCGCCTGGGCCAGCTCAAGGGCGGCCAGCCGATCCGCAAGGACGGCCCGCAGTCGCACTTCTCCAAGGCCGGCACGCCGACCATGGGCGGTGCGCTGATCCTGATCACGGTGATGGCCTCGGTGCTGCTGTGGGGCGACCTGCGCAACAAGTACGTGTGGACGGTCCTGCTGGTGATGCTCGCCTTCGGCGCGATCGGCTGGTACGACGACTGGATCAAGATCGTGCGCCGTGACCCGAACGGACTGAAGTCGCGCTGGAAGTACCTGGCGCAGTCGGTCTTCGGCCTCGCCGCCGGCCTCTACCTCTATCTGTACGCCGACGTGCCGGCGGCGACGACCTTCTATGTGCCGTTCTTCAAGTCGATCGCGCTGCCGCTGGCCGGCATTGGCTTCGTCGCCATCGCCTACTTCTGGATCGTCGGCTTCTCCAACGCGGTCAACCTGACCGACGGTCTCGATGGCCTGGCGATCATGCCCACGGTGCTGGTCGCCTGCGCGCTGGGCATCTTCGCCTATGCCTCCGGCCACGCCGAGTTCTCCAAGTACCTGCAGATTCCGGCGGTGCCGGGTGCCGGTGAGCTGGTGATCATCTGCGCGGCCATCGCCGGCGCCGGCCTGGGCTTCCTGTGGTTCAACACCTACCCGGCGATGGTGTTCATGGGCGACATCGGCGCGCTGGCGCTGGGCGCCGTGCTCGGCACGATCGCAGTCATCGTTCGCCAGGAACTGGTGCTGGTGATCATGGGCGGCATCTTCGTGATCGAGACGCTGTCGGTGATGATCCAGGTGGGCTCGTTCAAGCTCACCGGCAAGCGCGTGTTCCGGATGGCGCCGATCCACCACCACTTCGAATTGAAGGGCTGGCCGGAGCCGCGCGTGATCGTGCGCTTCTGGATCATCTCGGTGATCCTGGTCCTGGTCGGCCTGGCGACGCTGAAGGTGCGCTGATGACCGACCTGTCGACCACTCGCCAGGCAACCCGCCTCGACGCCATCGGCGGCCACTTCGATCCGTGGCTGCTGGGCATCTCGTGCGCGCTTGCCTGCCTGGGCGTGGTCATGGTCGGCTCGGCTTCGATCGGCGTCGCCGACGGCCACGACGTCGGACCGTTCTACTTCCTCAGCCGCCACGTCGTGTTCCTGGCCATCGGCCTGGTCATGGCGATGTGGGTGATGCGCACCGAGCTCAAGACCATCGAGCAGCACAACCAGTGGCTGCTGCTGGTCTGCTTCGTGCTGCTGATCGCGGTGTTCGTGCCCGGCATCGGCAAGAGCGTCAACGGCGCGCGGCGCTGGCTGAACCTGGGCGTGTCCAACTTCCAGGCGGTGGAGGCGGTCAAGCTGCTCTACATCGTCTGGCTGGCCAGCTACCTCAAGCGCTACAGCGAGGAAGTGACCGCGACCTGGGGCGCCATGCTCAAGCCGATCGGCGTCGCCGTCGGCCTGGTGGTGCTGTTGCTGCTGCAGCCGGACTTCGGTTCGTCTTCGCTGATCCTGGCCGTCACTGCCGGCATGCTCGTGCTCGGCGGCGTCAACATGCCGCGCATGTTCGGCCCGGTGCTGATCGGCCTGCCGGTGCTGGCCATCGTGGCCATCGCCGAACCCTACCGCGTCACCCGGCTGACCTCGTTCCTCGATCCCTGGCAGGACCCGTTCAAGACCGGTTACCAGCTGACCAACGCGCTGATGGCGGTCGGTCGTGGCGAATGGGTCGGGGTCGGCCTGGGCGCATCGGTGCAGAAGCTGTCGTACCTGCCCGAGGCGCACACCGACTTCATCATGGCGGTGATTGCAGAAGAGTTCGGCTTCCTCGGCGTGTGCACCGTGGTCGCGCTGTATGCCGGCCTGGCCGGTCGCGCCTTCTGGCTGGGCCTGAAGTGCGTCGAGATGCGTCGCCACTTCGCCGGCTATTGCGCCTTCGGCATCGCGTTGTGGATGAGCCTGCAGAGCTTCGTCTCGATCGGCGTCAACCTCGGCCTGCTGCCGACCAAGGGCCTGACGCTGCCGATGATCTCCTACGGCGGTTCCAGCGTGATCATGACCTGCGCCGCGCTGGGCCTGCTGCTGCGCGTGTCCTACGAACTCGACCGCGCCCAGCGCCAGGTCGCCCGCGTGCGCAACGAAACCACGCCGCCGCCGGCCGCTTCGGCGCCGCTGGCAACGTCGGCGCCGATTGCAGCGTCGCAGTCCAAGCGTTCCGCCGAAGCAGTGCGCGGTACCAGCCGCCTGCGCCAGCGCGTCGAACCCACCCTCGGGAGGATCGCATGAAGGTTGCCGCGACCGATTCCGACCTGCATCCGGTGATGATCCTCGCCGGCGGCACCGGCGGCCACATTTTCCCGGGCCTGGCCGTCGCGCGCGAACTCAAGGAGCGCGGCGTTCCGGTGCTGTGGCTCGGTGCCGAAGGCGGCATGGAAACGCGCCTGGTGCCGCAGCACGACATCGCCATCGACACGATCGCGGTCAGCGGCATGCGCGGCAAGGGCATCGTCACGGCGCTGGCGACACCGTTCCGCCTGATCGGCGCCGTGCGCGCCGCACTGCAGACACTGCGCGAGCGCCAGCCCCGAGCCGTCGTCAGCTTCGGCGGCTATGCCGCTGGTCCCGGCGGCATAGCCGCACGCATCGCCGGCATCCCGCTGCTGGTGCACGAACAGAACCGCGCCCCCGGCTTGACCAACCGCGTGCTGGCGCGCTTCGCACGCCATGTGCTGACCGGGTTCCCCGGCACGTTCCCGAACCTCAAGGACGAAGTGGTCGGCAATCCGGTACGCAGCGAGATCGCCGCGGTGACACCGCCGAGCGGTCGCTTCGCTGTGCGCACCGGCCCGATCCGCCTGCTCGTACTCGGTGGCAGCCAGGGTGCGCGTGCACTGAACATGGCGATGCCCAAGGCCGTCGCCGGCCTGCGTGGCCGCCTGGCCTGCGAAGTGCGCCACCAGAGCGGCGAGAAGATGCGCGAGGAAGCAGAGCAGGCGTACGCCAAGGCCGGCGTCAACGCGTCGGTGGAACCGTTCATCGCCGACATGGCCGAAGCCTACGCCTGGGCCGACCTGGTGATCTGCCGCGCAGGTGCACTGACCCTGGCCGAGTTGTGCGCGGTCGGCGTCGGCAGCGTGCTGGTGCCGTTCCCGCAGGCGGTCGACGACCACCAGACCAAGAACGCGCAATACCTGGTTGATCGCGGCGCTGCATTCCTGGTGCCGCAGGGCATCGGCAACGACCTGGGCGACCGCATCTCGGCCACGATCGAAATCCTCGGCGAGCGCGGCGCATTGCTGCAGCTGGCGCAAAGCGCGCACGCGATTGCAAAGCCCGACGCCGCCAAGCGCGTCGCCGACGCCGTCATGGAGGTGGTGCCGTGAATGCCTCCAGGAGCGGGAACAGGGAACGGGGAACGGGGAACGCAGGGCGTGCCGTCGCCGTGTCGTCGCCCGCGCTTCCCGATCGCCTTGCCACAGCCCGCCAGCATTCAATGCACACCAACCTGTCGTTCCCCGTTCCCCGTTCCCTGTTCCCGCTTCACGGACCCACGCCATGAGTACCGCCCTGCGTCGCCGCCTGCAGCACACCGGCGACCTCGCCAAAGCCTTCCCGCGCGTGCACTTCGTCGGCATCGGCGGCGTCGGCATGAGCGGCATTGCCGAAGTGATGGGCACGCTGGGCTACCAGGTCTCCGGTTCGGACAACGCCGACAACGCCGTGACGCGCCGCCTGGCCGCGCTCGGCATCAACGTCCAGCGCGGCCATGCCGCGGCGAACGTGCTCGGTACCGACTGCGTCGTGGTGTCCAGCGCGATCCGCGCCGACAACCCCGAACTGATGGAAGCGCGCGCGCAGCGCATCCCGGTGGTGCCGCGCGCGGAGATGCTGGCCGAGCTGATGCGCTTCAAGCGCGGCATCGCGGTAGCCGGCACGCACGGCAAGACCACTACAACGTCGCTGGCCGCCAGCGTGCTCGCCGAGGGCGGCATCGATCCGACGTTCGTGATCGGCGGCCAGCTGCTTGCCGCCGGCGCCAACGCACGCCTGGGCACCGGCGACTGGCTGGTCGCCGAGGCCGACGAAAGCGATGGCAGCTTCCTGCGCCTGAATCCGCAGATCGCGATCGTCACCAACATCGACGCCGACCATCTGGAAAACTACGACGGCGACTTCGCCAACGTCCAGTCGGCATTCGAGGAGTTCATGCACCGCCTGCCGTTCTACGGCCTGGCCGTGCTGTGCATCGACGACCCGGAAGTGGCGGCGCTGGCGGCGAAGACGCCGCGCCATGTCATGACCTACGGCTTCAGCGAAGTGGCCGACGTGCGTGCCGAGGACGTCGAGCAGGACGGCCCGAACATGCGCTTCACCCTGTGCCTGCCCGACGCGACGCGCACGCCGGTGACGCTGGCGCTGCCCGGCAGGCACAACGTGCAGAACGCGCTGGCCGCGGCCTCGGTGGCATGGCAGCTTGGCGTCAGTGCCGAAGCGATCGCACGCGCGCTGGCCGGATTCGCCGGTGTCGGTCGCCGTTTCAACCTGCTTGCCAGCCCGACCACGGCCAAGGGGGCGAAGGTCCAGCTGGTCGACGACTACGGCCATCACCCCAAGGAGCTGGAGGCGGTGTTCGCCGCCGCGCGTGGCGGCTGGTCCGACAAGCGTCTGGTGGTTGCCTTCCAGCCGCACCGCTACAGCCGTACCCGCGACTTGTTCGACGAGTTTGCCGCGGTGCTGTCCAGCGTCGACGTGCTCGTGCTGACCGAGGTCTACCCGGCCGGCGAGGCGCCCATCGCCGGTGCCGATGCCAAGTCGCTGGCGCGCGCGATCCGCGCGCGGGGCCGCATCGATCCCATCGTCGTCAATGGCGCGGCCGACCTCGCGAGCGTGCTGCCCGACGTCCTCAACGACGGTGATCTGCTGCTGATGATGGGCGCCGGCGACATCGGCTACGCCGCGCAGCAGATCGCTGCCAACGGATTCAATGGAACCTCCAACGGAGAGAAGAAGTGAGCGCGCAGTTCCCGATCGGCCCGGCCCAGGTCAGCGATCCTGCCGTGTTCGGCCGCGTCGCCGTGCTGATGGGCGGCACCAGTGCCGAACGCGAGGTCTCGCTCGACTCCGGTCGCAACGTGCTCGACGCGCTGCGCTCGCGCGGCATCGACGCGTTCGCGGTCGACGGCATCCCGGCCCTGGTCGATGCGATCCGCGCCGGCAGTGTCGATCGCGTGTTCAACATCCTGCATGGCAACAAGGGCGGCGGCGAAGACGGCGTCCTGCAGGGCCTGTGCGAAGCGCTCGGCGTGCCGTACACCGGCTCCAACGTGCTCGGTTCGGCGCTGACCATGGACAAGATCCGCACCAAGCAGGTGTGGCTGAGCGAAGGCCTGCCGACGCCGCGCTACGTGCGCCTGTCGCCCGGTGCCGACGTGCATGCCGCCGCGCGCGAACTGGGCCTGCCGGTGTTCATCAAGCCGTCGAGCGAAGGCTCCAGCGTCGGCGTGTCGCGCGTGCTCGCCGACTCCGACCTCGATGCCGCCGTCGAGCATGCCGCTCATTACCCGGGCGAGCTGCTGATGGAGCAGCTGATCGACGGCGAGGAACTGACCGTGCCGATGCTGCTCATCGGCGGCCGGCACGTGGCGTTGCCGTCGATCCGCATCGTCCCCAAGGGCGAGTGGTACGACTACCACGCGAAGTACATCGCCGATGACACGCAGTACCTGTGCCCGGGCCTGGAAGGCGCCGAGGAAGACACCATCCGGCGCCTGGCGCAGGAAGCCTTCGTGTCGGCTGGCTGCCACGGCTGGGGCCGCGTCGACTTCATGCGCGACCGCACCACCGGTGCGCTCTACCTGCTCGAAGTGAACACCGCGCCCGGCATGACCAGCCATTCGCTGGTGCCCAAGGCCGCGCGCCAGGTCGGCATCGAGTTCGATGAACTGTGCTGGCGCGTGCTCGAGTCGAGCCTCGCCCAGGCCGCGGGAGGTGCGCCGGCGTGAACGCCATGCTTCGCATCGTTGGCTGGATCCTCGCGCTGGCGCTGGTCGTGCTGCCGATCGTGGCCGTGCTCAACGGCTGGATCGGCGCCAGCCAGTGGCCGCTGCAGAAGCTGCGCGCGACCGGCCAGTTCGAGCGCGTCGACGAGGCGTTGCTGCGCCGCACGGTCATGCCGTATGCGCAGCGTGGATTCTTCGCCGTCGACCTTGTCGCCGCCCAGGACGCGGTGTCGAAACTGCCGTGGGTCGAGCACGCGCAGGTGCGCAAGCGCTGGCCGGACGTGCTGGAAGTGATCGTGGTCGAGCACCGACCGTTCGCGCGCTGGGACAAGGACCTGCTGCTGTCGCAGCAGGGCAAGCTGTTCCCGGCCAAGGGCATCGAGGTTCCGCCGGGATTGCCGCAGCTGGGCGGTCCGCACGCGCGCGTGGCCGATGTCGTGACGCTCTACAACGAATCGCGCGCGCAGTTCGCGCCGCTCGGCCTGGATGTCAAGGAAGTCGCGCTGGATCCGCGCGGCAGCTGGACGCTCGGGCTCGACAACGGTGCCCGGATCGTGGTCGGCCGCAGCGAGGCACGCGCACGCATCGGTCGCTTCGTGCGCCTGATGCCGCAGCTGCTGGCGCAGCAGGCGCAGGTGCTCAAGCGCGCCGACCTTCGCTACACCAATGGTTTTGCACTGACGTGGGCGCCGGTACCGGCGCCGGCGGCCGTGCCGCAACAACCGCAAGGACAATCATGAGCGTGTTGGTATGAATCGCAAGGGCGACAAGTCGCTGATCGTTGGTCTCGACATCGGCACCTCGAAGGTGGTGGCGCTGGTCGGCGAGTACTCGCCGGGCAACCCGATCGAGGTGATCGGCATCGGCTCGCACGAATCGCGCGGTCTCAAGCGCGGCGTGGTCGTCGACATCGAGTCGACGGTGCAGTCGATCCAGCGCGCGATCGAAGAAGCCGAGCTGATGGCCGGCTGCGAGATCCGCTCGGTCTACGCCTCGATCTCCGGCAACCACGTGCAATGCCGCAACTCGCAGGGCATCGCCCCGATCCGCGACGGCGAGGTGACCTACGGCGATCTCGACCGCGTACTCGAAGCGGCCAAGGCCGTCGCGATTCCCGCCGACCAGAAGATCCTGCACGCCATCCCGCGCGACTACGTGCTCGACGATTCCCAGGACGGCATCCGCAACCCCGTCGGCATGACCGGCGTGCGCCTGGAGGTGCATGCGCACCTGGTGGTGTGCGCGCAGTCGGCCGCGGCCAACATCAGCAAGTGCGTGCAGCGCTGCGGCCTGCAGATCGACGATCTCGTCCTGAGCGTGCTGGCGTCCAGCCAGGCCGTGCTGACCTCCGACGAGCGCGAGCTCGGCGTCATCCTGGTCGACATCGGCGCCGGTACCACCGACATCGCCGTGTTCGTCGGCGGCGCGATCGCGCACAGCGCGAGCCTGCCGATCGCCGGCGACAAGGTCACCGAGGACATCGCCCACATGCTGCGCACGCCGACGCCGGAGGCCGAGCAGATCAAGGTCCGCTACGCCTGCGCGCTGGCGCAGATGGCGACCGCCGAGGAATCGATCCAGGTGCCCAGCGTCGGCGACCGTCCGCCACGGCGCATGCCGCGTGCCTCGCTGGCGCAGGCAGTGCAGGCGCGCTACGAGGAAATCTTCGAAATGATCCAGGCCGAACTGCGCCGCAGCGGCTTCGAGCATCACGTCCGCGCCGGCATGGTCCTGACCGGCGGCGCGGCAAAGATGGAAGGCGTGGTCGAGCTGGCCGAGGAAATGCTGCAGATGCCGGTGCGCGTGGGCATTCCGCAGCACGTCACCGGCCTGGGCGAAGTGGTCGGCAACCCGGTGCATGCCACCGGCGTGGGTCTTTTGTTGATGGGCAGCCAGATCGAGCACCCGCGTCGCCCGGTGATTTCCACCGGTCGCGCCGGCAGCTTCTTCAGCAAGCTCAAGAACTGGTATCGCGGCGAGTTCTGACGATGGTCGGAAGCGCTGCAAGCACGGATTCGAGAAGCACGGAATCGACGCGGCGGCTGCCGACGCCGGTTCCCGGTCCGGGCAGGGAGCCCGGGCCAAGAGGGCAGGCGAGGCGACGGCGAAGAGCGGCAGGCAGCACCAGTACTTCGAAAGCAACACGACACATAACTAGCAACACATAACGAGGACGACGACATGGCACATTTCGAACTGGTTGAAAAAATGGCCCCGAACGCGGTGATCAAGGTCGTTGGCGTGGGCGGTGGCGGCGGCAACGCTGTTGCGCACATGGTCAGCGGCAATGTCGATGGCGTGGAGTTCATCACCGCCAACACCGACGCGCAGGCGATCAAGAACTGTGGCGCCAAGCTGCAGTTGCAGCTCGGCAGCAACGTGACCAAGGGTCTCGGTGCCGGCGCCAACCCCGAGGTCGGCCGCCAGGCTGCCCTGGAAGACCGCGAGCGCATCATGGACGCCCTGACCGGTGCCGACATGGTGTTCATCACCGCCGGCATGGGCGGTGGCACCGGTACCGGCGCCGCGCCGGTGGTGGCGCAGCTGGCCAAGGAGATGGGCATCCTGACCGTCGCCGTGGTCACCAAGCCGTTCCCGTTCGAGGGTCGCCGCCGCATGCAGGTGGCGCTCAAGGGCATCGAGGAACTGAGCCACCACTGCGACTCGCTGATCACCATCCCCAACGAGAAGCTGATCACCGTGCTGGGCCGCAACGCCACGATGATCCAGGCCTTCCGCGCCGCCAATGACGTGCTGCTCGGCGCCGTGCAGGGCATCGCCGACCTGATCGTCCGCCCGGGCCTGATCAACGTCGACTTCGCCGACGTGCGCACCGTGATGAGCGAGATGGGCCTGGCGATGATGGGCACCGGTTCCGCACGCGGCGACGACCGCGCGCAGGCCGCCGCCGAGTCGGCGATCCAGAACCCGCTGCTCGACGACGTCAACCTGTCCGGCGCCAACGGCATCCTGGTCAACATCACTGCCGGTCCGGACTTCACGATGGCCGAGTTCGACGAAGTCGGTCGCACCATCGAGAACTTCGCCTCCGAAGACGCCACCGTCGTCATCGGCACCGTGCTCGACCCGGACATGCAGGACGAGGTCAAGGTCACCGTGGTCGCCACCGGCCTCAACCGTGCCGTCTCCCGCCAGTCCGTTCGTGGCAGCGAGAAGGAAGCGCTGCGCGCCCCGATCACCCTGGTGCGCAATGCCACCACCGGCCAGCCGGAGTTCGGCGCGATGGAAGACATGGCCGCCCCGGTGCGCCCGAGCTTCGGCAACAGCCTGCGCGGCGGCACCAGTGCCCGTACGGCCGAGCCGTCGTCGTCGTCGCCGGCCGTGGCCGACTTCGGCAGCGACAGCAGCTACCTGGACATCCCGGCGTTCCTGCGCCGCCAGGCGGACTGAGGTAAGCGAAAACTCCCTCCCCTGCTTGCAGGGGAGGGTTGGGGAGGGGTAGCGAGCCGCGCAGCGGCGAGCTTGGCCCTGCGGGCCTCGCGACCCCCTCCCAGCCTCCCCCTGCGAGCAGGGGGAGGAGCAAGAACGTCGTCGTCCCCTAGTAGTCCCTTGGGCCTCCCACGCGGGGCTTTAGGCCGGTCGGCCCTGCAAAAGCAGGCCGACCGGTCATCTTGCCCGGCCCAGAAGGCCGGACAGTGACCGATTTCCGTTAAGGTTCAGGCGGCCCGGTGGTATTCTTTCGCGCCGTTCAGGCGAGAACGATTTGCATCTGCCTGGCCGCGGCCCTACATATTCCGGACGCGCATGGATGCGTCCCAGCGTCCCAGTCCATAACAGGTCTGCCCCCGACAGGTTTGCCCAGATGCTGCGCCAGCGCACCCTCAAGAACGTGATCCGCGCCACCGGCGTGGGCCTGCACAGCGGTGAGAAGGTCTTCCTTACCCTGCGTCCGGCCCCGGTCGATACCGGCATCGTGTTCCGCCGTATCGATCTCGATCCGGTGGTGGAAGTGCCTGCCAGCGCGGAACTCGTCACCGAGACCACCCTGTGCACGGGCCTGAGCAGCGGGCCGGCCAAGATCCAGACCGTCGAGCACCTGCTGTCGGCCCTGGCCGGGCTGGGCATCGACAATATCTATGTGGAACTGTCGGCGGCCGAAGTGCCGATCATGGACGGCTCCTCCGGCCCGTTCGTGTTCCTGCTGCAGTCGGCCGGCATCGCCGAGCAGGAAGCGCCCAAGCGTTTCATCCGCATCAAGCGCCCGGTGGAAGTACGCGACGGCGACAAGGTCGCGCGGTTCGAGCCCTTTGATGGCTTCCGCCTGGACTTCACCGTGCAGTTCGACCACCCGGCCATCCCGGCCTCGCAGTCGCGCGCGGTGGTGGAGTTCTCCACCGCCAACTACATCCAGGAAGTCAGCCGCGCCCGCACCTTCGGCTTCATGCGCGACCTGGAGTACATGCGCGAGCGCAACCTCGGCCTGGGCGGCTCGATGGACAACGCGATCGTCCTCGACGAATTCCGCGTCCTCAACGACGACGGCCTGCGCTACGCCGACGAGTTCGTCCGCCACAAGATCCTCGACGCGGTCGGCGACCTCTACCTGGCTGGTCACCCGGTCATCGGCACCTACGTCGGCTTCAAGTCGGGCCATGCGCTCAACAACAAGCTGGTCCGCGCGCTGCTCGCCGAGCGTTCAGCCTGGGACGAAGTCACGTTCAGTGAAACCGATGCCACGCCGGCACCGGTCGCCTACGGCGTCCCCGCCACCGCCTGAAGCGTGGTCCGTACCGTTTCCGGGGATCCCGGATTGCCCGATGCGGCAAACGGTTACATGAATTGGAAGGACGTCACAGACGTGAACATCACGTGACGCTTTAACAATTCTTTAACGAAATCATATCAAATTGTTTCCAACCCTTTAACAAATTCAAAGGGTTGGGCCTTTAGCATGCCCCGACCGCAGCCAATCGATGGACCCCGGCAACAAGTTTGCCAAGGTCGATCTGGTTCGGCGGCAGCCCTAGGAGTCGGCAGAGTCCGGATCTTTCAGGGATGCCAGAGCGGCCTGCAGTGCTAGCAGTGCAGTCGCTGAGATGGGTTTGGCTTTCCGATCCGATTGTGGGGAGGCAGTCGTCGGAGTTGTCGTTTTGACGATCAGTTCAGCCGCATCCAGCCCGACGGAACGGGCCGCGTCGAGCAGTTCCGGGGCAGCGAGCCGCAACTTGGCACGCCATACCGGGGCGTCGACGACAAACACGAGCCTGCCTCGTTCGTAATTGGCCAGCCGCGCATGCGCGGCCAGAGACGGGGGCAGGTGTGGGCGTAACCGTAGGTCCAGTTGTTCGAGCCACAAGGCACGACGAATTGGGCCACCAGCGGGCTCGGCCAGCAGCGCATCAAGCGCGGCTTGCGGAGTCGAAGGACCTCTCTTGGGGTTCCTGGGCTTGGAATCAGACATAAGACATGACCTATCCATCCATCGTAAACAAAACCCGCGCCCAGCTGTCGCATTGGTTGCAGCAGGCCGGTTACTGGGGAGCGCAGCGTCCCGCCCTGGCCATCGCCCTGCTTGTGGGCAGTGGCGCGGCGATCGGTGCAGGCGCCGGCATTGCCGACAACGTCCTGCTGCGCAACAAGTCCGACAATCAGGAAGCGCTGATCGCGGCCACCCGCCGTGACGCCCAGCGCGAGATCAATGCCCTGGCCGCCCGCATGGGCGAGCTGCAGGCCGAGGCCAACCGCCTCAACGCCCTCGGTGAGCGCCTGACCCGCATCGGCCAGCTCCAGGACGGCGAGTTCGATTTCGACAAGCCGGTAGGCGTCGGTGGCGCCGGTCCGGTCCGCGACATGACCAAGGCCGAGCTCGACGAAGGCATGGCGACCCTGGGCCAGCAGTTCCAGGCCTCGGGCGAACAGCTCTCGGTGCTCGAGTCGCTGCTGTTCAACCGCCAGCTCGACATGAACGCGGTCCCGGGCCGCGAGCCGATCGCCGGCAGCTACATCACCTCCGGCTTCGGCGGTCGCGCCGATCCGTTCAATGGCGGCCACGCCAACCACAAGGGCCTGGACTTCAAGGCCAACGTCGGTGACCCGGTCCTGGCCGTGGCCGATGGCGTGGTCAGCTACTCGGGCGTGCGCTCGGGCTACGGCAACGTGATCGAGGTCGACCATGGCAACGGCTACGTCACCCGTTATGCCCACAACTCGCGCCTGACCCACAAGGTCGGCGAGCTGGTCCGTGCCGGCCAGGAAATCGCCAAGGCCGGTTCGACGGGCCGCTCCACCGGCGCCCATGTGCACTTCGAGGTGTGGGAGAACGGCCGCGTGGTCAATCCGCGCAACTTCCTCAGCCAGCAGTCGCCGCTGAAGATGCAGATCAAGGGTTGATGCTTTGCTCCCTCTCCCGCTTGCGGGAGAGGGCTGGGGTGAGGGCAGTCGCGAAAAGCAGCCCTCATCCGCCCTCCGGGCACCTTCTCCCGCAAGCGGGAGAAGGGACTCATAGCCCCTCGCCCGCAAGCGGGAGAAGGGACTGATAGCCCCTCGCCCGCTTGCGGGAGAGGGGTTGGGGTGAGGGCCCGCTTCACCGCCTTGCAAGCACCGACCCTCGCCCCCACGCTACAATCGGACTGGCCACAGTTCAGGCTCGATGCGATCGGGGCGCTCGGCGCCCCGATTCCATTTCAAGCCGACCTCCTTCCGGGGAACTTGCTGGCGGACGTGCACTCTGAGTGCGTCCTGCCTGCTGGTTCCCCTGTTCCGCTTTCCGGACCCGTACATGCTCAACAGCCTGCTTACCCGCGTTTTCGGTAGTCGCAACGATCGCCTGCTGCGCCAACTGCAACGCTCCGTCCTCAAGATCAACGCCCTCGAGCCGCAGATGGAGAAGCTCAGCGACGCTGAGCTGCAGGCCAAGACTGCCGAGTTCCAGAAGCGCATCGCCGACGGCGAATCACTCGACAAGCTGCTGCCGGAGGCGTTCGCCGTCTGCCGCGAGGCCTCGCGCCGCGTCCTGGGCATGCGCCATTACGACGTCCAGCTGATCGGCGGCATGGTCCTGCACCTGGGCAAGATCGCCGAGATGCGCACCGGCGAAGGCAAGACCCTGGTGGCCACCCTGCCGGTCTACCTCAACGCCCTGGAAGGCAAGGGCGTCCACGTCGTCACCGTCAACGACTACCTCGCCCGCCGCGACTCGGCCTGGATGGGCCGCGTGTACAACTGGCTGGGCCTGTCTGTCGGCGTGGTCTACCCGGGCATGCCGCACGGCGACAAGCACGCCGCCTACGGCTGCGACATCACCTACGGCACCAACAACGAATTCGGCTTCGACTACCTGCGCGACAACATGGCGCTGTCGAAGGAAGACCGTTTCCAGCGCGGCCTCAACTACGCGATCGTCGACGAGGTCGACTCGATCCTGATCGACGAGGCGCGCACCCCGCTGATCATCTCCGGCCCGGCCGACGAGTCGCCGGAGCTGTACATCAAGGTCAACCGCCTCGTCCCGAACCTGGTCCGCCAGGCCACGGAAGAAGGCGAGGGCGACTACTGGGTCGACGAGAAGAGCAAGCAGGTGCACCTGTCGGAATCCGGCCAGGAGCACGCCGAGACGCTGCTGCGCCAGGCCGGCATCCTGCAGGGTGAAGACGATTCGCTGTACGGCGCGCAGAACCTGGGCGTCGTCCACCACCTCAACGCCGCCATGCGCGCGCACGCCATCTACCAGCGCGACGTCGATTACATCGTCCGCGACGGCGAAGTGGTGATCGTCGACGAGTTCACCGGCCGCACCCTGGCCGGTCGCCGCTGGTCCGACGGCCTGCACCAGGCGGTCGAGGCGAAGGAAGGCGTGCCGGTCCAGCGCGAGAACCAGACGCTGGCGAGCATCACCTTCCAGAACCTGTTCCGCATGTACAACAAGCTGTCCGGCATGACCGGTACGGCCGACACCGAAGCGTACGAGTTCCAGAGCATCTACGGCCTGGAAGTCATCGTGATCCCGACCCACCAGCCGGTGCAGCGCAAGGACCATGCCGACGCGGTGTTCCTCAACCGCGCCGGCAAGTACCGCGCGGTGCTGGCCGAGATCAAGGACGCCAACGCCCGCAAGCAGCCGGTGCTGGTCGGCACCACTTCGATCGAAGTGTCGGAGATGCTCAGCCAGCAGCTGCGCGATGCCGGCATCCACCACGAAGTGCTCAACGCCAAGCAGCACGAGCGCGAAGCGCAGATCGTAGCGCAGGCCGGCCGCCCGGGCGCGATCACCATCGCCACCAACATGGCCGGCCGCGGTACCGACATCGTGCTCGGCGGTTCGCTCGAGAACGAAGTGACCCTGCTCGAAGCCAGCAACGGCGGCGAGCTGGACGAAGTCACCAGGGCGCGACTGAAGTCGGAATGGCAGGCACGCCACGAGGCCGTCAAGGATGCCGGTGGCCTGCACATCGTCGGCACCGAGCGTCACGAGAGCCGCCGCATCGACAACCAGCTGCGCGGTCGCGCCGGTCGCCAGGGCGACCCGGGTTCGAGCCGCTTCTACCTGTCGCTCGAAGACAACCTGATGCGCATCTTCGCCGCCGACTGGGTGCAGCGCGTGATGGCGCGCATGGGCCTGAAGGAAGACGACATCATCGAAAGCCCGCTGGTGTCCAAGCAGATCGCCAATGCGCAGCGCAAGGTCGAGGCCCACAACTTCGACATCCGCAAGAACCTGCTTGACTTCGACGACGTCAACAACGACCAGCGCAAGGTGATCTACGCCCAGCGCAACGAACTGCTCGAAGCCGAGAACGTCGAAGAGAACATCGAAGGCCTGCGCAGCGACGTCGTCGCCGACACCGTCGCCCGCTTCGTTCCGCTCAATTCGATCGACGAACAGTGGGACCTGCCGGGCCTGGAAGCGACGCTGGAGCAGGAATTCGGCGTGGCCGTGCCGCTGGTGGCGATGGCGAAGGAGAGCGACGAGCTCGACGCCGAGACCATCGAGGAGCGCGTGCAGCAGGCCGTGCTGGGTCACTTCAGCGAGCGTGAGACCCAGCTTGGCGCCGAGACCATGCGCATGCTGGAAAAGCACATCATGCTCAACGTGCTCGACCAGAACTGGAAGGAGCATCTTGCGCGCATGGACTACCTGCGCCAGGGCATCCACCTGCGCGGCTACGCGCAGAAGCAGCCCAAGCAGGAGTACAAGAAGGAAGCGTTCGAGCTGTTCAGCGAGATGCTGGAGAAGGTCAAGCGCGAAGTCGTCACCCTGCTGGCGCGCGTGCGCATCCGCAGCGAGGACGAAGTCGCCGCCCTGGAAGCGCAGGAGCGCGCCGCTGCCGAGGCGCAGGCCCGGCAGATGCAGTTCCAGCACGCCGACGTGGGCGGCTACGGCGCCGACGAAGAAGCCGCGCAGGCGCGCGCGCTGGCCGGCGGCAACGACGCCTTCGCCAATGTCGGCCGCAACGACCCGTGCCCCTGCGGCAGCGGCAAGAAGTACAAGCACTGCCATGGGCAGATCGCCTGACCACCGCTCGGACTATGCTCTGAAGCCCCTCTCCCGCCTGCGGGAGAGGGGTTGGGGTGAGGGCAGACCGCCCATAGCCCCGACACCATGACCGGCCATCCCCCTCCAGCCGTTTCCCCGAACCCGCCCGTCCACGACAGGTCGGCGCCCACGCGCATCGTGGAAGTCGTCGCCGGCGTCATCCGCGACGCCCGCGGCCGCATCCTGCTGGCGCGACGCACCGAAGGTCGCGACCTGGCTGGCCTGTGGGAATTCCCCGGCGGCAAACACGAGCCTGGCGAGTCGGCCGAAGACGCGCTAGTGCGCGAGCTCCACGAAGAACTCGGCATCGACGTCGAACTGGGCGCGCCCCTGATCACGGTGCCGCAGCTCTACCCGGACAAGCGCCTGCGCCTGGACGTACGCATGGTCGCCCACTGGCGCGGCAACGCGCGCGGACGCGAGGGGCAGGCCCTGGTGTGGGTGCCGCCGCACAAGCTCGCCAGCTATGCGATGCCGCCGGCAGACCGCCCAGTGGTGGCCGCCCTGTTGCAGCCATCGCACTATCTGGTGACTCCGACACCCGACGACGACGCGCACTGGCTGCTGCAACTGGAAGCCGCACTGGCGGCCGGCATCCGCCGCGTCCAGCTGCGTGCGCCGGGGATCGATCCGGCGCATTGGCGGTCACTCGCGAGCCAGGCCGTGCAGCGCTGCCGGCAAGCGGGTGCCGAAGTACTGATCAACGCCGATGCCGCGCTCGCACTGGAACTGGGTGCCGGCCTGCACCTCCCGTCGGCGCTGCTGCACGCGCAGCGTGAGCGGCCGCTACCGCCCGAATTACCGCTGGCGGCGTCCTGCCATGTCCTCGAGGACCTGATCGCCGCAGAGGCATTGGCCTGCGATTTCGTAGTGCTCGGCAGCGTCAAGGCGACGCCGAGCCATCCCGGGGTTGCCGGCATCGGCTGGGATGCGTTCGCTGCCCTGCGTGAGCATGTGTCGCTGCCGATCTATGCGATCGGCGGACTTGGCCCTGATGACGTCGACGAAGCCCGTGCGCACGGCGCCCAGGGCGTGGCCGCGATCCGCAGCCTCTGGCCGACCTGACGTTCGCTCTTGAGCCCTTCTCCCGCTTGCGAGAGAGGGGTTGGGGTGAGGGCACCCGAAGGGGGCCGCGAAAGGCCGCCCTCATCCGCCCTCCGGGCACCTTCTCCCGCGAGCGGGAGAAGGGACTGCAGGCGTTGGGGCGAGACGGATGGCCCCAGGAGCCCCTCTCCCGCTTGCGGGAGAGGGGTTGGGGTGAGGGCAGCCCGCTACCTGGCCGCCGCCAACGCCCGATACCTGCGATCCAGCGCAGCAATGGGCGCATCCAGCGCATCAAGCGACCCATCGTTGACCAGCACATCATCTGCAACAGCCAGACGCTGCGAACGCGTGGCCTGCGCCGCGATCATCTTGTCCGCCAAGGCCGCATCGACACCGTCGCGCGCCATCAACCGAGCCCGCTGCGCAGCGACCGGCACATCGACCACCAGGATCCGCGCCAGCCACGGATAGGCCTCGCGGCCACCGCCCTCGGTCAGCAACGGGATCGCGGCAATTGCGTAGGGACCGGAGGCCGCCAGACAGGCCTCGTGCAATGCGATGCGCACACGCGGATGGATGATTGCTTCCAGGCGTCGTCGCGCGGCCTCATCGCCAAAGACCCGCTTCCGCATGGCTGCCCGATCGAGACCGCCGTCGGCGGCCAGGACATCATTCCCGAACGAAGCGACGACTTCGGCCAACCCCGCCGACCCCGGCGCCACCGCGGCGCGGGCGGCGACATCGGCATCGGCCACGACAATCCCGAGTTCCTCGAACCGACGCGTGACGACGCTCTTGCCGGATGCGACGCCGCCGGTGATGCCAATGATGAAATCGCTCATGCGCGAATCATATCTTGAGCCCCTCTCCCGCTTGCGGGAGAGGGGTTGGGGTGAGGGCGGCTCTTGGGGTGAGGGCAACCCTCAGCGCAACCCGGAGACCCGCATATAGGTCCCAACAATCTGCTCGCCCCAGAAGAACGCGATCCACCCGGCAATGGCCAGGTACGGTCCGAACGGAATCGGCGTAGCACGATCGCGCCCCTTCATCGCCAGCCAGATCGAGCCGATGATCGCGCCGACCAGCGACGACAGCAGGATCGTCGGCAGGATGCCCTTGAGCCCCGTCCAGGCGCCAATGGCGGCAAGCAACTTGAAGTCGCCATGCCCCATGCCTTCCTTGCCGGTGAGCTGCTTGAACAGCCACCAGACCGTCCACAGGCTCAGATAGCCCGCGACCGCGCCGAGCAGAGCCGGCTTGGCCGGGAAATAGAGATTGTCCGAAGCCGCTATCAACCCCAGCCACATCAGCGGCAACGTCAGCTGGTCGGGCAACAGCTGCGTGCGCAGATCGATCCCCGACAGCACGATCAGGAAGCAGGTGAAGACGATCGCACCAAAGCCCTGCCAGCCGAAACCGAAGCGCCACACGCAGGCGACCACCAGCAGCATGGTCAGCAACTCGACCAGCGGGTACTGCGGCGAGATGGGAGCCTTGCAGCTGCGGCAACGGCCGCGCAGCGCCAGGTAGCTGAACACCGGAATGTTCTCGTACCAGGCCAATTGGTGCTTGCAGTGCGGGCAGTGCGATCTCTCGATCACGATGCCTGGCGGTGGCGGATCGTAGGTCTCCGGCTCGCCCAGGACCTCGCGGCTGTCGCGCCGCCACTGCCACTCCAGCCGCTTGGGCAGCCGCAGGATCACCACGTTGAGGAAGCTGCCGACCAACAGGCCGAGCCCGGCCGCCAGCGGAAAACCGATGGCGGGGTTCTGATCTAGGAATGCCATGCGTCGGATTGTGGCCTAAGTAGTGCTGGCGTGGCGATCAGCCGACCGTGGCGGCCAGCTTGAAGATCGGCAGGTACATGGCGATCACCATGCCACCGACGATCACGCCCAGGAACACCATGATCAGCGGCTCCAGCAGGCTGGCCAGCGCGTCCACCGCGTTGTTGACCTCCTGCTCGTAGAACTCGGCGACCTTGAACAGCATGGTGTCGAGCGCACCGGCCTCTTCGCCGATCGCCGTCATCTGGACGACCATGTGCGGGAACAGGTTGACCTGCTTCATCGCCACGTTGACCGGGTAACCGACCGCAACGTCATCGCGGATGTTGCGCACGGCGTCTTCGTACAGGACGTTGCCGGTGGCGCCGGCGACCGTGTCCAGCGCCTCGACCAGCGGCACGCCGGCCTTGAAGGTCACCGCAAGGGTGCGGGAGAAGCGGGCGATGGCCGAGTTGTGCATGATCTGGCCGACGACCGGAACCTTCAGGATCATCCGGTCGAGCAATCGGGAGAACGCCACCGATCGGTTCTTGGCCATGATGAACGCCACGATCGCGCCTATCACCCCCGCCAGAATCACGAACCACCAAGCGACCATGAAGCGGCTCAAGGCCACGATCAGCTTGGTGAAGGCGGGCAGGTCGGCACCGAAGCCCTTGAAGACCTCTTCGAACTGCGGCACGACGAACACCAGCAGGATCGAGCTGACGATCAAGGCCACTGCAATGACCATCGCCGGGTAGAACATCGCCTTCTTGATTTTGCCCTTCAGGGCTTCGATGTTTTCCTTGTAGGTGGCGACCGTGTCGAGAACGACCTCAAGCACACCTGCCGATTCACCAGCCTTGACCAGGTTGCGGTAAAGCTCGTCGAACTGGACTGGGTGCTTGTTCAGTGCTTCGTACAACGAAGAGCCGCTTTCAATATCGGCTCGCACCGAATTGACCAGTTTCACCATGCGCGGGTTCTTGTTGCCGTTGGCGATGATTTCCATCGCTCCCACGATGGGCACACCCGACTTCATCATCGTCGCGATCTGGCGGCTGAACACCGCGATGTCGAGCGGGGTGATGCGCTTGCCGGCGGCGCCGAACAGCGGCTTGCCCTTGGGCTTGACCACCTTGGGCGTGATGCCCTGCTTGCGCAACTCGGCGCGCAAAGCGTTGGCGTTTTTGGCGTTCTGCTCGCCCTTCATCACCTTGCCGCGCTTGTCGGTGCCCTGCCAGGTGAAAACAGGCAGGGCCTCGGCGCGGCGCACGGGGTTGGGCTTGGTGGCAATGCGAGTCGCGGACATGGTTTAGTCCTTGGTTACACGGTTGATTTCGGCGAGGCTGGTAACGCCGTTCTTGACTTTCAGCATCGCCGACTGGCGAAGGTCGTTGACGCCGGACCGCAGTGCGGCCTCGGCGATCTGCATGGCGTTGCCGCCGGCGAGCACGATCGCCTGGATCTCATCTGTCATCGGCATCACCTGGTAGATGCCGGTTCGGCCCTTGTAACCCTCGGTGCAGTCGGCGCAGCCGACCGCCTCGTAGATCTTCAGGCCGTCGGCGATCTCTTCAGGCTTGAAACCCTCGGCCAGCAACGCATGCTCCGGCAGGTGCACTTCGCGCTTGCAGTCGTGCAGGCGCCGGGCAAGGCGTTGGGCGATGACGAGGGTCACCGACGAGGTGATGTTGAAGGGCGCCACGCCCATGTTCATCAGGCGCGCGATGGTCTGCGGCGCATCGTTGGTGTGCAGGGTGGACAGCACCATGTGACCGGTCTGGGCGGCCTTGATGGCGATTTCGGCCGTTTCCAGGTCGCGGATTTCGCCGACCATGATCACGTCCGGGTCCTGGCGCAGGAAGCTGCGCAGCGCGGCGGCGAAGGTCATGCCGCGCTTGACGTTCATCTGCACCTGGTTGATGCCCGGCACGCGGATTTCGACCGGGTCCTCGACGGTGGAGATGTTGCGCTGCTCGTCGTTGAGGATGTTCAGGCCGGTGTACAGCGATACCGTTTTGCCCGAACCGGTCGGGCCGGTGACCAGCACCATGCCGTAGGGCTTGGCCAGGGCCTGCTCGTAGAGAGCGCGCTGGGCGTCCTCGTAGCCGAGCTTGTCGATGCCCAGCTTGGCGGCGCTGCCGTCGAGGATACGCATCACCACCTTCTCGCCGAACAGGGTCGGCAGGGTGCTGACGCGGAAGTCGACCTGCTTGGTCTTGGAGATGTTGAGCTTGATGCGGCCGTCCTGCGGAACGCGTTTCTCGGCGATGTCGAGCTGGGCCATCACCTTGATGCGTGCTGCGATGCGGGCCTGCAGGCTGGTCGGCACCTTGGCGACCTGCTTGAGTAGTCCGTCGATGCGCAGGCGCACACGGTACTCGGTTTCGTAGGGCTCGAAATGGATGTCGGAAGCGCCCTTGCGGATCGCATCCACGAGCACCTTGTTGACGAACTTCACTACGGGGGTGTCGTCGGTCTTGACGTCCACACCGCTTTCGTTGGACAGGTCGGCATCGCCGCCGGAGACGTCGAGGGACTCAAGACCCTCCGAATCGCCGACCGTGTCGCCCAGCGCATCGCTGGCCTCCAGCCACGTATCGATGCAGCGCTTGATCCGGTCTTCGTCGACCAGGATGGGCTCGATCGCCAGGTTCGTCTGGAACTTGATCTCTTCCAGGGCTTGGTTGTTGGTCGGATCTGCAATGCCGATGAACAGCCGGTTGCCGCGCTTGAACAGCGGCAGCACAGTGTGCTTGCGGATCAGAGCTTCGTTGACGACCTTGATTGCGGACTGCTTCGGGTCGAATGCTGACGCATCGAGCAGCGGTACGCCAAACTCGACCGAGTTGGCAGCGGCCATCTGTCCCGGTGTTACCAGGCGCTTCTCGGCCAGGTAGGCGGCGATGGGCTGCTTGAGACTGGTGGCGTTCGCCAGCGCCTGGCGGGCGGCCGTGTCTTCCAGCGCCCCATCCAGCACGAGGCGCCGGGCAATGCCGGTGATCCCCACCAGATTGGCAGTGGCAACGGTGCTCATGGAGCCCCCTGTGATTCCCCGATCGGACTGTACCGCAATCCTGTTGCCTGGGGAGCGGACCGCGCGCACGTTTGTGCAGTCCCGCGGCCGCAGCCCCATTAAGAAAACGGGGACGCCTGCACCTTCCTGGGGGAGGCCCTATCGCCTACTCTGTGCAGGCAAAGGGGGGAGGGGATGCGCGTTTCCGTAGTACTACCTGCTAAGAACGAGGCCGAGGGCCTGGCCAGGACACTGCCTGCCCTGCGGGAGCAATGGCCCGAGGCCGAACTGATCGTGGTCGACGACGGCTCCAGTGACAGCACAGCTGCCGTGGCGGCCGAGCATGGGGTCAAGGTGCTGTCGTCCCCCTACTCGATGGGCAACGGCGCCGCGATCAAGCGTGGGGCCCGGGCGGCCACGGGCGACGTCATCGTCTTCATGGACGCCGACGGGCAGCACAGCGCGGCCCACATCGGCTTGCTCCTGGCCAAGCTGGAGGAGGGTTATGACATGGTCGTTGGCGCCCGTGACGGGTCTGGGCAAGCCAATTTTCACCGCGGCTTGGCCAATGGCCTGTATAACCGGCTAGCCAGCTGGATGACCGGCCACCCTATCCTCGACCTGACCTCGGGTTTCCGCGCCGTCCGTGCCGCGCGCTTCCGCGAATTCCTCCACTTGTTGCCCAACGGTTTCAGCTATCCGACGACAAGCACTATGGCCTTCTTCCGTAGTGCCTACCCGGTGGCGTATGTCCCGGTCCCAGTAGCGAAGCGCGTCGGCAACGGCAGCCACATTCGACCCATCAAGGACGGCATACGCTTTCTTCTGATCATCCTGAAGATCGCAACGCTGTACTCGCCATTGAAGCTGTTTGCACCAACCGCAGCAACGTTCTTCCTGCTCGGTACCGGCTACTACGCGTACACCTTCGCGACGATGGGGCGGTTCACGAACATGAGCGTGCTTTTGTTCAGTGCGGCGGTAATTGTTTTTCTGATTGGACTTATCTCCGAGCAGATCACCGGATTGACCTATCAGGCCGCACGAGGAGATCAGCAGTCGCCGGTCGGTCGAGGCGGACCTGCAACCGATACAGGGCGATCGAACTAGGCATGTCAATCTCGACGGGTCTTAGACGACGCTTCAGGGGCTATTCCGGTGCCCGGCCTGATGTGGTGGCAATGATTGAGGACGCACCGCGTCGGGTTCTTGATATCGGTTGCGGTGCAGGAATGACCGCAACGCTTATTGCGGAGAAGTTCTTGGGTGTGACGGTGGTCGGCGTGGAGCCAAATGGGACCTTGGCCACAATCGCGCGCGAGCACATGTCAATCCTGATCGAAGGCGCGATCGACGATGATGCCGTTGTGCTGCGGATTGCGGAGAATGCGCCTTACGACTTGATCATTCTGGCCGACGTGCTCGAACATCTGGCACAGCCGGACGAAGTGATGAGGCGGATGGCCGGGTTCCTCGGCCCCGGCGGCCGGGTGGTGACCAGTCTTCCAAATGTCAGGCACATTTCGACATTTCTGAGTCTAGGTGTGTTTGGCACCTGGCCAGCACGCGAACGTGGAATCCACGACCGCACCCATCTGCGGTTCTTTGCACGCAGTGATATCTTCGCGCTTGGAGCGCAGGCTGGACTTCGCATGGAGCGCGAGCGCCGGAACCTGCGGCTGTTGGAGTCTGTGTCATGGACAATGGTGCCGGCTAAGCTGCTGGATTTCTGGCCCTTTCGAGCCTTCTTCACGTTTCAGTATCTGCACCGATGGGTCCCGATGAAAGACGATGATCGGGCGTGAGCGGTCTGCATGGAGGTCCGTCGCCGGTTATGGATTGGCGGCTGCCGCAATCATTTCGGTTGCGAGGTACGTAGGACTTAACGGCAGCGATTTTATCGACGCAGGGAAGCAGATCACCGCGCAAACAGCGGTGGTTGCAGGTCTTTTGTTTGGCCTGCATCTGGCGATCAATGCATGCGCCTTTGCTGTCTTGGGGCGAGCATTTCACATGCGGCTCCCCAAACATTTCCTATCGGTGGCATGGGGCGCGACATTGCTCGCGAAGTACGTGCCGGGCGGCGTATGGCAGATTGTTGGACGCGGGATACTGCTTGGACGACATGGCGTCACGATGCGAGTAACCATCGTTAGCGGATTGTTCGAGCAACTCCTCTCCGTTGGGATATGTGGAGCTCTAGCCGTCGTGTTCTATTTGTCAAGGAGTCAAAGCAACTGGCCGTGGTCGGTCGTGGTTGTCGCTGCGGCCGTTGCCACGTTGGCTGCCGTGTCGTCTGTCAGCCGCCGGTTGATCGGGGTTCAATTGAGCCAGCGGCCGTTCCTTCAGTCGGCAAGTCTCTACAGTTTGGCAATGCTTCCGTACGGCTTGGGGTACGTCGTTGTTGCATCTCCTCAAGAGCTGCTGCGATTTCTTGGGGCCTTGTTTGGGGGGACGGTCGCGGGTGTCATGGCGCTGCCAGTGCCTGGTGGATTAGGTGTGCGTGAGGCCGTCACCTCTGTGTTGTCTTCTTCCATCCAGCCTGCGCAGCTGCTGGCAGCGCTCTTGGCGTGCAGGATGATTATTCTTGTCATGGAAGTCGCGATAAGTGCCATGTGCATTGGTACGCTGCGGCGACTCAGATACCTATGAGAGTCTACGTCGCTGGGCCTGGGCTTCGGGGCGGTGGCTATCCCAACGCGGGTCGAACTGTTGAACTCCTGAAGTCGCATCTGCAAGTCGAAGTCGTGGAAAGTGTCCCCTGGCTTCCGGAGTCCTTGCGCCTGTGGGAGCTGGCCCGTTCTCCTCCGCGGAGGACTGCCCTCATTCTCACGTCGATTGTGTTCGGGGCCGCTCGAAGTCTTTTCCGAATCCTGGCGTGGAACAGGACAAAACCGGCACCGGTCTATGTCCCGTATCCGTCTTTGTTCTTCATGTCGTTGGTGTCATTGCTCCCAGCTCGCTTCCGACCCCAATGCATCGTTGATTGCTACATCTCCGTCTGGGACTCGATGTTTCGTGACCGCCAGGTCGGAAACGCCGTGGGGGTGATGTCACGTCTGGTCAGGTGGGCTGAAGGTCGTGCTCTGCGTGCTGCGTCTTGCGTATTGGTTGACACAGAGGCAAATCAGAGTCGCATCATTCTTGACTTCGGGCTTGAGCCGTCACGTGTGAAATCGCTGCCTCTGGCAATCGAAGAAGAGCCGTTCAACGACGTGGCTTTCAAGTCGACGTGCTCGCAGCCGAGGCGGCCTCTTGTGCTGTTCGTCGGAACCTTGATCCCATTGCACGGTGTCTCAACAGTGTTGAGGGCAATCGGTAAGCTACTGCCCGAGCAGAAATACGATTTCCGGATAGTAGGTGACGGCCAGCAAGGTCACCTGGTCTCGGAGTTCTTGACCGAGCACGGTGAAGGAGCTATTGCTTGGGTACGCGGCTGGCAAGATCTGAAAGCGCTGTCCGCCGAGATCGCCGCAGCCGATGTGTGCCTTGGCATCTTTGGGGGCGAGCAGAAGGCCGCGCGAGTTCTGCCCTTCAAGCTGTACATGTACTTGGCCGCCGGCCGGGCAGTCATCAGCCAATCCTTACTTTCCACCCCTTCCGACATCCCGTTCCCGCCCATCAAGACGGTTCCGCCTGAAGATCCGGAGGAACTGGCCGCGGCAATCCGGCAGTTGGTGGAGAGCTCGACCGATCGATTCCAGCTGGCAGTCAACGGTCGGGAATACTATCGAGACCGACTGGCAAATCAGCAAGTAGCGCGTCGTTGGGCGATGATCCTGTCGGAGATGTTCGAGCAGATCTAGAGTGTTGCTGCGATCCTCTTGTGCTCAGCTGCCAAGGCGCTGTCCTTGAGGACGACTCGGGCGAAGTCCGCGTACACCAGATTCATTTCAAGGTGACCGGGATACCTGCGCAGGAACGTCTCGAAGAGGCGTTGCATGTGGTCAGGCGGCAGCGAAGCGCCCTTGACGGCAGCGGCATGCAGTGAATAGATCGCGGTGAACTCCTGGGGTCCTAGTGCATTATTCGCGATCTTGTGCTCAAGGCTCTGCCACCACCTTTCTTCGATCAGTTGACCATTGCGGTTCGCCAGCAGGATCAGGGCTTGTTCCGGGAGTGGCGAGGAATTCCTCACCGTGCCTGCATGTTCAAATGCCGCAATCGCCTTGTGATACAGCGGCGAAGCCGGGTCGAATTGCGCGTATCGAAGGTAGGTGACTGCCAAATCGAACGCGGCGCGAGGCGATTCGGGGTTGTTCCTGGCCATGCTTGCGGCGAGGGAGATCGGGTCTCCCCAGGTCGCCGCTCTCAATAGGGTCATGAATGCCAGTGCTACCACGACGGCGCTTACCGAAAACGGGATCGGCACTAGGTTCGATGGAGTTGCAATTCGTCGCAGACTGTCTGCGGCGAAAAGAACCACGCCGAACAGTGCAAAATAGTTCCGGTGTTCAAAGATGAGTTCGAGCGGTAACGCGCTGCTGGTCAGGACGTGCGCGAATAGGAAGATCGCAATGCCGAGTGCTGATAGCGGGTGCTGTTTGCGTGATCGTATGGCGTACCAGACGAGCAACACAAGAAACAATGCGCCGGCGGCTGTTGTCCAAGGGTCGAGTAGTCCGCCAGAGGCCGCGAAATCGTCGTGGTAGAAGGTGAGGTTCGCGGTTGACGGGTACACAATCCAGTACAGGTACATCGGTAACACGCGGAACTGAGTGACGACACGTTCGTAAGCAGTGAAGTCCCGGCTTGCGAATCCGGCGGCGAAGTGCGTGGCGGACCACACAAGGCCGGTCAGGAAGACGCCCGCGACAAGGCCATAGAACAGCCGCAGGTAGTGCCCGACTCGTGGTTCGGAGGCAGAGAACCGCAGTACGGTCCATTCGAGCGCAAGCGCATACAGCGGAATCAGGATCGCATTCTCTTTGCAGAGCAGTGCTGCCGCTGCCGACACAGCGCCGAGTGCAAACCAATCCAATCCGATCGAACGCCCCGCAATCTGGAGCTCCCGGGCCTTGATGTAAGACAGCAGCGAGAGGATGGTGAAGGCTGTGACCAGTAGCTCCATCCGCTGCACGATGTACATTGTGCTGGAAACCTGGATCGGATGGATTGCCCAGACAAGTGCGATCGCTGCTGCGATCAGGTCGATTCTTGGGGTGTAGGCGCCAGCCAACTTCAAGACTGACCGGCTGAGCAAGCCTATGAGAAGGACGTTGAGAACGTGGATGCCCAAGTTGGTTGCCTTGAACCACCAAGGATCCATGCCGGTCAAGATATGGTTGAACGCAAAGCTGAGTGTTGCGAGCGGTCGGCCGATGGGTCCGTGATAAGCCGAGAATGCCTGCTGGAAGGTATGCCAACTCCACTCATTCACCTGAATGTCCGCATTGTTGATAACGTTGGGTACGTCATCGAACAGGAACCATCCCGTCAAACCAGGCCAAAGCAGGATTGTGGCTATCAGCGCGGCCAGCACCAGGTAGGCGTAGGGCTTCCAACTGCTCGCCTGCTCATTTCGATGCATCAGTGCGTTCCTGCTCCCAGCGTAGCGAACGCGCCAACCGGGACAAGTCTTAGCTCCTCAGCCTTTCTCGCGGCGGCGTTTGCCTGTCGAATGCGTCCGTCCAAAATGAGGCCCTGGATCAATCTGCCGGCATACGGCGGATCATTCACGCATCGCTCGATGGCTTTGACATACATGCTGTCCGCCAGTTCCGGGTCGTTTAGGTAGGTCAGTGCGTGGTCGCCCAGTTGTACGTACTGTAGAGGAGGCATGTTGGCCCGTTCGGCCAGAACGGTGTAGGAATCGGCCAAGCGCCGATCATCCAGCGCCACGCCTTTGTAGCGTTGACCTAGCAGGCCAAGCACCATCATCGATTCCTGGGGGCCGATAGGACGCGTACTAAGCTTGTGGATGACGCGATTCCACCAGGCATCGTCCACGGGCTGTCCGGAAATGGTCGCCATCAGGATCAAGCCTTGCTCCGGAAGAGGTGACGCGTTTGGCAGCCGGGATCCTCGCTCGAACTCGGCCACCGCCATCTGATAGAAGGGTGAGTTCACATTGCCATTGGCAAGGATCATGTACTGCTCGCCCAGGTCGGTGCTTGCCCGCGTGGAGCTCGGATTTTTTGCCGCCAAGTCCGAAGCAAGCAGCAGGGGATTACCCCAAGTGGCGCTTCGCAGCGCTCCGAGCAAGCCTGCGCCAGTAATCACGACTAGTATGGCGGCCTGGATCGAACGTGGATCGTTGACCGGGACGCGTCGAATGAGGTCTGCAATGGCCAGCAAGATGCCGAGGAGGGCGAAGTAGTTTCGGTGCTCGAATACGAGTTCCAGCGGCACCACGCTCGCCGTTAGTAGGTGGGCGGAGAAGAACCACAGGATGCCCAGAGCAAACAGGGGAAACTTCTTCCTCAGAGCGACTGCCAGGCCTAGGAGGGTAAGAATGAGCACGCCGCCCAGTGCAGTGGAGGCCGGTTCGAAAAGGCCAGTCGACTTGGCGTAGTTGTCGTAATAGAACGTCAGATTGCCGGGAATGGGCAGCAGAATCTGCCCGATGTACATCGGCAGTACTCGCAACTGCGTTAGCAGGCGTTCGCCCAGGCTGAAATCGCGGGCCTCATAAGCAGAGGGCTGTGCGTAGTGGGGGGCAAGCACAGCAACGAAGGCTAATAGCGCAAGTGCGCTGCCGATCCAGTACGAGAGGCGTAAGGCACGCCGCGTATGCGTGTGCTGCGCATCAAACTGCAACACTGTCAGCTCAAGGACGAGCGTGTACGCGGGAAATAGAATTGCGCTTTCCTTGCTCAGCAGGCCGCCGGCCGCGACCGCAGCGGATCCAAGGAGCCAGGGCCAGCCGCGCTTGCCGTCGATCTGCTGGCTGCGGCCGTGCAGATATGCAATCAGGCCCAGCAGAACGAACGTCAGCGAAAGCTCTTCCATTCGCTGAACCACATACAGAACCGTCGAAATCTGCAGCGGGTGAATGGCCCACAGCAACGTGATGGTGAAAACAGTCAGCCTTATCGGGTTCGATCTGGCGCCTGTTGCAACTGCAGGAAACCGCCAGAGCAGATGAAGCATCCTGAAAATCAGCAGCGCATTCAGCAGATGCACCAGCAGAGAGGTTAGTTTGTATCCCCAAGGATTCTTGCCGCTAATGACGTGGTCGACTGCGAAACTGATCGTTGCCAGCGGCCTGCCGATCGGACCCGAATAACCTTGCGCCGCCAAGCTGAGCGTCGCTGGATTCAGCTCGGTTGGCTGAACTCGGGAATTCGTCAGAATGTTTGAGTAGTCATCGAACAGGAATCCGCCGCCTAATCCGGGAAAGAATACCGCCGCAGTAAGCAAGCACAACAAAGCTGCGAGAAGCGGATAGGGGGCTATGCGGGTCATGAGTGGTTATCGGACAGGCGATATCGACAGTCTAGTTGCGCCACTGTCGCTTTGATACGAAACGGCTCGCATTTCCCGAGATCAGTCGCAGCCTGCAGGTCTGTGCCGCGCTGCTATTCCGCTGCTGGTCGCGCAACTCCAGACGCCCCCGGATGCTCGACTGAGAGTAACGGTTTCGTCGACAATCAACGGATTGCCCTTGAGAGTGCAGCGTATGTACCCGGTGTCGCTGGGATCCATCGATACCGTGCAGCGGGCTGTGGTCGATTGCAGGCCCAGGTCGCGCGCATCGAAGGTCGTTGCGCCTTCCGCCAGCAATTTGGATTCGAAGGTTGTCTTCCCCGGGGTGATTTCCGCCAGTCCCGCGGTGACCTGCGAGCGGATGGCGTAGTCTTGATAGGCGGGGATCGCTATGGCCGCGAGGATCGCGATGATCGCCACGACGATCATCAATTCGATAAGAGTAAAGCCACGCACGGTCCGCATTTTGTTCCCCTATCCCTGTTTAGTAATTGATACGCATAAAGCGTGCCAAGTGTCGGGGGGCGTTAGCTGGCAAAAAAAACCCCGGGTTTCCCCGGGGTTCTTTCAATTCGGATGCGATCCGAATTAGCCGGCCGGGCAACCTGCCGGACGGTACTTGTTGTCCATGCCCGTGCTGGTGGTGCAATTCCAAGCGCCGGTGGCGCTGACGCGGGTGAGCTTGACCTCGTGCGGGCTGACCTTCGGGTTGCCTTCGAGGGCGCAGGTGATCGAACCGGCTGCGCCGGCAACGACCGTGATCGGACGGCAGCGGGTGGTCGACGCGGCCAGACCGATATCGGTGTTGGTGTAAGCCGTCGGCGTGCCCTTGTTGATGATCTCTTCAAACGCCGTCACGCCGCCACGGATGTCGGCCAGACCGGAGGTGACCTGCGAGCGGGCCACGTAGTCCTGGTAAGCCGGCAGCGCGATGGCAGCCAGGATGGCGATGATCGCCACGACGATCATCAGTTCGATCAGGGTGAAGCCTTGCTGATTGTTCTTCATGTGTTTCCCCTAGGAGTGTTTTGTTACTTCACGTGCCATTGGGTCGGGCCTTCCGATCCTCGGGCAGCCGTGCGCCTCGGCACGTGCGCTGAAAATACACGCATAAGCCGTGCCAATGGTGGATTTACCCGGTGCCATTGCCAATCTGGGTATGCGTTCACGCAAAATGTCAGAAGTCGCCGGAGGGGCGGTGACGATATTTGTCAGTTTCCGCGATTCAGTGACGCTGGGCGTCAGCGGGTCGGCCGGGGACGGCGCTGGGGCGGGTTTGGACCGGATGGGCCGCCGAACGACTGCCATGGGCATTTGCTGCCGATGTGTGTGCGGTGCGTCAGCTTTTTATCGCAGGTGTTGCGGGACGGCAAGCGGTGATGCGTGTTTGCGCGGGGATCGTTCACCGCGCGTTGCGCGAGTTTGCATGTGTGGCGGGTGGAGTGGATCGGGCACCAGCGCTGACGGGTGGTCGGCGCAAGATGGATCCCGGCTTTCGCCGGGATGACGGTGACGTGGCGGTTGCGCTGCGGGCCTGGATCCCGGCGTTCGCCGGGATGACGGGTTGAAGGGTCGGATGACGTGTCTGGGATCAGACAACTAGTCGATGGATCAGACAACTAGTCGATGGATCAGGCGACGAGCGATGGATCAGTCGATCCCGAGTTTCTTCAGCTTGTATCGCAGCGCGCGGAAGGTAATACCCAGTGCGGCCGCGGTGCGCGTCTTGTTGTAGCGGTTTTCCTGCAGCGCCTGCTGGATCGCGGCGCGCTCGATCTCCTCTATATAAGAGGGGAGCGGGCTGCTGGCGGTGTCGCGCGGATTGAGGGTGCGCGGGTCGATGGCCATCATCGGTTGACCGGGCACGGCAATCGGCGACGGCGCCGACGGCGCGGCCGCACCTTGCGGTGGGAACACAGCGCTCTGCGCCTGCGCGGCCTGTGGCAGGTGCAGGTCGTCGGCGGTCAGGATCTCGTCTTCGGCCAGGGCCAGTGCACGCTCCAGGATGTTCTCCAGTTCGCGCACGTTGCCCGGGAACGCATAGCTGCGCAGAACTCCGAGGGCGTCGTCGCTCAGCGCGGGCACCGGTCGCGACTGCGCCGTGGCGAGGCGCTTGAGCACCATCAGGACCAGGCCCGGCAGGTCGTCCTGGCGCTCCCGAAGCGGCGGCACGCGCAGCTCGATCACGTTGATGCGGTAGTAAAGGTCCTGGCGGAAGCGACCATCGGCGACCAGCGCGGCCAGGTCCTTGTGCGTGGCCGAGAGGATGCGCACATCCACCGGCACTTCGCTGTTGGCGCCGACCGGGCGGATCGACTTTTCCTGGATCGCGCGCAGCAGCTTGACCTGCATCGCCAGCGGCAGCTCGGCGATTTCGTCGAGGAACAGCGTGCCGCCGTCGGCGCTCTGGAACAGGCCGGGCTTGTCGGCGTGGGCGCCGGTGAAGCTGCCCTTCTTGTGGCCGAAGAACTCGCTCTCCATCAGTTCGGCCGGGATTGCGCCGCAGTTGACCGGAACGAACGGTCCGCCGGCGCGGCCGCCTTCGGCGTGGATGGTGCGGGCGACCAGTTCCTTGCCCACGCCCGACTCGCCGACGATATAGACCGGCGCCTGGCTGCGCGCGACCTTGGCAATGGTCTGGCGCAACGTGGTCATGGCCGGCGACTGGCCGTACAGGCGGGCGGCGACGGCATCGGCCGGCGGCGCGCTGCGGCGGCTTTCATTGAGGTCCAGGGCGTGGCGGACCAGGTCGCGCAGCACGGCCAGGTCGACAGGCTTGGCGACGAAGTCGAACGCGCCGGCCTTCAGTGCCTCGACCGCGGCTTCGACATTGCCGAAGGCGGTGATCATGGCGACCGGGGTCTCGGGGTGTTTCTGGCTGATCTCGGCGACCAGGTCCATGCCCGAGCCGTCAGGCAGGCGCATGTCGGTCAGGCAGAGGTCGTAGCGATTGCGGGACAGCTGGCTGCGTGCCTCCCCGATGGTGGAGGCGGTGTCGCAACGCAATCCCATCCTCCCCAATGTCATGACGAGCAGCTCGCGAATGTCGCGTTCGTCGTCGACCACCAGTGCACTACGTGTTTCGGCCATCGTCCCCTCCGTGCGCCACGATAACTTAAGGGAGTGTGAAGATGGAAGCCGATCCGTGGCTGTTCAGCGCATTCAGCTGCAACGAGACGCGCAGCCGTTCTCGCGCTTCCGCCCGTCAGGCGGTCATCAAGGTATGGCTGCCGACCAGTCGGATGCGGAAACAGCCGCCGCCGCCGGGCATCGAAACGTAGTCGAGCGTGGCCTGGTTGGCGCGACACAGTTCACGGGCGATGTACAGGCCCAGACCCGTGCCATGGCTGGACGTGGTGAAGAACGGTCGGAACAGGCGCGAGGCCACCGATTCTGGAATGCCGGGGCCGCGATCGAGGACATCGATCGAGGGTGTGCCCGCTTCGTCGGCGTAGACATGCACCGAAACCCGCGCCGGTTCCCCCGGCATCCGTCCGTAGGTCAGCGCGTTGTGCACCAGCACCGTCAGCACCTGGTGCAGCTGGCGCGGGTCGATCATCACCGGCAGGCGGGCGACCTTGCCGCCGGTCTTCAATGTGTCCAGGTCGAGCGGGTGGCTCTCCAGGTACTCCTCGACGAACATGCGGGCGAAGCCGACCAGCTCCACGTGCTCGGGCTTGGCGGGCTCGCGCCGGGCCATGCCGAGCACGTTTTCGACGATGCCGTTCATGCGCACGCCCTGCTGGCGGATGATCTCCAGCAGGCGGCGCTCGGCGGTCGGGATGTCGTCGGACTCCTCCAGCAACTGCACGGCGTAGTTGATCGCCGCCAGCGGATTGCGGATCTCGTGGGCCAGGCTGGCCGAGAAGCGGCCGAGCGTGGCCAGGGTCATCGACTCGGCGTGGCGCGAGAGCAGCGAGGTGTCGTCGAGGAAGATCAGCACCTGGTCGCTGCCGGCGAGCAGACGGGTAAAGCGCGGAACCACTTCGGGCAGGTCCGGCGCCAGCTGCACGGGGCTGTCGACGTTGCTGCCATCGCTGCGCCAGCGCTGCAGGCGACGCGCCAGTTCCGGTGCCGCCACGGCCAGGCTGCGTTGGCCGTGCAGGTCGGTGCTTTCACCGGCGTCGCCGAGCAGCAGCATCGCCGCCTCGTTGGCCAGGCGGATGCAGTCGCCGCGATCCACCAATAGCACCCCGGTGCGCAGGCGGCGGATGATCAGCTCGTTGATCTCGCCCAGGTGCGCGGCCTCGGCGCCGCGACGTTCGGCCAGGTCGTAGCTGTCGCGCATCTGCCGGCCGAGGATGCTGGTCAGCGTGGCGATGGCCATGTAGCCGATGGCGAACATCATCGGCTCGGCCAGCGTGCGCCGCGCGAACATCGGGTCCAGCGTGCTCCATGCGTACTCGCCGAACAGGCCCAGCACCGCCACCATGGCCGCACCCAGGCCGTATCGCGGCGGCAGCAGCAGCGCGGCGGCGCCGACGTTGAACAACAGCATCAATGCGATGCCGGTACCCGCTATGGGCATGGTGTGGATGGCCATCAGGCCGAAGAACAGATCCGCGGCGATGCCGGTCAGGGTCTGGCTGCGCAATTCGCCGCGCTTGCCGAGGGCAAAAAGGAGCGCGGCAATGAAGAGGTAGGACAGCGCCACGGCGCGTGCGCCCAGGGCGTGGCGCAGAGGCTCGACCAGTTCGGTGGCCGGGCCGAACAGGAAGAACACCAGCAGGGCCGCTTCCAGCAGCCGGTAAAGGGTGAAGAAATAAAGCTCGCGGCGCAGGGCGCGATCGGCATCGGCGGCATCGATCGGGGCGAGGGCGAGCGGCAAGCGGCTGTCCTGGTGGGGCGGCGGTTGCCACGAGTATGGGGGGCGGCAGGACATTGTTGCCAGATGTGGCTTTTGGAGCCCCTCTCCCGCTCGCGGGAGAGGGGTTGGGGTGAGGGCAGCCGAAGCGGCAACGCGAAAAGCGCCCTCATCCGCCCTGCGGGCACCTTCTCCCGCATGCGGGAGAAGGGAGGTGTAGAGGCCTTCTCCCGCACGTGGGAGAAGGGAGGTGTTAGCCCCTCTCCCGCTTGCGGGAGAGGGGTTGGGGTGAGGGCAGCCGCAGCGGCAACGCATCCGTTTTGCCCGAACCGCCCCGATCGGCGACAATACGGCCCCCTCGCGCTCGGCCGTGCCGGACCGCGGGGATTCTTTTCACTCCCCTCGGTGACGCATGAATTTTCACGAATATCAGGCAAAGCAGCTGTTTGCCGACTACGGCATCGCTGTTCCGGCCGGGCGCGTTGCGCGCACCCCTGACGAGGCCGTCGCGGCGGCCAAGGCCATCCCTGGCGACCTGTGGGTGGTCAAGGCGCAGATCCACGCCGGTGGCCGCGGCAAGGCCGGCGGCGTCAAGCTCGCCAAGTCCTATGACGAGGTCAAGCAGTACGCCCAGGCCATGCTCGGCACGAAGATGGAGACCTACCAGTCCGCTGGCGTCGCCCTGCCGATCGACTCGGTGCTGATCTCCGAGGGCACCGACATCGCCAACGAGCTGTACCTGTCGGTGCTGGTCGACCGTTCGACCCAGACCATCACCTTCATCGCCTCCGCCGAGGGCGGCGTGGAGATCGAGAAGGTCGCCGAGGAGAACCCGGACGCCATCAAGACGCTGCACGTGAACTACGTGCAGGGTCTGCAGCCCTACGAGTGCCGCGAGCTCGGCTTCGCCCTGGGCCTCAACGCCAAGCAGGTCGGCCAGCTGACCAAGATCATGCTGGGCCTGTTCAAGCTGTTCAACGAGAAGGACCTGGCGCTGGTCGAGCTCAACCCGCTGGCGATCCTCACCAACGGCGACCTCGCCGTGCTCGACGGCAAGATCAACAGCGACGACAACGCCACGTTCCGCCACAAGGACCTGGCCGCGATGCGCGACATCCGCCAGGAAGACGAGACCGAGGTGCTGGCCAGCCAGCACGACCTCAACTACGTCACCATGGACGGCAACATCGGCTGCATGGTCAACGGCGCCGGCCTGGCGATGGCGACCATGGACGTCATCTCGCTCAACGGCGGTTCGCCGGCCAACTTCCTCGACGTCGGCGGCGGCGCCACCAAGGAGCGCGTGACCGAAGCGTTCAAGCTGATCCTGTCGTCCGACAAGGTCAAGGCGATCTTCGTCAACATCTTCGGCGGCATCGTCCGCTGCGACATGATCGCCGACGGCATCATCGCCGCGGTCAAGGAAGTCGACGTCAAGGTGCCGGTGATCGTGCGCCTGGAAGGCACCAACGTCGAAGCCGGCAAGGAACTGCTGAAGAATTCGGGTCTGGCCATTACCCCGGCCGACGACATCAACGATGGCGCGAAGAAGGCGGTTGCCGCCGTCGCTGGCAAGTAAGGGGCCACAGACATGTCCGTTTTGATCAACAAGAACACCAAGGTGATCGTCCAGGGCTTCACCGGCTCGCAGGGCACCTTCCACGCCGAGCAGATGCTCGATTACGGCACCAAGGTCGTCGGTGGCGTGACCCCGGGCAAGGGTGGCACCCAGCACCTGGGCCTGCCGGTCTTCAACACCGTGCGTGACGCGGTCAATGCGACCGGCGCCGACGCTTCGGTCATCTACGTGCCGCCGCCGTTCGCGGCCGACGCGATCCTGGAAGCGGCCGATGCCGGCATCAAGGTCATCGTCTGCATCACCGAAGGCATCCCGGTGCTGGACATGCTGCGCGTCAAGAACACCCTCAAGGGTTTCGACGACGTCGTGCTGGTTGGTCCGAACTGCCCGGGCGTCATTACTCCGGGCGAGTGCAAGATCGGCATCATGCCGGGCCACATCCACATGCCGGGCAAGATCGGCATCGTCTCGCGTTCGGGCACGCTGACCTATGAAGCGGTCAAGCAGACCACCGACGTGGGCCTGGGTCAGTCGACCTGCATCGGCATCGGCGGCGACCCGATCAACGGCACCAACTTCATCGACGCGCTGAAGCTGTTCCAGGAAGACCCGCAGACCGAGGGCATCATCATGGTCGGCGAGATCGGTGGCTCGGCCGAGGAAGAAGCAGCCGAGTTCATCAGCAAGTACGTGACCAAGCCGGTCGTCGGCTTCATCGCCGGCGCCTCGGCACCGAAGGGCAAGCGCATGGGCCACGCCGGTGCGATTGCTTCGGGCGGGCAGGGTACGGCTGAAGGCAAGTTCGCGGCGATGGAAAAGGCCGGGGTCACCACGGTGAAGTCGCCGGGCGACCTGGGTGCGGCGATTGCCAAGCGCCTGGCAAAGTAATTCGCTGGTTGCCAGTGTGTTGTGAGAGAGGCCACCTTCGGGTGGCCTTTTTCTTTTGGGCTATGGGCGAAAGCCGCCCTCACCCCAACCCCTCTCCCGCAAGCGGGAGAGGGGCTAAAAAATCGCAGCACTCTTGAGCCCCTCTCCCGCTTGCGGGAGAGGGGGTGGGGTGAGGGCAGGATGGGCTTGGGTTTCCGAAGCCTTGAGCCCCTCTCCCGCTTGCGGGAGAGGGGTTGGGGTGAGGGCCCCCCGGCGAAGACCACTTTTCCGATACCACCCCAACAATTGCACTGCCACGCTGATGTCCCCTCCCGACCGGAAGCGCAAGGATGCGCCCGCGACAGAAGCTTCACTTCGCCCGCAAACTGCGGCGCGACATGACCGATACCGAGCACCGCTTGTGGTATCACCTGCGAAACCGTGCACTGATGGGCTGCAAGTTTCGCCGTCAGCATCCGATCGGCCCCTACATCGCAGACTTCGTATGCCTGGAAGCTCGCCTTGTCGTCGAACTGGACGGCGGGCAGCACGCCGGGTTGTCTGGGGACCTGCCCAGAACAGCGTTTCTCGAAGCCGAGGGCTACCGCGTCCTCAGATTCTGGAACAATGAGGGCCTGAAGCAGACCGAGGCGGTGCTTGCAGCGATCCATGATGCGCTTGCCTCGCGGTTTGCCCTCACCCCAACCCCTCTCCCGCAAGCGGGAGAGGGGCTTTAAGAGCAGGTGGCATCGAGATGTCCAATCCGCTTCGCCTAGCCCTGGCCCAGTTCGACTTTCCGGTCGGCGCGGTGCACCTCAATGCCGAACGCATCGCCGCGATGATCGCGCAGGCGCGCGACGAGTACGGTGCCGATGTGGTGCTGTTTCCGGAATTGGCACTCAGCGGCTACCCGCCGGAAGACCTGCTGCTGCGCCCGGGCTTCCTGGCCGATTGCGAAGCCGCCATCCACCGCGTCGCCGCGTCCACCCAGGGCATCGTCGCCGTAGTCGGCTGGCCGCAGGCGGCCGGAAGCGTGGTCTACAACGCCGCCAGCGTGCTGCGCGACGGCCATGTCTCGCATACCTACCGCAAGCGTGAGCTGCCCAATTACGCGGTATTCGACGAGCGCCGTTACTTCGATGTCGATCCCGACCGCGAGGACTGCGTGTTCGATGTCGACGGCGTCCAGGTCGGGCTGATCATCTGCGAGGACCTGTGGTTCCCCGAACCGCTGGCCAGCACCGTCGCCGGCGGCGCGGAGCTGGTGCTGGTACCCAATGCCTCGCCGTTCGAGCGTGACAAACATGCCGAGCGCGACCATTTGCTGGCGCAGCGCGTGCAGGAAACAGGCGTCGGCCTGGTCTATCTCAACGTCGTCGGAGGCCAGGATGCGCTGGTGTTCGATGGCGGTTCGGTCGTCGCCGACGGCGACGGCACCGTGCATCCTGCGGCCGCGGCCTTCACCGACCAGTGGCTGGTGGTGGATTTCGATCCGGATTCGCGCCGCTTCAATGCGGTGGAGTGGATGGAGGACGGCGACGAAAGCCGCGACGCGCTGGCCTGGCGCGCTGTGGTGCGCGGTACGCGCGACTATTGCCGCAAGAACGGTTTCGAGAAGGTCTGGCTTGGCCTGTCCGGCGGCATCGATTCGTCGCTGGTGCTGGCCATCGCAGTCGATGCGATCGGTGCCGAAAACGTCACCGCAGTGCGCATGCCGTCGCGCTACACCGCTGATCTTTCCAATGACCTGGCGGAAGAGCAGTGCAAGACGCAGGGCGTGCGCCTACTGACGCTGCCGATCGAGAAGCCGTTCCAGGGCTACCTCGATGCGCTGGCCGAGCACTTCGGCGACCGCCCGGTCGACACCACCGAAGAGAACCTGCAGTCGCGCACCCGCGGCACGCTGCTGATGGCGATGAGCAACAAGTTCGGCGGGCTGCTGCTGACCACCGGCAACAAGAGCGAGTACGCGGTCGGCTACGCGACGATCTACGGCGACATGTGCGGCGGTTATGCGCCGCTGAAGGATCTGTACAAGTCCGAGGTGTTCGCGCTCGCGAGCTGGCGCAACACGGTTGGTGATCGCGTCATCCCGCAGGCAGTGATCGACCGGCCGCCGTCGGCCGAGTTGCGCGAGAACCAGAAGGACCAGGACTCGCTGCCGCCGTACGACGTGCTCGACGCCATCCTGCTGCGCTATGTCGACCAGGAGCAGTCGTATGACGAGATCGTTGCGGCCGGGTTCGATGCGGCCACGGTCGAGCGCGTATTGCGGCTGGTGCGGATCAGTGAGTGGAAGCGGCATCAGTCGGCGCCGGGACCGAAGGTGTCGCGGCGTGCGTTCGGGCGTGAGCGACGGTATCCGATCAGCAACGGGTATCGGGGATAGCCCGTACCTCAACGCCACTTCGCCGTCATCCCACCACTTCACCGTCATCCCGGCGAATGCCGGGATCCATTTGCTCTTGCTCTTGCTGTTGCCCGCGCCGCTGGCGCAAGCAACGTCCATGGATCCCCGCTTTCGCGGGGATGACGGGCAGTAGCGAAGTCGCTGGGTTCCCGCCTTCGCGGGAATGACGGGCACCTGACGCAAACAAAAACGCCGCCCGAAGGCGGCGTTTTCGCTAGCAGTACCGGCAACCCGATCAGTCGTTGTCCAGCGCCGACTTCTCGCCCGCGAACGGGTTGAGCTTGCGAAGATTGCTCGGGTAGTCCGGCCACTTGCCGGTCAGGTACGGGTGGTTCGGCTCGTTCTGCTGCAGCACGCGCTTGGCGTCGGCGGCCAGCGTCTCGTTGCCCAGGCCTTCGTAGGCCACGGCCAGGGTGGCGACGGCGTCGTTCTGGTACTGGCTCTGCGGGTAGGTCTCGAGCAGGTACTTGGCGCGCTCGATCGCGCCGACATAGGCCGTGCGACGCAGGTAGTACAGGGCGGTGTCGAGCTCGTGGCGGGCGAACATGTCGCGCAGGCCGCGCATGCGGCTGCGCGCATCCTCGGCGTAGCGGCTGTTCGGGTAGCGGTCGGCGACGATCGAGAAGTCGTTGAATGCCTGCAGCGGGGTGGCCAGGTCGCGGCGGCTGGCGTCGAGCGTCCAGACCTGCTGCAGGAACACCGTGTCGCGGCTGGAGTTCGAAAGGCCGCGCAGGTAGTACAGGTACGCGATGTTCTTGTGGGTCGGGTAGGTGCGGATGAAGCGGTCGATGCTGCTGATCGCGTCGTCGTGCTTGCCCGACTTGTACTGGGCGTAGGCGGTCTCCACCAGGGCCTGCTCGGTGTAGGGGCCGTACGGATACTGGGCGACCAGGCGCTTGAACGTGGTCTCGGCCGCCGACCAGTTGCCGTTGGTCATCGACTTGTGGGCTTTCTCGTAGAGCTGTTCGACCGGCACGCCCTCGTCGGCGTCCTTGTTCTTGAACTTGCTACAGCCCACTCCAGCGAAAGCGACGATCAGCAGCAGCGCCAGCAGGCGCGAAGGGGCAGAGCGTAGGGTCATGGCAGATACACGGGCGCCGAAGGTACGAAGGTCGGATAATAGCAGCCCCTGCGCGGCAGCCCTGAATCCTTCCCCTCCGATGACCATTCCCGCCACGCCCCTGCATGCCATCGTCCCGGACAGCGCCGCCGGGCGCCGCTTCGATGCGGTCCTGGCCGAGCTTTTCCCCGATTTCTCGCGGTCCCGCCTGGCGGCGTGGATCAAGTCCGGCGATGCCCGCCTGGACGGCCGCGAGGTCCGCCCGCGCGATCCGGTCCGTGGCGGCGAGGCGGTCACCCTCCATGCCGCGCTCGAGGTCCAGACCCATTCCGAGCCCGAGGACATCGCCCTGGACGTGCTGTTCGAGGACGAGCACGTCATTGTCATCAACAAGCCGGCCGGGCTGGTGGTCCACCCTGGCGCCGGCAATCCGGCCGGGACCCTGGTCAACGCCCTGCTGCACCGCGACGCCTCGCTCAACACGTTGCCCAGGGCCGGTATCGTCCATCGCCTCGACAAGGACACCTCCGGGGTCATGGTGGTCGCGCGCACCCTGCCGGCGCATACCGCGCTGATCGAGCAGCTGTCCTCGCGCGAGGTCCACCGCCAGTACCTGGCCGTGGTGCTTGGGTCGCTGGTGTCGGGCGGCACCGCCGATGCGCCGATCGACCGCCACCCGCGCGACCGCATCCGCATGGCCGTGCGCGAGGACGGCCGCGATGCGGTCACGCACTTCCGCCTGCGCGAGCGGTTCCGCGCGCATACGCTGCTGGAATGCCGTCTGGAAACCGGCCGCACCCATCAGATCCGGGTGCACATGGCCCACCTCAAGCATCCGATCGTCGGCGATCCGCTGTACGGCGGCCCGCTGAAGCTGCCCAAGGGCGCGACCGAGGAACTGATCGCGACGCTGCGCGGATTCAAGCGCCAGGCGCTGCACGCCGAGACGCTGGAGTTCGCGCATCCGGTCACGGGCGAGCCCGTGCGCTGCACCGCGCCGGTGCCGGAGGACCTGCGCGGACTGGTTCGCGCCCTCCACGACGACACCGTCGCCGCGGCCGAGCGGGAGCGCTGAGCGTGTCGGCCCCCTGGCTGGAAGCGCAATGGCCGCTGCCGGCATCGGTGCGGGCCTTCACCACGCTGCGGCACGGACTTGGGGTGTCGAAGGCGCCGTTCGATCATTTGAACCTGGGGTTGCGCGCGGGTGATGACGCCGACGCGGTGTTGCGCAATTGCGCGCTGCTGCGTGAGGCGGCGCGGTTGCCGGCGGAGCCTGGCTGGTTGCGGCAGGTGCATGGGGTGGAGGTGGTCCGCTTCGGTGGCCCTCACCCCGGCCCTCTCCCGCAAGCGGGAGAGGGAGAACAGCGCCTGGCTTCGCTCCCTCTCCCGCTTGCGGGAGAGGGCCGGGGTGAGGGCCGCAGTGAACACAGCGAACCCGAAGCCGACGCTTCCGTCACCTCCACACCCGGCACCGTCCTGGCCATCCTCACCGCCGACTGCATGCCCGTGCTGTTCTGCACCGACGACGCCAGCGAAGTCGCCGCGGCGCATGCCGGATGGCGCGGCCTGGCTGGCGGCGTCCTCGAAAACACCGTCGCTGCCATGCAGTCGCCGCCGCAGCGCCTGCATGCCTGGCTCGGTCCCGCGGCCGGCCCGCAGCACTACGAGATCGGCGAAGAGGTCTACGACGCCTTCGTCTCGCGCGACTGGAGTGCCGGCAGCGCCTTCGTCAGCACCCGCCCGCACCACTGGCGGGTGGATCTGTACGCCCTGGCGCGGCGCCGGCTCGAGGCCGTGGGCATCGACGCCAGCCGGATCCACGGCGGCGGTCTGTGTACGATCGCCGAACCGGACCGTTTCTTCTCCCATCGCCGCGACCAGCGCGGTGGGCGCATGGCCTCCCTGATCTGGATCGAGCCAGGATGATGGATTCCACCGTCGCGTCGCCGTCGTTGTACCGACAACTTCTTGCGGCGCGGTTCGACCAGCTGCCGCCGACGCTGCGCGCGCTGCACGATCGCAGTGGCTGCAGGCGCTACCACGGCAAGGTCGAAGTCGACCGCGGCGACGGGATGCTGTCGCGGTTGTGTGCCTGGGCGGCGCGTTTGCCGGCGCCGGGGCGCGGCACGATCAAGGTCGAGATCGATGCCGACGCGAAGGGCGAGCGCTGGGCGCGCGTGTTCGCCGGCAAGGCGATGCGTTCGCGCCTGTGGGCCCACGATGCCCTGCTGCGCGAACGCCTGGGCCTGCTGCGCTTTGCGTTCCGCCTCGATGTCGAGCAGTTGCCTGGCGCAGGCCCTGCCGTGGTCTGGCATGTCGCCAAGGTCAGCGCGCTCGGCCTGCCGTTGCCGCTGCGGTGGTTCGCGGGCGTGACGGCGCGCGAGTACGAGCGCGACCACCGCTACCGTTTCGACGTTGCCGCCAGGCTGCCGTGGGTGGGCCTGGTGGTGCATTACCGGGGATGGCTGGATGTCGATTGAATCGGGACACGGCAACGGCGCGGTCATCGTCTTCGACGGTGTATGCGTGCTGTGCAACGGCTGGGTGGATTTCCTGTTGCGGCACGACCGTGACGGTCGCTATCGCTTCGCCGCGATGCAGACCGCAAGTGGTCGCGACCTGTTGGCCGCGCACGGTCTGGATCCCGACGACCCGGTGTCGTTCCTGCTGGTCGATGGCGGCCGTGCCTGGACCGATACCGATGCGATCGCACGCGTGCTCCAGGGCCTTGGCGGCGCCTGGCGACTCGCCGGTGCCATGCGCGTGGTGCCGAAGTTCGTCCGTGATCCGCTCTACCGCCATGTCGCCCGCAATCGCTATCGCTGGTTTGGTCGCCATGAGCAGTGCCTGGTGCCGACGTCGCAGCAGGCCTCGCGGTTCCTGCCGTGACGGTGCGGCTGGCTCGCGGTGGCCTGCACCTGGCGATGGTCGCTGCGGCGCTGTGGCTGTCGGGCTGCGCGGGATTGGACAGCAGGGACACCACCGCGGGGATGCAGGGCGACGCCGCACGTCCCGCGCAGGCCGCCGGCTGGGTTCGCAGCGAGCTGTACTTCGCCGTCGGCAACGAGGATGGCAGCGACACCGTCGATGAAGCCAAGTGGCGTGACTTCCTCGATCGCGAGGTCACGCCGCGCTTTCCCGATGGGCTGACGGTGCTCGATGGTTACGGACAGTGGCGATTCAAGGATCGAGATCGACTCGTGCGCCAACGCTGCAAGGTGCTGGTGCTGTTGCACGAGGACGGCGCAGCACGTCGTAACGACATCGAGGCGATCAGGCTGGCGTGGAAGCGCGCGAGTGGGCACGAATCGGTGCTGTGGGCGCGGCAGGCGGTGGAGGTTTCGTTTTGAGGCGGTGTCATCCGGGCTCTTCCGGATATTCTGGCCGTCATCCCGGCGTTCGCCGGGATGACGGGTACGCTACCTCGTCGAGTCGCAACAACCTTTCATTGGAGTAGTCGATGACCGCAACGCCGCAACGCCGCTGGTTCGTCGCAGGCGACCTCAATGGCTTCTTTGGCCTGGTCGTCGACAACCTCTCGATCCTGGGTTTCATCGCCGCTGCGCTGATCGGCATCTTCGGCTTCCCCGCCGAGGTCGTGTTCGCGCGGATGTTCCCGGGCACGGCGTTCGGTGTGCTGGTGGGCAATCTCATCTACACCGTGATGGGGCGCAGGCTGGCGGCGCGGAGCGGCCGCGACGACGTCACCGCGATGCCCCTCGGCCTGGATGCGCCGACCAGCATCGGCATGGCGCTGCTGGTTCTCGGCCCGGCCTTCGTCGCCTTCAAGCAGCAGGGCATGGACGAGCAGGCCGCGGCGATCGCCACCTGGCAGCTGGGCATGGCCTCGCTGGTGGTGATGGGCGTGCTCAAGTTCATCCTGTCGTTCGCCGGCGATGCGGTCACGCGGTTGATTCCGCGTGCGGGCCTGCTGGGTTCGATTGCCGGCATCGCGCTGGTGCTGATGGGCTTCCTGCCGCTGGTGGAGGCGCTGCGTTCGCCGGTGGTGGGTTTCGTCACGCTGGGCCTGCTGCTTTATGTGCTGATCGCGAAGGGCCGCCTGCCGGTGCGTTTGCCGGGCGTGTTCGTCGCCTTCGTGTTCGGCACGGTCCTGTACTACTCGCTCGGTGCGGCCGGCTTGGCGCCAGGCTTCCACTGGCCTGAGCCGACGCCGTTGCGACTGGTGCTGCCGTGGCCGACGCTGGGCTTCCTCGAAGGCCTGCCGGCGACGGTGCCGTACCTGCCGCTGCTGCTGCCGTTCGGCCTGCTGATGGTGGTCGGCGGCATCAACGTCAGCGAAAGCGCGCGCGCTGCCGGCGACGATTACCGCACCCGCGACATCCTCCTGGCCGAGGCCTTCTCGACCCTGGTCGCCGGCTTCTGCGGCGGCGTCGCGCAGACCACGCCCTACATCGGCCAGCCCGCGTACAAGCACATGGGCGCACGCACCGGCTACACCCTGCTGACCGGACTGTTCATCGGCCTGGGCGGCATGCTCGGCCTGGTCTCCGGTCTGGTGCAGTGGCTGCCGCTGGCGGTGCTGGCGCCGATCATCGTCTACGTCGCGCTGGACATCACCACGCAGGCGTTCCAGGCGACGCCCAGGCGCCATGCCACCGCGATGGTGCTGGGGTTCCTGCCATCGGTGGCGTACATGCTGGCGATCAAGGTCGGCAACCCGACGTGGATCGCGCCGGAGAACTTCGCCCGGCTGATGACGACCAGCGACGGCCACGGTCTGCCGGAGATGGCGGTGATCATCACCCTCGGCAACGGCTTCATCATCACCGCGATGATCTGGACGTCGGCGGTGGCGGCGATGGTCGACGGGCGCTTGCTGCGCGCCGGTGCGTTCCTGCTGGCGGGTGCGGCGCTGACCCTGTTCGGGCTGATCCACTCCGTGCATCCGCAGGGCGGCATCTACTGGCCGTGGACGCTGGAAGGGTTGCCGCGCGTGCTGTCGTGGCAGTTCGCCGGGGCCTACGTGGCGTTGGCGACGCTGCTGGCGCTGTTGTCGTTGCAGCGCGATGCGGTGCCCGTGGCGAGTGAGCAGGATGCCGCGCATTGAGCGCGTGCCCGGTGCGCCGCCATTGGAATCGACGCTTAAAATAGCGTGTCCCCCCGATCAACGAGTACGACGATGTCCCTGCAAGACGAGCTCAATGGCATCCCCGGCGTCAGCACCCAGCGCGACGCGGCCACACGGCAGTTCGTGTTCAACCACACGATGCTGCGCGTCAAGGACATCGCCCGCTCGCTGGATTTCTACACGCGCGTGCTCGGCTTCACGCTGGTGCGCAGGCGCGATTTCGCCGAAGCGAAGTTCAGTCTGTACTTCCTGGTGCTGGTCGACGATCCGTCGCAAATCCCTGCCGAAGAGCCGGCGCGCGGCCAATGGCTGCTGAGCCAGCGTGGCGTGCTGGAGCTCACCCACAACCATGGAACTGAAGATGACGCCGGCTTCGCCTACCACGACGGAAACAGCGAGCCTCGCGGGTTTGGCCATATCTGCGTGTCGGTGCCTGATGTCGAGGCGGCCTGTGCGCGCTTCGAACAGTTGGGTGTTGCCTTCCAGAAGCGCCTGACCGACGGGCGCATGAAGGACATCGCCTTCATCAAGGATCCCGACGGCTACTGGGTCGAGATCCTGCAGCCGACCGCGCGGGCTTGAGCTGCAACATGGAACTGCCCACCGCCTCTTGAGCCAATTTCTGAAATTGACATGAGGGGCCTTCTGAGGGTGCGGGAAATACCAAGGTGAAAAACTTTGGGCTCGTAAATCCTCGAGGAATATTGATGAAGAGCGGGCATGCAAGTGCGAATGGGATTCTGAAATATGTATGGGTCGTGTTTGTCGTCGTGTCGGGCCAGGCCATATCTCATGAGGGTGCCAATCAGAAGACTCAAGCCAACCGGGCGACTCACATCGATTTGGATGAACAGGTGCAGCAATATTGGGTCGAGCCTCGTCTTGGTGCGTCCTGCTTCAGGTTTAATGAAATCACCGGGGAAATCACGCTGTGCCCTCCCGTAGAACCCAAGCCGTGGAATGGCAAACGTCCGTTTCCAGTTAAGCCACTCGCAGACCGCCCATAACTTGAGCTGAATCCTGGGGCTTCGGGCGGCGTGACACCGTTGGGTGTCGCGCCGGGCGCATCACCCCTCCCGCAACGCCTTCAGATAGCTGCGCCGCCACGCCGTGATGTCATGCGCCCGCAGCAGCGTCATCATCGCCTGCCAGCGCTCGCGTCGCTCTTCCAGCGGCATCGTCATCGCGGCGGCGATGGCATCGGCAACACCGTCGAGGTCATACGGGTTCACGAGCAGGGCGGTATCGAGTTCGCGCGCGGCGCCTGCGAAGGTCGACAGCACCAGAACGCCCGGGTCCTCGGCGTTCTGCGCGGCGACGAATTCCTTGGCGACCAGGTTCATGCCGTCGCGCAGCGGCGTGACCAGGCCGACGCGGGCGAGGCGATAGAAGCCGGTCAACGAGGGGTGCGGGTAGTTGCGGTTGACGTAGCGCACCGGCGTCCAGTCCGGCTCGGCATGGGCGCCGTTGATGTGCCCGGCCAGCTGCTCCAGCTCGCTGCGAAGTTGCTGGTACTCGATCACCTCGCCGCGCGAGACCGGCGCGATCTGCAGATACGTCAACTTGCCGCGGTGCTCGGGGTGTCGCTTGAGGAAGCGGCCGAAGGCGCGGAAACGTTCGGGTAGTCCCTTGGAGTAGTCGAGGCGGTCGACGCCGATCGCCAGCGCCCGCCCGGACAGGCTCGCCGCCAGCCGTCGCACCGCCGGCTTGTTCACCGCGACCGCGGCCTGGTTGGCTATGTGCCCGGTATCGATGCTGATCGGGAATGCGCCGGCGCGCAGGCGGCGTCCGTGCTCGGTCTCCAGGATGCCGTTCTCGATCACGCGACCGCGGCCGAACAGGCGCACGTAGTCCTGGAAGCGCTCGAGATCGCGCCCGGTCTGGAATCCGATCAGGTCGTACGACGACAGTCCCTCGAACAGGCGCTGGTGCTGCGGCAGTGCCGCCAGCAAGTCCGACGACGGCATCGGCACGTGCAGGAAGAATCCCAGTTTGCAGCGCACGCCCAGATCGCGCAGCAGCTTGGCCATCGGGATCAGGTGGTAGTCGTGCACCCAGACCAGGTCGTCGTCGCGCAGCAGCGGCGCCAGCTTCTCGGCGAACAGGGCGTTGACCCGGCGATAGGCGGCATAGGTGGCGCGGCTGTAGTCGACCAGGTCGACGCGGAAATGCAGCAGCGGCCACAGCGTGCGGTTGGCGAAGCCGTTGTAGTAGTCGTCGTGGTCGCGCTTGGACAGGTCGACGGTGACGTAGCGGATGTTGCCTTGCTCGACCTCGTGGGTCTTGCCGGACTGTTCGGCGTCGATCTTGCCGCTCCAGCCGAACCAGAGGCCGCCAGTCTCTTCCAGCGCTGCCTGCAGGGCCACGGCGAGACCGCCGGCGCTGTCGATGCCAGGCAGGGCGACGCGGTTGGAGACCACCACCAGCCGCCCTGTCATGCCGCATCCTGCCAGGGCCGCGACAATCGCATCGCCGCATTGATCAGTCCGACATGCGAGTACGTCTGCGGGAAATTGCCCCAGGCCTCGCCGCCGCCGAACTCCAGGTCCTCCGACAGCAGGCCGAGCGGATTGCGCCGCGCCAGGATGCGTTCGAACAGCGACCGCGCTTCCTCGTGGCGGCCGATCGAGGCCAGTGCATCGATGTACCAGAAGGTGCAGATCGTGAAGCTGGTCTCGGGCGAACCGAAGTCGTCCGGCGCGACGTAGCGGAACAGCGCATCACCACGACGCAGCCCCTTTCCGATCGCCTCCACCGTGCGCACGAAGCGCGGATCGTCGGCCTTGATGAAGCCCAGGTCGGCCAGCAGCAACAGCGATGCATCCAGGCGGTTGCCGTCGAGGGCTTCGACGAAATGGCCCAACTCGCTGTTGTAGGCATGCTCGGTGATGCGCGCGTGCATTTCGTCGGCACGCTGGCGCCAGAACTTCACCTGCGGCGCCAGGTTCAGGTGCACCGCGATCCTGGCCAGGCGATCGCAGGCGGCCCAGCACATCACGCTGGAGTAGGTATGCACTTCGGCGCGCCCGCGGAACTCCCACAGCCCCGCATCGGGCTGGTCGTGCAGCTTGTAGGCCAGCTCGCCCAGCGGTTCGATGCGGGCGAAGATGGCCGCGTCGCCCACGCGTGTCAGGCGCTGGTCGAAGAACAGCTGCGTCGCCGCCAGCACGACGCTGCCGTAGACATCGTGCTGGGCCTGCAGCCAGGCCAGGTTGCCGCGACGCACCGGGCCCATGCCGCGATAGCCGGCCAGGGACGCCACTTCCGACTCGGCCAGTTCGCGCTCGAAGCCGATGCCGTACAACGGTTGCAGCGCACCGTCGTTGGCGGCGACGTTGGCGACGTAGCGCAGGTAGTCCTCCATGCTGCGAGTGGCACCGAGGCGGTTGAGCGCGCGGACGACGAAGGCCGAGTCGCGCAGCCAGCAGTAGCGGTAGTCCCAGTTGCGCACGGTGTTGGCCGCCTCGGGAATGGAGGTTGTCATCGCGGCCACTATCGCGCCGGTTTCCTCGTACTGGCACAGCTTCAGCGTGATCGCGCTGCGGATCACCGGATCCTGCCATTCCAGCGGGATCGACAGATAGCGCACCCAGTCGCGCCAGTAGGCGATGGTCTTCTCCTCGGACTGGCGGACGAAGGTCGCCACCGGCTGGGTCAGCGTTTCGTCGGGGCCAAGCACCAGGTGCAGGTCGCGGTCGAGCACGAACGGCAGGCAGTCGCGGATCAGGCGCACCGGCACGTCGCTGGTCAGTCGCAGGGTGAAGTCGGGGATCAGGAAGCGGATGTGGTTGCTGCCCCAGGTCGTTTCGGGCTTGCTGGCGCCGTAGTCGGCGAGCGGGCGCAGGCGGATGCGGATGCGCGGCAGGCCCGACAACGGGCGTACGTGCCGCAGCAGCATCACCGGTCGATAGAAGCGCTCGTTCTGGTGCCAGCGCGGGGCGAAGTCGATGATCTCGATGGCGCCGCCCTTCGTGTCACGGAGCACGGTGCGGATCACCGCGGTGTTGATCAGGTATTCCTGCTCCGAAGAAGCGAAGTCCTCCAGTTCGATGGCGTAGTCGCCGCCCTGGTGCTGCCGCGGCGACAGCAGGGCGCAGAAGGTGGGGTCGCCGTCGAATGCGGGAACGCAGCCCCAGACGATGCGGGCTCGGGCGTCGATGAGGGCGGCGATGCTGCCGTTGCCGATGATGCCCAGGTCGAGGCTGGTCTGGAGGTCTGCGATTGAAGTCATTCCTGATCAACTCCTGTTCTGTCGTCCCGTCCTGTTCTGTCATCCCGCTCTGTCCTGTCATCCCGAGCGCAGCGAGGGATCTGTTTTCCGCGGCGAAGCAGCAGGTCCCTCGCTGCGCTCGGGACGACGTTGGGCGTTGTCCTAGGCAATCGAGTCATCCAGCCAAGCGCGCACCGCGGCCGGGTCGTGCAATCCGTAGCGCGCGGCACTGGGCTGGCGCGAACCGACCAGGATGCCGAAGCCGCCGTGGCAATTGACCGCGCCAAACCCATGCTCGTCGGTGAGGTCGTCGCCTACGAATACCGGGCGGCGTCCGTGGAATGGCGGCAACGCCAGCAGGTCGAGCACCGCGGCACCCTTGTTCGCACCATCGGGTCGCAGCTCGATGACGCGATTGCCCGGTTGCAGGTGGTAGCCGGGCAGGTCGATCAGGGCGGAGGTCGCGAACTCGTGCAGCGGTTCCTCCGCGGCGGGCGCGCCACGCCAGTGCAGTGCCAGGCCAATGCCCTTGTCCTCGATGCGCGCGCCGGTGTACTTCGCGGCCAGCGCCCGCGCCGAAGCGAGCACGTCATCGAGTGCCGGCGCGCGCGGATGCTGCTCGAGATGGCCGTCGTCGCGCCGCTCCAGCCCATGCAGGCCGACGGCAGGCAGGTGCAGGGGCGAGAACAGCGCATCGAGCTGGACCAGGTTGCGCCCGCTGACCAGCGCCAGCGCACCGTCGAGGCGGCCGTGCAGGATCGCCAGGGTGTCGATCAGGCTCGCTTCGACCGCGACGTCACCGGGGGCGTCGGCGAAATCGAGCAGGGTGCCGTCGACGTCGAGGAACAGGGCCCAGTCGGGCGCGACCGCCGGCGGCAGCGGCAGGTGGGGATGTCGGGAACTCATACACGCCATTGTGAACAAGCGCATGTAAGCATGAGGTGGACGCGCCGCTGCGCGCTTGAATCGCCGCTGGCCGGCCCGCATCTGATGGCCATTGCGGCCTGCCATTGTGGGCTGCCTCAGATATCGAGAGGGATACCATCCATGCGAATGGACAAACTCACATCGCGTTTCCAGCAGGCGCTGGCCGACGCGCAGTCGCTGGCGGTCGGTCGTGACCACAGCGTGATCGAACCGGTGCATCTGCTGACGGCCTTGCTCGAACAGAGCGGCGGCAGCACACGACCGCTGCTGGCGCAGGCTGGCGTCAACGTGCCGCTGCTGCGCGAGCGCCTCGGCGAGGCGCTGGAGAAGCTGCCCAAGGTCAGCGGCCAGGCCGGCAACATCAGCGTCGGCAACGACCTGGCGCGACTGCTCAACGTCACCGACAAGCTGGCCCAGCAGCGCGGCGATGCCTTCATCGCCAGCGAGCTGCTGCTGCTCGCCGCGCTCGACGATGGCGGCGAAGCAGGCCGCGCACTCAAGGCGGCAGGCGCGAATAAACCCAAGCTCGAAGCGGCGATAGAAAAACTGCGTGGAGGCGAGACCGTGCAATCGGAGAATGCCGAGGACCAGCGCCAGGCGTTGGAGAAGTACACCATCGACCTCACCGCCCGCGCCGAGAGTGGCAAGCTCGACCCGGTGATCGGTCGCGATGAGGAAATCCGCCGCACCGTGCAGGTGCTGCAGCGTCGGACCAAGAACAACCCGGTGCTGATCGGCGAGCCCGGCGTGGGCAAGACCGCGATCGTGGAAGGCCTGGCCCAGCGCATCATCAACGGCGAAGTGCCCGAGGGCCTGCGTGGCAAGCGCGTGCTCAGCCTGGACATGGGAGCGCTGATCGCCGGCGCCAAGTTCCGCGGCGAGTTCGAGGAGCGGCTCAAGGCCGTGCTCAACGACCTGTCGAAGAATGAAGGCCAGATCATCCTCTTCATCGACGAACTGCACACCATGGTCGGCGCCGGCAAGGCCGAGGGCGCGATGGACGCGGGCAACATGCTCAAGCCCGCGCTGGCGCGTGGCGAGCTGCACTGCATCGGCGCGACCACGCTCAACGAGTACCGCCAGTTCATCGAGAAGGATGCCGCGCTCGAACGCCGCTTCCAGAAGGTGTTCGTCGGCGAGCCGACGGTCGAGGACACCATCGCCATCCTGCGCGGTCTCAAGGAGCGCTACGCGGTGCACCACGGTGTGGAGATCACCGACCCGGCGATCGTCGCCGCGGCGACGCTGTCGCACCGCTACATCAGCGACCGCCAGCTGCCGGACAAGGCCATCGACCTGATGGACGAGGCGGCTTCGCGCATCCGCATGGAGATCGACTCCAAGCCCGAGGAGCTCGACCGCAAGGAGCGCCGGCTGATCCAGCTCAAGATCCAGCGCGAGGCGCTGAAGAAGGAGAAGGACGCCGAGTCGAAAAAGCGCCTGTCCGACCTCGAGGACGAGATCGGCAAGCTCGAGCGCGAGTTCAACGACCTGGAGGAAGTGTGGAAGGCCGAGAAGGCCATGCTGCAGGGCGCTACCCGCATCAAGGAGCAGATCGAACAGGCCAAGCTGGAACTGGAGGCCGCGCAGCGTCGCCAGGATTTCACCGCGATGAGCGAGATCCAGTACGGCCGCCTGCCAGAGCTGGAGAAGCAGCTCAATGCAGCGCAGGAAGCCGAGACCAAGGGCTTCACCCTGCTGCAGGACAAGGTCACCGCCGAGGAGATCGCGCAGGTGGTGTCGCGCTGGACCGGCATCCCGGTGGCGAAGATGCTCGAAGGCGAGCGCGAGAAGCTGCTGCGCATGGAAGAGCACCTGCACACGCGCGTGGTCGGCCAGGACGAAGCGATCAAGGTCGTGTCCGATGCGGTGCGGCGCTCGCGCGCGGGCCTGTCGGATCCGAACCGTCCCAGTGGCTCGTTCCTGTTCCTGGGCCCGACCGGCGTCGGCAAGACCGAGCTGTGCAAGGCGCTGGCCGAATTCCTGTTCGACTCGACCGATGCGATGGTGCGCATCGACATGAGCGAGTTCATGGAGAAGCACTCGGTCAGCCGCCTGGTCGGCGCGCCCCCGGGCTATGTCGGTTATGAGGAAGGCGGCTACCTGACCGAAGCCGTGCGTCGCCGTCCCTACAGCGTGATCCTGCTGGACGAGGTCGAGAAGGCGCATCCGGATGTGTTCAACATCCTGCTGCAGGTGCTCGACGACGGTCGCCTCACCGATGGCCAGGGCCGCACGGTCGATTTTCGCAACACCGTGATCGTAATGACCAGCAACCTGGGCTCGCACCAGATCCAGGAGCTTGCCGGCGATGGCTCAGCCGAGGCCTACACACAGATGAAGGCAGCGGTGATGGGCGTGGTGCAGGCGCACTTCCGTCCGGAGTTCATCAACCGACTCGACGACATCGTCGTGTTCCACCCGCTCGACAAGGCGCAGATCCGTCAGATCGCGCGCTTCCAGATCGGTGGCCTGGAGAAGCGTATGGGCGAGCGTGGGCTGGGCCTGGAGCTGACCGACAACGCGCTGAACCTGCTCGGCAACGTCGGCTTCGACCCGGTGTACGGCGCAAGGCCGTTGAAGCGGGCGATCCAGCAGCAGCTGGAGAATCCGCTGGCGCAGAAGATCCTTGCCGGCGAGTTCGTCAGCGGCGATACCGTGAAGGTGGATGCCGCGGGTGGACAGCTGACCTTCGCGAAGGCCTGAAGATCGTCGAGCCCCTCTCCCGCATGCGGGAGAGGGGTTGGGGTGAGGGCCGCCGCGCCAGCACCGCCTGCCAGAAAAACCCGCTCTGGAACGCGATCAGCAGGCACACCAGCGTCGCCGTCTCGCCATTGAGGGTGAAATCGCCGACCAGCAGCACGATCACCATGGCGAGCGGGCCGACCATCAGCGCCCGCCTGCATGCCTCGGTGCGCAGACGCCGACGCAGCGGCAACCTTGCCTTGCCCTCGAACGCCTGGCGCGTGGCGACGCCAAGCACGACGAACACCGCCGACAGCATCAGGATCCAGCCACGCCCATGCCAGGGAAGGCCGTCGGCGCTGTCCGACGCCGCGGGCCGGTCACGCGCCATCGCCAGTGAAATGAAGCGGAAACTGCCCGCGGCCGTGCGCGGCGCCGACAGGTCGGTGGCCCCCAGATATGCCCAGCCGCTGATGCCGCCATCGAACTGCACCCGCAACCACGTGCGCGTGCCGATCCCGAACTGGCCGACCTTGCGTGTCTGGCAGACGTGGATCTCGGAACCGGCAGGCAAGGAAGCGATGACTTCGCCCAGGCGCCATCCCGCGCGGGTCGACAGCGTGGGTACGCCGCTGTGGACGGTGGTCTCCACGACGGTATGCGCCACCAGGCTGCATTGCGCCCGGGCCGGAGACGGCAGGCAAGCGAGCACGAGGAAAAGCAACGGCGCGCAGATCCCCGTGCAAAGCCTGTTCATGCCGATCATGCCCGTCAACCGCAAATGCCACGGCATCCGTTGTATTGGGCTACGGATAACACCGCACCCGTCGGCCACGCCGCGCGCCTTTTGCTTTTTTGTAGGAGCGAGCTTGCTCGCGAAACACGCCCCAGCAGCGGAAACGTGGGTTCGCGAGCAAGCTCGCTCCTACAGGGTACGCAGGGGCCTCAGGCCGGCGCAGCCGGCGGCAGGTGCCGCTCGCCACGGAACTGCGGCGTCGCCATGACCATCTCGGCCAGGCTGTGGGCCAGCTCGCGCTCGGCCATCACCGCGCCATCGGCGCCGTGGTCGAGCAGGTGCTTGACCTCGGCGTCGCTGTGGGCACGGGCAACGATCGTCAGCGCCGGATTGATCTCGCGCAGCTTGGCGATGATCTCGCCGGCTTCCAGTGCATTGGGGATGGCCATCATCACCATGGTCGCGCGCTCGGGCGCGGCTTCACGTAGCACGCGCTCGTTGGCAGCGTTGCCGCGGATTGCCGGGAGGCCGGCCGCGCGCGCCTTGGCGACCAGGTCTTCTTCGTCGTCGATGACGACGATCTCGACGCCACGCTCGGTCAGCAGACGGCCCAGTTCGCTGCCGACGCGGCCATAACCGATCTGGATCACGTGGTTGCTCAGGCCCGGGCGGATCGGCGGCGAGATGTGCTCTTCCGGTTCTGGTGCGCGGTTGGCGGCCTCGCGTGCCTCGCGCCGGTCGAGCCAGGCGAACAGCAGCGGATTGACGATGATCGACAGCAGCGCACCGGCGAGGATCAGGTCCTGGCCTGCGCTGGGCAGGATCTCGAGCTGCAGCCCGAGACCGGCGAGGATGAAGGAGAACTCGCCGATCTGCGCCAGGCTGGCCGAGATCAGCAGCGCGGTCGAATTGGGTTTGCCGAAGGCGCGGACGATCGCGTAGGCCGCCAGCGACTTGCCGAAGACGATGATCAGGAAGGTCGCGATCACCTCCAGCGGGCGCTGGACCAGGATCATCGGGTCGAACAGCATGCCGACCGAGACGAAGAACAGCACCGCGAACGCATCGCGCAGCGGCAGTGTCTCGGTCGCGGCCTGGTGGCTGAATTCCGATTCGTTGAGCAGCATGCCGGCGAAGAACGCACCCAGCGCGAAGGAAACGCCGAACATCGCCGCCGAGCCGAAGGCCACGCCCAGGGCGATGGCCAGCACGCACAGGGTGAACAGTTCGCGCGAGCCGGTGCCGGCGACGCGCTCGAGGATCCACGGGATCACCCGGCGACCGACGATCAGCATCACCGCGACGAAGGCACCGACCTTGGCGAGGGTCATGAACAGCGCCTTCCACACCTGGACGGCATCACCGCTGTCCCCCTTGAGCACACCGGCCAGCGCGGGCAGCAGCACCAGCGCCAGCACCATCGCCAGGTCCTCGACGATCAGCCAGCCGACCGCGATGCGGCCGCGCCCGGTTTCCACCAGGCGGCGTTCTTCCAGTGCGCGCAGCAGCACCACCGTACTGGCCACCGACAGCGACAGGCCGAACACGATTCCTGCGCCGTGCGACCAGCCCAGGAAGCGCGCCAGGCCCCAGCCCAGCACCGTCGCCAGGGCGATCTGCGCGACCGCGCCGGGCAGGGCGATTGCCTTGACCGCCATCAGGTCGCGCATCGAGAAATGCAGGCCGACACCGAACATCAGCAGGATCACGCCGATCTCGGCCAGCTGCGGTGCCAGCGTCTGATCCCCGACGAATCCGGGTGTGAACGGTCCGGCGATCACGCCGGCCAGCAGGTAGCCCACCAAAGGCGACAGCCGCAGGCGTTGCGCCAGCGAGCCAAAGATGAACGCCAGCACGAAGCCGGCCACGAGGATTGCGATCAGGGACGTGTGATGCATCGAGTATCCGTTTGCGGTCTGCCGTTCAGGATGTGGGCCGAAGGCGGGTGATGCAACCCGGGCCTCGAGCGGGCGGGCCCGGTCGCCAGACTGCGCCAAGGCGTGTCAATCGGCGGTCAGTGGCCCTTCCATGGCTGCGTCTGCGTGTGGCGGCACCCCTCAGACCCGGATCGGAGCCCCCGAACCGCTAGACTAGTGGGGTTTCGAGCCTCCTTCTGGTCCCCCCGTGATTTCCTTCCGTAATTTCGCCCTCCGCCGGGGCGAGCGCCTGCTGTTGTCCAACGTCGACCTGACCCTGCATGCCGGCTGGCGCGTGGGCGTGATCGGTCGCAACGGCACCGGCAAGTCGTCGTTGTTTGCCGCCATCCAGGGCCACGTCGAAGCCGACAAGGGCGATATCGACGTGCCTGCGCGCGTGCGCATCGCCAGCGTCGCCCAGGAAACCCCGGCGCTGGACGATCCGGCGCTCGATTTCGTCCTGTCCGGCGATGCCCTGGTGCACGCCGCGATCGTCGCCGAGCGCGAAGCGGTCGAGCGCGAGGACTGGGAAGCCGTCGCCGAAGCGCATCACCGCCTGGAGGAACTCAATGGCTACGACGCCACCGCGCGTGCCGGCAAGCTGCTGCACGGCCTTGGCTTCTCGCCCGACACGCACGAGCGTGCCGTCAAGGAATTCTCCGGCGGTTGGCGCGTGCGCCTGAACCTGGCGCGCGCGCTGATGACGCCGTCGGACCTGCTGCTGCTTGACGAACCGACCAACCACCTCGACCTCGACGCGGTGCTGTGGCTGGAACAGTGGCTGCTCAAGTATCCGGGCACGTTGCTGCTGATCTCGCACGACCGCGAGTTCCTCGACGAGATCACCACCCACACGCTGCATCTGCACGACGGCAAGGGCAAGCTCTACACCGGCGACTACACCGCCTTCGAGCGCCAGCGTGCCGAACACCTGCGCCTGCAGCAGATCACCCACGAAAAGGTGCAGGCCGAGCGCGCCCACCTGCAGAGCTTCATCGACCGCTTCAGCGCCAGCGCGGCCAAGGCCAAGCAGGCACAGTCGCGGGTCAAGCGCCTGGCCAAGATGGCCGACACCGAGGCGGTGCGGGTGGAGCGCGCGCTGCGGATCGAATTCCCGGCGCCGGCCAAGCTGCCGCATGCGCTGCTGCGCGTCGTCGATGCCGATTGCGGCTATGGCGATCACACCGTGCTGCACCAGATCGGCTTCATCCTCGAAGCCGGCGACCGCGTCGCCCTGCTGGGCCCCAACGGCGCCGGCAAGTCGACCCTGGTGAAGTCGCTGGTGGGCGAGTTGCCGCTGCTGAGCGGCGAGCGCGGCGGCCATCCCGACCTGCGCATCGGCTACTTCGCCCAGCACACGGTCGAGTCGCTTCGCGAAGGCACCACCGCGATCGACCACCTGGCCGACATCGCGCCGGGCGTGGCCACGCAGCAGTTGCGCGACTTCCTCGGCAAGTGGAATTTCCCCGGTGATCGCGCGTTCGAGAAGGTTGATGTGTTCTCCGGTGGCGAGCGGGCGCGTCTTGCGCTGGCGCTGATCGCGTGGCGCAAGCCGAACGTGCTGCTGCTCGACGAACCGACCAACCACCTCGACCTCGACATGCGCGAGGCGCTGGCCGAGGCGCTGAGCATCTTCGAAGGCGCGATCGTGATGGTCAGCCACGACCGCCATCTGATCGGCCTGGTCTGCGACACGTTCTGGCGCGTTGCCGACGGCGTCGCCCAGCCGTTCGACGGCGATCTCGACGCCTATGCGTCGTGGCTGCGCACGCGCGACAGCAGTGGCGACGGCAAGGTGCCGGCCAAGGTGGCCGCCGCAGCGCCGGCGCCGGTGGCAAAACCCGCCGCCAAGGCAGTCAAGGTCAACGCGCACAAGCTGGCGCAGGCCGAGTCGCGCGTGGCCGAGCTGGAATCGAAGCTGCATACGCTCGACATGGACCTGGCCGATCCGGACCAGTACGCCGGCGGCGGTACCGATGCGGCCGAACTTTCGCGCAAGCGCGAACAGGTTGCGGCGCAGTTGGCGCAGGCGGAAGAGGCGTTGCTGGGGTTGTACGAGGGCTGAGGTTGTTTGCCCTCACCCCAACCCCTCTCCCGCCAGCGGGAGAGGGGCTTCAAGTCCCTTCTCCCTTCAAGAGGAAGCAGGAGTTTGAAGTCCCTTCTCCCGCTTGCGGGAGAAGGTGCCCGAAGGGCGGATGAGGGCGCTCTTGAAGTCCCTTCTCCCGCTTGCGGGAGAAGGTGCCCGGAGGGCGGATGAGGGCGCTTTGGCTTGAAAAGCCCACAGTTGCCTCCAGAATGCCCATCTGTCTTCGCAATGCGTCGTGCCATGCCGATCTATGCCTTCGAGTGCGCCGCCTGCGGCCACGCCTTTGACCGCCTGCAAAAGTTGTCCGAGGCCGACCCCACGCAATGCCCGGTCTGCGGCGAGCCGCACGTGCGCCGTCAGCTGACCGCGCCGCAGTTCCGCCTGGCCGGTGGCGGCTGGTACGAGACCGACTTCAAGAAGGACGGCGACAAGAAGCGCAACCTGGCCGGCGAGGGGTCCTCATCCTCGGGCGGTGGCGACAGCAAGCCGGCCGAGAAGCCCGCCGAGAAGAAGGTCGAAGCGACGTCGGCCAAACCGGCCAAGCCCGCCGACTGAGTGCCGCCGGGGTCAGGCCCCGATGCGCATGAACACCGCGCCGCAGCCCTGGTCGACCCAGATCGCGCCGTCGTGCCAGCCCCAGTTGCGATCCTCGATGCAGCGCGTGCCGGTCACCTCGCGCGAAAGCTTTACCGGCCCGCGGAAGGGCGTGCGGCATTCGCGATAGCCGTGGTCGGGGCTGTGGCACAGCACGGCATTGGGCGATGCCGGAAAGTCGAGGCTGGCCGGATCGGGTGGCTGCGCAGCCGGCGCGTCGGGTGAGACCAGCGTCAGGCCGACCCGCATCTGTGCGCTGGCACTGGTCGCCATCATCGGGGCGGCGATGACGCCGGTCGCGCTGTTCGCCGGAGAAGGTACGGGCGTCGCAAGCAGGGTAAGGCTCAACAGCCAGACCGCTTGCTTGGGCACTGTCGCCATGACGGTCTTGCTCCTGGATTTCGCTGCCGGTTGCGGCAGAGGAGGCTGGCGTAGGTCGCTCGGCGCCAGCGCTTCTTCTATAGGCCTGCAGGCGTGGAGGCAGCGTCAGTAGCCAAAGCGCGCGCTGCAGCCCTGGCTCACCCAGATCGCGCTGCCGGTGAAACCCCAGGTCCGGCCCTGCACGCAGGGTTGGCTGGACAGCTGCTGCAGCAACCGTGGCGTGCCGGTTCCGGCTGGCCACTGGCAGGCCTTGGGGCGGGCGTCGACGCTGCTGCACACCACCGACGGCGTGCCCGGCAGCGGGGCGGCGGGTTGCGTGGCGCCAAGGGCGACGAATACTGCACGGCAGCCACGGCCTACGTAGACCTGGCCGTTCTGCGATTGCCAGGTCTGGCCCTCGATGCACGGCTGGCTGCCCGACGACTGCCGCAACAGGCGCGACGGGCCCGACCAGGGCACGCGGCAGATGCTCGCCTGGTTGTTGAAGCTTTCGCAGGTCACGCTCTGGCCAACCGGTCCCGGTAGCGGCACCGGCCCGGCCGCGGCGAATTCGCCCCAGCAGTTGTTGCCGACATAGACCTGGCCCCGCTGCGATTGCCAGGTGCGGCCTTCGTCGCACGGCGCGCTGGACAGCTGCCGCACCAGCCTCGAGTCGCCGCTCCACGGCACCCGGCAGATCTGTGCCCGGCCATTGCGGCTTTCGCAGCGGACCGTGGCCGAGGACGTCGGCGGCGAGGCGCCCAGCGACACGGCGATGTCGGCCTTGATCTGGCTGAAGCGCCAGTTCGAGCGGTTGACCTGGTCGAGGTAGAACTGCAGCTGGTCGTCCGGGATCCGGCGCCCGTGGGACTGCTCCTCGTACTCCATGCCGATGACCCGCATCTGGTCCTCGTAGGACAGGCTGCGCAGGTCCTCGGGCGCGTAGGCGCGTTGCTGGGCGGCAGCCGGGAGGGCAATCACCGCCAGGCACAGCGCCAGCAACCAGGGCTTGATCGGGCGATTCATGCGACCCCCACCTTGGGAGAAACAGGTCGAAATGGCCGCAGCGGCCACGTCCGCTGCGATCCTGCGGGCAAGTAACCCGCCGCTGCCGTTAAAATGACGTGTTGTCCGGCCCAGGCCGGCATGCACCGTTTTCCGGCCCTGGCCGGTGTGTCCAATTTTCCGGCCCCGGCCGGAGTGTCCAGATTTCCGGCCCTGGCCGGATGCGTAACCCGGAGCCCCCATGCGTACCCATTACTGCGGCCTCATCGATGAGGCCCTGATCGGACAGACTGTCACTTTGTGCGGCTGGGCCGACGTTGCCCGTAACCTCGGCGGCCTGTGCTTCATCGATCTGCGCGACCACGAAGGCATCGTCCAGATCGTGGCCGAGCCGACCCAGGATCCGGCGCTGGGCGCGGGCGAGGTCAATGCCGCGGTGATCGCGGCGGCGGCGCAGGTGGGCTACGAAGACTGCCTGCGCATCACCGGCGTGGTGCGCAAGCGCGAAGCGGTCAACGCCAGGATCCGCACCGGCCAGGTCGAAGTGGTCGCAACGAAGATCGAGCTGCTCAACAAGGCCGAGCCGCTGCCGTTCCACGCCCATGAGAACCCGGGCGAAGACATCCGCCTGCAGTATCGCTACCTCGACCTGCGCACCCCGGAAATGCAGCGCAAGATGCGCACCCGCATCAAGCTGGTGCAGGCCCTGCGTCGCTACCTCGACGAGCGCGGCTTCCAGGACATCGAAACGCCGATCCTGACCAAGGCCACGCCGGAAGGCGCGCGCGACTTCCTGGTGCCGGCGCGCATGCACCACGGCGAGTTCTACGCGCTGCCGCAGTCGCCGCAGCTGTTCAAGCAGATCCTGATGATGGCCGGCTTCGACCGGTACTACCAGATCGCGCGCTGCTTCCGCGACGAGGCCCTGCGTGCCGACCGCCAGCTCGAATTCACCCAGCTCGACATGGAGTTCGCGTGGGTGTCCGAGCGCGACGTGCAGGACCTGACCGAGGAGATGATCCGTTCGGTCTTCCGCGAAGTCATGGGCGTCGAACTGGCCGCGCAGTTCCCGCGCATGACCTACGCCGAGGCGATGCGTCGCTACGGTTCGGACAAGCCGGACCTGCGCATCGCGATGGAGTTCACCGACATCGCCGAACTGGTCAAGAACTGCGAGTTCAAGGTCTTCACCGACTGGGCCAACCACGAAGACGGTCGCGTGGTCGCGCTGCGCGTTCCGGGTGCGGCGACGCTCAGCCGCAAGCAGATCGACGACTACGGCGCGCATGCCGCCAGGCACGGCGCCAAGGGCCTGGCGTGGATGAAGGTCGAGGACACCGGCAAGGGCCGCGAAGGCGTCAATTCACCCATCGCCAAGTTCCTCGACGACGCCACGCTGGCGGCGATCCTGGCCGCCACCGGCGCGCAGAGCGGCGATGCCATCTTCTTCGGCGCCGCCACCTGGAAGTCGGCCAGCGATTTCATGGGCGCGCTGCGCCTGAAGCTGGGCAAGGACCTGGGCATGGTCGCCGACACCTGGGCGCCGCTGTGGGTCACCGACTTCCCGATGTTCGAGTGGGACGACGAGGAGAACCGCTACGTCGCCCTGCATCACCCGTTCACCGCGCCGGCGGTGGACTCGATCGCCGACCTGCGCGCGAATGCGAAGACCGCGGTGAGCCGCGGCTACGACATGGTGCTCAACGGCAACGAGATCGGCGGTGGTTCGATCCGCATCCACAACTCGGCGATGCAGTCGGCGGTGTTCGAGCTGCTGGGCATCGGCGCGGAAGAAGCCGAAGGCAAGTTCGGCTTCCTGCTCGACGCGCTCAAGTACGGCGCGCCGCCGCACGGTGGCATCGCCTTCGGTATCGACCGCATCGCCGCGCTGATGGCCGGCACCGAGTCGATCCGTGACGTCATCGCCTTCCCCAAGACCACGACCGCACAGTGCCTGATGACCGGTGCGCCGTCGCCGGTGCCGGACGCGCAGCTGGCGGAAGTGCACATTCAAGTTCGCCCGAAGAAAGAAGGGAAGTAAAAGCAATGACGGAAGTTGATATGGATCAGGTTGCCTTGGAGCTCGAGTGGGAAGCGCTGGTCGAGGCCGGTTCGGCCGCGGGTGCCGGCCTGGTGACCGAACGCGCGCAGGTGTTCGGCGGTTGGCTGGTGCGCACGCGTACCAGTGCCGGACAGCTGTCGATGACCTTTGTCGCCGACGGCCAGTTCCGCTGGGACGGTGAGGACTTCGGCGACGAGGACTACGAGGAAGAAGAGGACGAGGACGCCGAGGAAGACGAAGGCGAGGAGTCCGACGAGGAAGAGGACGAAGAGGAAACCTGACCGTGGCGACTGTCCGGCGCGCCACCGTGGCCGACGCGGAAACCGTGTCGGCCCTGGCCGCGCAAACCTTCACCGAGACCTTCGGGCACCAGTACCCGCAGGCCGACCTGCAGTTCTTCCTGCGCGACAGCTATGCCGTCGACAAGCAGAAGGTGATCCTCGGCCACCCGGACTATGCGGTGTGGCTGCTGGAGGTGGAGGGCAAGGCCGTCGGTCACGCGGCGGCCGGGCCCTGTGGGTTGCCGCACGCCGAGGTCGCCGATGGCGATGGCGAGCTCAAGCGCCTGTACGTGTTGCGCGAGCATCAGAACAGCGGCTGCGGCGCGCGGCTGTTCGAGACGGCGCAGGAATGGCTGCTGCGCGACGGGCCGCGGACGTTGTGGATTGGTGTCTGGAGCGAGAACCTGGGGGCGCAGCGGTTTTATGCGCGTTACGGGTTTGAGCGGGTGGGGGATTACGACTTCATCGTCGGCGGCACTCGCGATCACGAGTACATCCTGCGGAAGGCAAAGTAGTTCCCTTCTCCCGCGCGCGGGAGAAGGTGCCCGGAGGGCGGATGAGGGCGCTTTTGCTAGCACTGGCTATGCTCATGGCCGCCACTTCGCTTGCCCTCACCCCAACCCCTCTCCCGCAAGCGGGAGAGGGGCTTCAAGCAAACGCCCGATGCCCACCAACCGCGTCATCCTCCTCCACGGCCTCTGGATGCCTCGCCTGTCGATGCACTGGCTGGCCCAGCGACTGCGCGAGGCCGGCTTCGCCCCGGAGTTCTTCGGCTATGCCACCGTCGCCGGCGGCCCGGACGCGGCGATCCCGCGCCTGGCCGAGCACCTGCAGCGGGCGCCGGCGCATGTGGTGGCCCACAGCCTCGGCGGGCTGGTCGCGCTGACGACGCTGGAACGCCACCCGGCTGTCGCGGTCGAGCGCGTCGTCTGCCTGGGCTCGCCCCTGTGCGGCAGTGCCGCCGCCAGCGGCATCGCCGGCTACGCCTGGACCGCGCCGACACTGGGCCGAAGCGCATCCCTGCTGCGCAAGGGCTGTGCGCCCTGTTCGGGCAAGGCCGAAGTGGGGATGGTCGCCGGCCGTACCTCGCTGGGGCTGGGCAAGTACTTCGGCCACTTCCATGAGGAGAACGACGGCACCGTGTCCGTCGCCGAAACCCGGCTCGCCGGCCTGACCGACCACATCGTGGTCGACACCAGCCATACCGGCCTGGTCTATTCCCGCCAGGTCGCCGGTCTGGTCGCCGGCTTTCTGCGCAACGGCCGCTTCAAGTCCTGAGCCGGCGAATCGCGAGCGGCGGCCCGACGGCGGCACATTCGGCCCAATCGAGTAAAATCGCCGCTTCGCCAAAGCAACAGCCTGGAACAGTTCATGGGTAGAGGTCCCTCGATCGAGGCCCGCAAGAACGCGGTAGACGCGCAGCGCGGCAAGATCTTCACCAAGATCATTCGTGAAATCGGCGTGGCCGCCCGCGCCGGTGGCGGCGACCCGTCCGGCAACCCGCGCCTGCGCGTGGCTGTCGACAAGGGTCTGTCGGTGAACATGACCAAGGACGTGATCGAGCGCGCCATCAAGAAGGCCACCGGCGAACTTGAAGGCGTCGTCTACGAAGAGATCCGCTACGAGGGCTACGCCCCCGGCGGCGTCGCCGTCATCGTCGACTGCCTCACCGACAACAAGGTCCGCACTGTCGCCGACGTGCGCCATGCCTTCGGCAAGTTCGGCGGCAACCTCGGCACCGACGGCTCGGTCTCGTTCATGTTCAGGAAGGTCGGCGTGCTGTCGTTCGCCGCCGGTGCCAGCGAAGACCAGGTCACCGAGCTGGCGATCGATGCCGGCGCCGACGACGTGGTCGTTTACGACGACGGCGCGATCGACGTGGTCACCACGCCGGACGCCTTCGCCACCGTCAAGACCGCCATGGAAGCCGGCGGCCTCAAGGCCGACATCGCCGAAGTGACGATGCGCGCCGACAACGACATCGCCGTCAGCGGCGAGACCGCGCAGCAGGTGGTCAAGCTGCTGCGCTGGCTGGAAGACATGGACGACGTCCAGAGCGTCTACTCCAATGCCGACCTCGGCGAGGATGCCTACGCCTGACGGCGTAAGCTGACCACGTGATCAGAATCCTCGGGATAGACCCCGGTTCCCAGCGCACCGGTGTCGGCGTCATTGACGTGGCCGCCGACGGCCGCTGCACCTTCGTGCATGCGCGCGCGCTGGTCCTGCTCGAAGCCGAGGACTTCCCGTCGCGGCTCGGGCTGCTGTGCGAGGGGCTGGAGGCGCTGCTGGACGAGTGGCAGCCGCAGCAGGTCGCGATCGAGACCGTGTTCATGGCCAAGTCGGCGACTTCGGCGCTCAAGCTCGGCCACGCCCGCGGTGCGGCGCTGGCGACAGTAGTGCGCCGGCGCATTCCGATCAGCGAGTACGCACCGCGCGTGATCAAGCAGTCGCTGGTCGGTCGCGGCGCGGCCGAGAAGGACCAGGTCCAGCACATGGTCCGATTGCTGTTGAACCTGCCGGATACCAAATTGCAGGCCGATGCCGCCGATGCACTGGCAGTGGCGCTGACCCACGCGCACATGAGTGCGACCGCGGCACGCACCGGCGTGGCCACCCACCTGTTGCGGAGACGCGGCGCATGATCGGTCGTCTGAAAGGCATCCTCGTCCACAAGCAGCCGCCGTGGCTGGTGGTGGACGTGAACGGCGTCGGCTACGAGCTCGAGGCGCCGATGAGCACCTTCTACGACCTGCCCGACCTCGGCCGCGAAGTCGCGCTGTTCACCCATTACGCGCAGAAGGAAGACAGCGTTTCGCTGTACGGCTTCCTGCGCGAGGGCGAGCGCCGCCTGTTCCGCGACGTGCAGCGGGTGTCCGGCATCGGCGCCAGGATTGCCCTGGCGGTGCTCTCGGGCACTTCGGTGGACGAGTTCGCGCGCCTGGTACAGGTCGGCGACATCACCGCGCTGACCCGCATCCCCGGCATCGGCAAGAAGACCGCCGAGCGCATGGTGGTGGAACTGCGTGACCGCGCTGCCGACCTTGCCGGCGTGGGCGCCACCCTGTCGGGCAACGGCGCCGCCGCCGACCCCCAGAGCGAAGCCGTGATTGCCCTGCAGCAGCTGGGCTACAAGCCGGCCGAAGCCGTGCGCATGGCGCGCGAAGCGACCGCGGCCGGCGATGACGCCGCCGCCATCATCCGCAAAGCGCTAAAGTCCGCGCTCCGTTGACGCCACGGCGGCCCCGGCCGCCCCGAGCAACCCACTCCATGTCCTCTCCCGCTACCCACTCGACCTCCGCCAACGGCGCGCAGCACGGCCATGGCAAACAGGGGCTGGGCGGCCTGGTCATCGGAGCGATCGGCGTTGTCTTCGGCGACATCGGTACCAGCCCGCTGTACACGCTGAAGGAGGCGTTCTCGCCGCACTTTGGACTGATCGGCAACCACGACACGGTGCTGGGCATCCTGTCGCTGGTGTTCTGGGCGCTGATGATCACGGTGACCCTGAAGTACGTGACCATCATCATGCGCGCCGACAACGAGGGCGAGGGCGGCATCATGGCGTTGATGACGCTGGCCCAGCGCACCCTGCCAAAGGGCTCGCGCTCGGCGTATGTCATCGGCATCCTCGGCATCTTCGGCGCCTCGCTGTTCTTCGGCGACAGCGTGATCACGCCCGCCATCACCGTCCTCGGCGCGGTCGAGGGCCTGGAGGTCGCCGCGCCCGGACTGCACCGGTTCATCGTGCCGATAGCGGTTGTCATCCTGGTGATGGTGTTCTTCGCCCAGCGCTTCGGCACCGAGAAGGTCGGCCGGATTTTCGGACCGATCACCACGGTCTGGTTCCTGGCGCTGGCTGCGATCGGCGTCCACAACATCGTCGAAGCACCGGAAGTGCTCAAGGCGCTGAACCCGATGTGGGGCGCGCGCTTCTTCGTCGAGCACGGCTCGCACTCGGTGCTGATCCTGGGCGTGGTCGTGCTGGCGGTGACCGGCGGCGAGGCGCTGTACGCCGACATGGGCCACTTCGGGCCGCGGCCGATCCGCTACGCCTGGTACACGCTGGTGCTGCCGTGCCTGATGCTGAACTACCTGGGGCAGGGCGCGTTCGTGCTCGGCCACCCGGATGCGGTCAAGAACCCGTTCTTCGAGGCGGTGCCGGCGTGGGCGCTGTACCCGATGATCGTGCTGGCGACGATGGCCGCGGTGATCGCCTCGCAGGCGGTCATCACCGGTGCCTATTCGGTCGCCCGCCAGGCCATGCAGCTGGGCTACATCCCGCGCATGCAGGTCAAGCACACCTCGCAGTCGACCATCGGCCAGATCTACGTGCCGTACATCAACTGGCTGCTGATGATCGCGGTGCTGGCGGTGGTGCTGATGTTCCGCAGTTCGACCGCACTGGCCACGGCCTATGGCATCTCGGTGTCGGCGACCATGCTGATCGACACCCTGTTGCTGGCGCTGGTCGCGCGCGCGCTGTGGCCGCGCTGGCGCACTTGGGTGCTGCCGCTGTGCCTGCTGTTCTTCGTGGTCGATGTCGGCTTCGTCGTCGCCAACGGCGCCAAGTTCTTCGACGGCGCCTGGTTCCCGCTGCTGCTGGGCCTGGTCGTGTTCACCCTGCTGCGCACCTGGCGTCGCGGCCGCGAGCTGCTGCATGACGAGGTGCGCAAGGAAGGCATCTCGCTCGACAGCTTCCTGCCCGGCCTGATGCTGGCGCCGCCGGTGCGGGTGCCGGGCACGGCGATCTTCATGACCGCCGACAAGGGCGTGGTGCCGCATGCGCTGCTGCACAACCTCAAGCACAACAAGGTGCTGCACGAGCGCAACGTGTTCCTGACGGTGGAGACGCTCAACGTCCCCTATGCGCCGCGCGACAAGCGCCTGAAGATCGAGGCGATCGGCGACGACTTCTACCGCGTGCTGATCCGCTTCGGCTTCATGGAAGTGCCCGACGTGCCGCTGGCGCTGATGCGCTCGTGCGACGCGGGCGGCACCTACTTCGACCCGATGGACACCACGTATTTCGCCAGCCGCGAGACGGTGGTGGCCAGCCGCCACCGCGGCATGCCGATCTGGCGCGACCGGCTGTTCGCCTTCATGCACCGCAACGCCGCGCCGGCCACGGGCTTCTTCCGCATCCCGGGCAATCGTCTGGTGGAGCTGGGGGCGCAGGTAGAGATCTGACCGCGCTCAGCCCGTCGCGTATCCGCCCCATCACCGTCATCCCGGCGTGCGCCGGGATGACGGTGAAAGATCGTTTACGCCACCACCCCGTCATTCCCGCGTAGGCGGGAACCCAGCGACTGTCGAGCAACGTAAAGGGCAAATGGATCCCGGCGTTCGCCGGGATGACGGGAAAAGGGGCGGCTTGTTGTGAGGCAATGCGGAGTTTCGCCCCGCGCGCCATGCCTGCGACCCCATGCCCATGCGAACATACGGGCATGAACGACTCCCGCATCATCGCTGCCGGCGCCACCCGCGAGGACGAGGCCATCGAGGCGTCGATCCGGCCCAAGCGGCTGGACGAATACCTCGGCCAGGCGCCGGTGCGCGAGCAGATGAAGATCTATATCGAGGCCGCCAAGGCACGCGGCGAGGCCCTCGACCACGTCCTGATCTTCGGCCCGCCCGGCCTGGGCAAGACCACCCTCAGCCATGTCATCGCCAACGAGCTCGGCGTCGGCCTGCGCCAGACCTCCGGCCCGGTGATCGAGAAGGCCGGCGACCTGGCCGCGCTGCTGACCAACCTGCAGCCGCATGACGTGCTGTTCGTCGACGAGATCCATCGCCTGTCGCCGGCGATCGAGGAAGTGCTCTATCCGGCGATGGAGGACTACCAGATCGACATCATGATCGGCGAGGGCCCCGCGGCCCGCTCGATCAAGCTCGACCTGCCGCCATTCACCCTGATCGGCGCGACCACCCGCGCCGGCCTGCTGACCGCGCCCCTGCGCGACCGCTTCGGCATCGTCCAGCGCCTGGAGTTCTACAGCGCCGAGGAGTTGACGAAGATCGTGCGCCGTTCGGCGCAGATCCTCGGCATCGCCTGCGAGCCGGAAGGGGCGGCCGAAATCGCCCGCCGTTCGCGCGGCACCCCGCGCATCGCCAACCGCCTGCTGCGGCGTGTGCGTGACTTCGCCCAGGTCCGCGCCGGCGGCGACATCACCCGCGATGTCGCCGATGCGGCGATGGCCATGCTCAAGGTCGACCCGGAGGGTTTCGACGAACTCGACCGGCGCATGCTCAAGATCATCATCGAGTCCTTCGACGGCGGCCCGGTCGGCGTCGAATCGCTGGCCGCGGCGCTGAGCGAGGAGCGCGGCACACTCGAAGACGTCATCGAGCCCTACCTGATCCAGCAGGGCTACCTCATCCGCACCGCGCGCGGCCGGATGGCCACGCCCAAGGCCTACCGCCATATCGGCCTGAGGCCGAAAGCCAGCAACGGCGGGCTTTTCGAGGAGGCCGGCAGTGACGGTTGATGTGGCGTTCAGTTGGCCGACACGGGTCTACTGGGAAGATACGGACGCTGGCGGCGTGGTCTACCACGCCCAGTACCTGGCGTTCCTCGAGCGCGCGCGGACCGAGTGGATGCGTGCGCAGGGGTATGGCCAGGAGCTTTTGCGGATCGAGTACGGGCTGGTGTTCGCCGTGCGCGCCATGCAGCTGGACTTCCTCAAGCCGGCACGGCTGGACGATGCGCTGGCGGTGTCGGTGGGGCTGCAGGAATGCCGCCGCGCCAGCGCCGTTTTCACCCAGTCGATCGTCCGCAGCGGCGACCTGCTGCTGACCGCGCAGGTACGGGCGGCGGCGCTGGATGCGGACGGGTTCCGCCCGCGCCCGATCCCTCAGCCGGTGTACGACCAGCTCAAGGCGCTCGAGCAACCGCCGCTTTAACCACGTTGACCCCGATTCAGGCTTCACCCGTTTTTACCGTTCGCAGTCCCCCAAGTTGCACACAGTCCCGCGTGGCGGGCACGGAGAACCAGGCATGACCCCATTGTTGACAGCACTGCAGGCCACCGCGGTGGAGCCCCTGCCGGAAGAGGCCGCCAATGCCGCCAACACAGCGGTGCAGGCGCTGTCGACGGGCGCCGTCGACAACAACAGCCTCAACCTGCTGCAACTGGTGCTGCACGCCAGCCTCCCGGTGCAGTTGGTCATGCTGTTGCTGCTGTTCGGTTCGATCGCCTCGTGGGTGATCATCTTCCGCAAGAAGCGCGTGCTCGACCGCGCCGCGCGCGAGGCCGACCAGTTCGAAGAGCGCTTCTGGTCCGGTGCCGAACTGTCCAAGCTCTATGCCGGCACCACCGAGCGCAACCGCGAGATCGGCGGCCTGGAAGCGATCTTCGAAGCCGGCTTCCGCGAGTTCGGCCGCCTGCGCCAGCGCCGCGGCGCCGACAGCCGCATGCAGCTCGAAGGTGCCCAGCGCGCCATGCGCGCGACCGGCTCGCGCGAGATCGACGGCCTCGAGCACAACCTGGAATTCCTCGCCAACGTCGGTTCGATCAGCCCGTATGTCGGCCTGTTCGGTACGGTGTGGGGCATCATGATTTCGTTCCAGGGCCTGGCCAACATGAAGGAAGCGACCATCGCCACGGTCGCCCCCGGTATCTCCGAGGCGTTGATCGCCACGGCGATGGGCCTGTTCGCGGCAATCCCGGCGGTGTGGGCCTACAACCGCTACGCGACCAAGGTCGAACGCATGTCGGTGCGTTACGACGCGTTCTCCGAAGAGTTCTCCTCGATCCTGCAGCGCCAGGCGAACCTCGACGAGACCTGATGCGATTCCCTCGCAACGTCCCGCACAACCTGTGCGGACTTTCATCGGCCCCGTTGGGGTCGTGAACCAACTGATTACGAGAGGAAGGCCATGGCCGGTATCACCGCGCGCCGCCATCGCAAGCGCAAGCTCAAAGCCGAGATCAACGTCGTTCCCTATATCGACGTGATGCTGGTGCTGCTGATCATCTTCATGGTCACCGCACCGCTGTTGAATCTCGGCGTCGACATCGACCTGCCGCAGTCCAATGCCAAGTCGATCCAGGAAAAGAAGGACCCGGTCGTCGTCAGCGTCGACCCCAACGGACATTACTTCCTCGCCCTGAAGGCAGGCAGCAACGAGGCGGTCACCGCCGAGGCGCTGCAGGCCAAGGTGTCGGCGATCGTCGCGCAGAACCCGGATGTCGCCGTGTTCGTGGCCGGTGACGCCAAGGCCAATTACCAGAAGGTGATGGACGCGCTGGTGCTGCTGCAGGGCGCCAACGTGAAGAAGGTCGGCTTGATGAGCCAACCGGATCAGGCCCAGAGCCGGGCCACCAAGGCGGGTCGCTGATGCGGGAGTCGCGCGCCGACACCGCGCGGGCGATCTGGCAGGCGCTGGGGCTGCACGCACTGCTGTTCGCCCTGATGTTCGTCGGCCTGCTGTGGACCCGCGCCGCCGCGCCGGTATCGGCTGCGGGCTCGCCCGTGACCGCCGAACTGATCGACGCCGACGCCCTGTCGCCGGCGATGCAGCGCACGTTGCTCAAGCGACCCAAGCCGGTCGAACTGCCGCCGCCGCCGGAACCGGAAGAGGCCGCACCGCTGCCGCAGCCGTTGCCGGAGCCGCGGCCGGAAGATTCCGTCGCCACGCCGCAGCCGCAACCCCAGGACTTCATTCCGGTTCCGGACAACGAGAACCAGGAAGCGGTGGTCGACCAGCCGACGCCTATTGCCGCCGCCGAGGAAGACAAGGTCCAGGAAGCCAAGCGCAAGCAGGACCAGGTCGACCTGACCGAGCGCGAGCGCCAGGAGCAGGTCGAAAAGCAGCGTCGCCTGGCCGAGCAGCAGGACCAGGAGCGTGAGCAGAAGCTGGCCGAGATCCGCCGCAAGCGCGTCGCCGCCGCGCGCGAGGCCGACCTGGCCGAACAGCGCCTGCGCCAGATCGCCGACGTCCGCTCGCGTCCTGCGCCTGCCGAATCGGCCGGCAGCAGCGATGCCAGTCCACCGCCGGGTAACAGCGGCACCGACACCGGCCTGCAGGCGCGCTATGCCGCTGCATTGCAGGAAGCGATCCTGAGCAAATGGACCCGCCCGGAAACGGTGCCGGTTGGCGCCCGCTGCACGCTGCTGATCCGGCAGTTGCCGGGTGGGCGGGTGATGAGCGCGGAAGTGTCATCGCCGTGCGCCTACGATGAGCAGGGACGTCGCTCGATCGAAGCCGCCGTGCTCAAGGCACAGCCGCTGCCGTATGCCGGGTTCGAATCGGTGTTCGCGCGCAATCTGACGCTGAACTTCACGGCGCAGGATCGCTGAGGCGGGCGCCCTCACCCCAACCCCTCTCCCGCAAGCGGGAGAGGGGCTCAAGAGTCCCTTCTCCCGCTCGCGGGAGAAGGTGCCCGAAGGGCGGATGAGGGGCTTTTGCCCGGAGGGCGGATGAGGGCAATTTTCGCAGCCGAGCTTGAGCCCACGTTCACCCACTGCCTGTTAACAATTGCAAAGCTGAATGACCGCATCACTGGAGCACCGATGAACCGACCCGTTGCCTGGCTTGCCTCGCTGCTCGCCCTGCTGCTTCCCGTCGCCGCTTTCGCCCAGCAGGGGCTCGAGATCGACATCGTCGGCGGCAATGCCGCTGCCCTCCCGATCGCCGTGGTGCCGATGCCCTACCAGGGCAGCGGGACAGCGCCGGAAACCGACATCGCCCAGGTGGTCGGCGCCGACCTCGCGCGCTCCGGGCAGTTCCGGCCGCTTCCGGACAAGGACATCATCGAGAAGCCGACCAAGGGCGGGGAGATCAACTATCCGACCTGGCGCGCGTTGAACCAGGACTTCATCGTCGTCGGCCGCGTGCTCGACGCCGGTGCCGGCAGCTACCGCCTCGAGTACGAGCTGTTCGACGTGGCCAAGCAGGAGCGCCTGCTCGGCTTCGCCCTGACCGCCCGCGCCAACGCGATGCGTGATGTCGCCCACCAGGTCGCCGACGCGGTCTACGAAAAGATCACCGGCATCCGCGGCGCGTTCTTCACCCGCATCGCCTATGTCACCGCGACCGGCACCGGCAAGGGCGCCCAGTACGCGCTGATGGTCGCCGACTCCGACGGCTTCAACCCGCAGACCGTGGTGCGCTCACCCGAGCCGCTGCTGTCGCCGTCGTGGAGCCCGGACGGTGGTCGCCTGGCCTATGTCAGCTTCGAGGGCGGCAACTCCTCGATCTACATCCAGAACATCACCTCCGGCAGCCGCGAGCTGATCGCCAAGTTCCGCGGCATCAACGGCGCCCCGTCGTTCTCGCCCGACGGCCGCCGACTGGCCCTGACCCTGTCGCGCAGCGGCAACCCCGAGATCTACGTGATGGACCTGGGCAGCAAGGCGCTGACCCAGCTGACCAACCACTTCAGCATCGACACCGAGCCGAGCTGGAGCGCCGACGGTGGCACCATCTACTTCACCTCCGACCGCGGCGGCCGCCCGCAGATCTATTCGGTCCCGTCCAGCGGCGGCAGCGCCACCCGCGTGACCTTCCAGGGCAGCTACAACGCCAGCGCCAGCATTTCGGCCGACGGCAAAAAGATCGCCACCGCCCAGGGCGCCGGCAACACCTACCGCATCGCCATGATGGACAGCACCCTCGGGTCTGCGCGCTGGAGCACACTTTCGCCCGGATCCCTGGACGAGTCGCCCAGCTTTGCCCCGAATGGCGCAATGATCCTTTATGCTGCGCGCGAGGGCCGCCGGGGCGTGCTCTACGCCGTTTCGTCCGATGCCCGGGTGCGCCAGCGCCTGGTGCTTGCGGATGGGGACGTGCGTGAGCCGGCTTGGGGGCCGTTCCGCTTGCCTCGCTGATCTTGTCGGAGCGATCCGCAGGATTGGCGGCGCTGCAGTACGTTCTTGTTTTACTTCCGCTTGCCCCGTATCTGTCCCACGCTTGAATGACGAGGAACACACAAACCATGAACAACACCGCTCGCATCCTGCTCACCGCCGTGCTGTGCACCGCCGCTGTGGCCTGCTCCAAGAAGGTCAAGGAAACCCCGCCGCCGGCAGAAACGCCGACCACCACCCCGGCTCCGGAAGCTCCGGTCACCTCGGGCGTGTACGGCCCGAACGACCTCGACACCGACGCCTGCCTGCGTCAGCGCGTGGTTTACTTCGACTTCGACCAGGACAGCCTGCGTCCGGAGTTCCAGGCCATCGTCGGCTGCCACGCCAAGTACCTGCGTGACCGTCCGTCCTCGCGCATGACCCTGGAAGGCAACGCCGACGAGCGCGGCAGCCGCGAGTACAACCTCGGCCTCGGCGAGCGCCGCGGCAATGCCGTGTCGTCGGCCGTCCAGGCCAATGGCGGCTCGGGCAGCCAGATCACGGTCACCAGCTACGGCGAAGAGCGTCCGGTCTGCACCGACTCGAACGAAGATTGCTGGGCCAAGAACCGTCGCGTCGAGATCGTGTACACCGCCAAGTAATAGCTGGCGATGATGCGCAAGACGTTACTTGCCATGGCGTTCGCGGCGACCCTCGTGGTCGCCGCGCCCGCTGTCGCGCAACGGGCCAGCCTGGCTGACCGGGTGACCGTGCTCGAGCAGCAGGCCGCCAACAACCAGGGCAATGTCGACCTGCTCAACCAGGTCAGCCAGTTGCGCAACGAAGTGCAGGCCCTGCGTTCGCAGATCGAAGAACTGCAGCAGCAGAACAACCAGCTGCTGGAAAGCGGCAAGGCCCAGTACCTCGACCTCGACGGCCGCATCAACCGGCTCGAGAGCGGCGCGGTCACGCCACCGGCCACCGGGATCCCGGCACCGGCGGCGGCACCGGCCAAGTCGACCAAGCCCGCGGCGCCGTCCGCATCGGTCAAGGACCGCCCACCGGCGGTCTACGGCGACAAGGGCGCACTGGCCCAGGGCGCCGACGAACGCGCCGCCTACGATGCCGCCTTCGGCGCGCTCAAGAGCGGCGACTATGTCGAGTCCTCGCGCCTGTTCCAGGCCTTCGTCGAGACCTATCCGCAGGGCGCCTACGCGCCAAACGCGCTGTACTGGCTCGGCGAGAGCTACTACGTCACCCAGAATTACGAGCTGGCGCAGATCCAGTTCCAGTCGCTGCTGGACCGTTACCCGACCCACGACAAGGCCCCGGGCGCGATGCTCAAGGTCGGCCTGTCGCAGTTCGGGCTCAAGCAGGTCGAAGCGGCCGAGCGCACGCTGGCCGAGGTTTCGGCGAAATACCCCGGCTCCGACGCTGCCCGCACCGCCAGCGACCGTCTCAACGCGATCCAGCTCGGCCGGCTGCGCTGAGCCCGGCCGCTACGCCAGCGTGAGCAACCCCGGTTGTTATCAAGCCCGGTCCCGCAAGATCCTTTAAAATCAGCGCCATGAACGCACTCCCCGCCGAAGCGGCCGCAGCGTCGCCGGAGCGGCTGCGGATCACCGAGATTTTCCTGTCCCTGCAGGGCGAGGCCCGCAGCATCGGCTGGCCGACCGTATTCGTGCGCCTGACCGGCTGCCCGCTGCGCTGCCAGTACTGCGACACCGCGTACGCCTTCCATGGCGGCGAGTGGCACCAGATCGACGACATCCTCGCCGAGGTCGCCGGCCACGGCGCCCGTCATGTCTGCGTCACCGGTGGCGAACCGCTCGCGCAGAAGCGCTGCATCGGCCTGCTGCAGCGGCTGTGCGACGCCGGCTATGAGGTATCGCTGGAGACCTCCGGCGCGATCGACATCAGCCAGGTCGACCCCCGCGTCTCGCGCATCCTCGACATCAAGACGCCGGGGTCGATGGAGGTCCACCGCAACCTGTGGTCGAACCTGCCGCTGCTGACCCCGCACGACCAGGTCAAGTTCGTGATCTGCTCGCGCGAGGACTACGACTGGGCCAAGGGCGTGGTCGCCGAACACGGCCTCACCGCGGTCTGCGATGTACTGTTCTCGCCCAGCTTCACCCAGATCAAGCCCAGCGACCTGGCCGACTGGATCGTCGCCGACAAGTTGCCGGTGCGGTTCCAGCTGCAGTTGCACAAGATCCTGTGGAACGACGAGCCGGGCCGCTGACCGCGGCCGGCTCCGTTCCGCAGTGACTCCCCCAGTGGAAGCCAATGAGATGAAGAACGCTGTTGTCCTGGTATCGGGCGGGATGGACTCCGCCGTGGTCATCGCGATCGCGCGCGAGCAGGGCTTCGCCGTGCATGCGCTGAGCGTGCGCTACGGCCAGCGCCACACCTCCGAGCTCGATGCCGCCGACCGCGTGTCGAAATCGCTCGGCGCGGTCGCGCACAAGACGGTCAACGTCGACCTGCGCAGCATCGGCGGATCGGCGCTCACCGACGAAACCATCTCGGTGCCGACCGACGACGACGGCCACGCGATCGGCCAGGCCGCGGCCAAGGACGCGATCCCGGTGACCTACGTGCCCGCGCGCAACACGATCATGCTGTCGGTCGCGCTGGGCTGGGCCGAAGTGCTGGGCGCGGCCGACATCTTCTGCGGCGTCAATGCCGTCGACTACTCCGGTTACCCGGACTGCCGCCCTGAATTCATCGCCGCATTCCAGAACCTGGCCAACCTCGCCACCAAGGCGGGCGTGGAAGGCGCCGGCCTGCGCGTGCACGCGCCGCTGCAGTTCATGAGCAAGGCCGACATCGTCCGCGAGGGCGTGCGCCTGGGCGTGGATTTCGCCGAGACCGTCTCCTGTTACAAGGCCGACGATCAGGGCCGCGCCTGCGGCCATTGCGACGCATGCCGCCTGCGTGCGGAAGGCTTCATCGCGGCCGGCGTGCCCGACCCGACGCGTTACGTATGAACGACGGACGCCGCCGCAGACTCCATCGCGGCGGCGCCGTGCGCTAGAATGCACGCCCCGGCGCAAGGCCGGGCGCGCCGCCCGCAACCACCGCGAGCGCAGGAAAGTTCCAAGTGGGCCGTTAGCTCAGTCGGTAGAGCATCGGACTTTTAATCCGCTGGTCGATGGTTCGAATCCATCACGGCCCACCATCCTTCAAGGCGGTTGCGGCGTAGGGCGCATTTCCGCAAACCCGGAATTTTTCCCGCAGTTCGCCAAGGGTTGCGGTGCACGTGCAGGGTAGGGACGGTCAGTGGAGCATGGAGCGTCCTATGGCGACGATCCCAACCCTCCGAAGGGTTGACACGTCGTTTGTGGCGTGGGCGTCACCATCGAGGGACAATGCGGTGGCGCGCGACTCCTGCACGGGGGGCGGCACCTTGACTCAAGTCGACACAGCTCGTCCTGCCAGCACCACTTGTGGAAACTGCGGAGCCACGACCACGGGTGCGTATTGCCCTGCGTGTGGCCAAGATACAAAGGTCGTGCCACCTACGGTCGCCGAATACATTCACGAGCTGCTGGATCACTTCATACACTTCGATGGAAAGCTCTGGCACACGCTCTGGCCGCTAATCTTTCTACCGGGAAAGCTCCCTCTCGACCATCTCAAAAACAAGCGTGCGCGCTACGTCAAGCCATTGAAGCTTTACCTTGCCGCGATCGCACTTGCCTTCGCTGCCTTCCAGTTCCTGGGTTGGGATCTGGGTCTCAGGTTCGGCGCGGGCGACTTTTCCCTGCGCTTCGATCTGTTGAGCCAGGCGCCGCCAGGCACAACCGTCACCCAAAGCCGGCTGGGCGCGGATTCGGTTCCCTGGGTGCTCGATCATTTCGATACGCCTGGCATTCGGCGGCTCAAGGCCTTGCCACCTGAAGAGCGGCTAAGGGTGACGCGCGAACGGGGCATTCACTTCCTGCCGTACCTGACGCTTGGTCTCGTGCCCGTCTACGCCGGACTGCTGCAGTTGGTATACCGCGATCGCCGCCGGCGCTACGGTGTGCATCTTGTGTTCGCTCTATACGTCCATAGCTTCCTGCTGCTGATGCTAGTCGTAGAAGCAAGGCTCCCCCTGGTGCTCGCCAGCATCCTGTCCACGTGGTCGATCGCCTACTACGCGCTCGCGCTCAAGCGTGTGCACGGAGGAACATGGACGGAGACTGTTGGGCGTGGTGCTCTTCTGGCGACGCTCTACTTCCTGGCAACGCTCGCCATCGTATTGCTGGTGACTGTCATGCTGCTTTCCGTGTGAGCTGCTGCCGGGCAGCGTGCTACCGATTGAAAGCACGGCCAGAAGCGGCCATTCGCCAATGCCTGGGTCAAGCCGGGCCGCGAAGCGGCTTCGGCTTGAACGAGTTGTCAGGCCCGCGGCCGATAAGCCTCAGGGCAGCGCGCCTTACTGCGGAAGTGCCATGGATTGCCGCGAGAAGTGCATAGAGCCATGCCTTTTGCCAGCGCCGGCGAATAACAAACACGTGCATGTGCAGGTTATGACGCTTTCTGACGAAGCCGCCACTGTGAATGATGACGAATGAGTGGGCATTGCCCGTGACTTTAGCCGAGAGCTCATGTGCTTCGGCCATGAAAAAACTCATGACCGAAAGGTCAATGCTGGGGTGATCCGGATCGCCGGGCTCATGGCAGAGCACAAAGCAATGGCTGCACAGGGGAAGCTTGTAGGACACAAGGAAGCACTCCCGCTCTTGATAGCCGGGTGGAGTAGAGACGCTTCTTTGCCTGACGAGAAGGTTCACGAGTGCGCCTGATGCCGGAGTTGAGCCGCGCCACGGAGCGGCTCGACTTTAATGATTGTAAGTGCCCACCCATGACTCCCCGCCCGCGCTTGCGATTTTCCGGATTTCCATGGCGCGATCTGGAGCGCGCAAGGCACGCACCGGTACGAAGTGGGCACAACGTTCGCTGAAGTAACCCTCTGGTTCGGCGTGAGCTTAAGCAAGCTGGGTCCAGCTAACAAGGTGGCGTATGACCGGACCCCGCGGGCCGGTGCGCGCGGCTCGATCAGGTCACGGTCAATCAAGCCGGCTCAGGCCGCGAACGCGCACCTGCGCCGGCTTGACGGCATGCGCATCGGCCGCCTGTGCGCGGATGCGCACTAGGACCTCAGCCGGATCCAGCTCGTCGCCCGGTGCAACCGTGTGCACCAGGGTCGACTGGCCCCAGATCCGGAGGTGGTCGTTCAGTTGTATTTCGTAGTCAGCGAAGTAGCAGTAGCGCATGGCGGATCACGTGCCAACGTGGATGTTGTTCTCGCATTCGCTGCAACCCAGGCGCTCCAGTGCGATGGACAGCGCGAGCACATAGCCTTGCGCGCCATAACCGTCGATGACGTTGAGCGGGGTGCCAACGCAGCGGTGCTGGAGCGATCCGGCTCCGTCGGCATGCACTTCGATGTAGGGGACGCCGGCGTGATGGAGCGCCGCGCCGAGTTCACCGCCGACTCGCGCGTCGGGGCCCGGGTCGAGCAGCAGGAACTCGGTGTTCCTGCCATCGATGCGGCGCAGCCGATCCAGGATGTCCGACGCGTTGCGACAACTGCACACCGCGACCGTCTTGCCGGCGAGGGACGCCCTTTCGACCAGTTGCGACACGACTTCCCGCGGAAGGCCATGGGTACCGGATCGAGCACCATCGGGCGCGGCGAGAATGGCAATGGACATCGTTTGCTCCGTTTTGACCAGTGCGTTTGACCAGTGCGCAGTTTCTGGCGGGCCCGCGTAAAACCTCCATTCGGATACCAGCCTGCTGGCGTAAGCATGGCGTAAATTCACTGGCCAATGCGCGGAACGATGCGCCAGGCGCTCGCGCACATGGATCGCATCGCAGCCGAGCGCGATGTCCGCATCATCTATGGCATCGGGTGACGCAGTGCGCACTCAACAGAACGAAGCACGAATCTCGTCGACGGTCCGCTTGCGATCCTGCAGGTGCGGGTAGTGGCCGATACCGGGCAGCACGGTGAGTTCGAGGTTGGCCTTCGCGCTGAACTCCTCCGCCATTCCCCGGTTGATGTAGAGATCCTTCTCGCCCCAGACCACCTTCACCGGCGTCCTGAGGCGGGTGAGATTCGACTCGAAGTACTGCTGATCCCGGGTGAAGTGGGAGTAGTAGTGGTAGAAGGCATCCACCGAGGTCATGTCTTCCCGGGTCCATCCACGCGCCATGTCGTCGCGGAACTCCGGGGATATCTCGTACCGCGCATCCTCGGGAAGGCCGCGGAAGAAGGTGTTGGCCAGGATCTCGTCGCGATGGTTGTTCATGTAGGCGCGAGTCGGCTCGGCCGTGGGGCCCGCCTTGAGGTTCTGCAGGCTCTCGTACATGTACTGGGGCCGGTCGAACGGCGCGAAGTCGCCGACGATGATCGTCCGGGCAATGTCAGGCTGTTCGAGTGCCAGCAGCAGCGCCGGCAGCGCGCCGATGTCGGTGGCGTAGATCGTCAGGTTCGAGCGGTCGATGCCTGCCTTGTCGATGTATTGCTTGAGGACCTGTGCATAGTCCGCGGGGGCATAGGAGAACCTGTTGGCCGCGGGCCGGGATGACAGCCCGTAGCCTGGCCAGTCGAAGGCATGCACTTCGTAGTCGTCGCCCAGTTCGATGGCGATCTCCTTCCAGGCGTACACGGTCTCCGGGAAGCCGTGCAGCAGAAGCACGGTTCCCTTCGCTGCCGCGTTGTGCACGACCATGTTGCGCAACGACATGTCCTTGTCGATCTCGACGACTCCGATGTCCGCTTTCCGCTCCGGTGTACCGGGGTCATGGGCGCAGCCGGATGCAATCAAGGTGCCGGTCATGAGGACGCTCCCGATCAGTTGCTTCAAGGATGGCTTGAACACGGTCTGTTGCCTCGTTGCAAGGCTACGGGATCAGCCGATCGACCTGCGCCTGCAGGCGCGGGCCGATGAGCAGGATCGCGGGAATGACGATCAGGTAGCCGATGCCCCACGAACGCAGCCATGTCAGGGCGAAGTCCTCGGAGAACCCGAGGTTCAGGGCGAGCAGGGCGAAGGAGATGACGCCCGTAGTGACGACGCCCATGGAAAGGGCGAAGGCGATCTTGCGTTTGAGATGGGTGTTCATGGCGTGATCCGGGAGGTTTGATACCGAGCGGTATATTTGTGGTCGAAAAAAATCACGTCAGGGCGACGATGGAGCTCTCCACCGAGGACATGACGAGCTTGCTGTACCTGGTGTTGCCGGTCAGCCGGGAAAGCATGATGGAGCCTTCGATCGTGGCGATCAGCGTCACCGCGGTCTGCTCCGCATCGATGTCCTTGCGGAATTCGCCGGCGGCGATGCCTGCCTCGATGACCGCGACGAGATGCTTCTTCCAGCCCAGGAACGCAGCCTTGGCTTTCTCCCTGAGGGCAGGGTGGGTGTCATCGGCCTCGATGGCGGTATTGAGCAGGGGGCAGCCGCCCTGCGGAAAGCCGCTGGGCAGCCTGGTGTAGGCGCCGGTGATGGCGAGCAGCCGGTCCTTGTTGGAGGCGTGCCTGTCCATCTGCGCGCGAACCGCCGCCTGTGCCTGCGCCCAGTTGTGCTCGAACGCGGCCAGGGCCACTTCTTCCTTGTTGGCGAAGTTGCCGTAGATGCTTCCCTTGGTCAGCCCGGTGGCCTCTTCCATGTCGGCCAGGGACGTGCCGGCATAGCCCTTCACGTTGAAGACGGGGGCGGTCTTCTCGACGATCAGGTAGCGGGTTCTTTGCGCCTTGTTCATGCCGGCGAAAATATACCGATCGGTATTGCCTGTCAACATCTTTCCGGGCGGGGTGTCCAGCGCCGTCTGCGGCCCGCGTTCAGGCCGGCGCTGGCCTGAGGCCGTCCCGGTCGCGTTCGGCCGGCATGGTCGGGAACAGCATCGCGATCGCCGCTGCCGCCAGGCCCACGGCCATCGATCCCACATACAGCCACGTATAGCTGCCGAAGCGGTCGTACAACCAGCCGCCCATCAGCGGGCCTGTCGCCATGCCGAGGCTGGAGAGCATGTTCATCGCGCCAAGCACGGTGCCGAGGATGGCAGGACTGAACGCATCGCGTGCCAGCGAGGCATACAGCGGCATCGTGCCGCCATAGGCCATGCCGAACACGATGGCCACTGCGTAGAAGCCGTCGATCTGGCTGACCTTGAGATAGGTCACTGCGGCGAAGGCCTGAACCAACAGGCCGACCACCAGCACCGGCTTGGCGCCGACGCGATCGGCGAGGGCGCCGCACAGCAAGCGACCGCCGAGACCGGCCGCGCCTTCCATGCTGTAGATGGTGACGGCCGCGGTAACGCTGAGGCCGCAACCGACCGCATAGCTGACGGTATGGAAGATCGGTCCGGAATGCGCCGCGCAGCAGGCAAAGAACGCCAGGGCCAGCACGATGAACGGTCGCGAGCGCAGCGCCTGCGCGGCAGTCATCTGCTGCGTGGGTGCGGCGATGGCGTCGGCCGTCGTCGTCGGCGCAGCTCGGATGAACCACACGGCCGGCAACGTCAGCATCCACGCCACCACGCCGACGATCAACAACGTCTCGCGCCAGTCGTAATGGCTGATCAGCCACGCCACCAGCGGTGACATCGTCATCGGCGCCACGCCCACGCCGGCCGAGACCAGCGAGATGGCCAGGTTCCGATGCCGGTCGAAGGACGCCGCAGTCGCGGCAATCACCGGGGCGAAGAAGCTCGACGTTGCCACGCCCAGCAACACGCCGTAGGCGAGCTGGAACTGCAGCAGGCTGGTGGCAAGGCTGGCCAGCACGCATGACAGGCCCAGCAGCAGCGATCCCGCCAGAACCACGATCCTGGGTCCGACCCGGTCGCTGAGCATGCCCCAGCCAAAGCTGCCGAAGGCGCCGCTGACGAAGGCCAGGGTCATGGCGCTGGAGAGGCCGGCGCGCGTCCAGCCGGTCGCCGCGCCCATCGGCGCCAGCAGCACCGCCAGGGAGAAGATCGTGCCGATCGCGACGCAGCCCAACACTGCGCCGGCGGCGACGAGCGCCCAGTTGCGGTCCATGGACGGTGAAGCAGCGGCGCCGGATCCTTTCATGCGGTGTCTCCTCATGGCAGATACCAGGGAGACGAACCGGGGCGACGCAAATCGACACGTGGCCCGGCAGGAGGCCCACGCGCGCACCGCTCGGGCGGTCAGGTCCCCGGGTTCTTAGCCACCACGATGATCCCGCGCGCATGCAGGCTGGCCAGGTCGTCGCGCGCAATCTCGATGTTCTTTGTCATGTCGTAGCGGATCCCCTCGGCGATGGCGCTCTCCAGATAGCGGTAGGCGCGGCGCTTGCTGGGAGAACTGTCCACCGCCGGATGCGCCATGATCCGGTCGGGGAAGACTTCTTCCACGCGCATCAATCCGTAGATCGCAGGCGATGCGGTCGCGCCGTGCAGCGCGTTGATGCGTGCCATGTAGATGTCACCGGGGCTGGGGTCGTCAAGGCAGCGGCGAGTGCGGTTCTCGAAGCTGCCCATGAAGATGATGATCGATGCCGTGGCCAGCACCACGATGGCGGCGGCCACCTTGTACGTCGTCCTGCTCATGCATTCCTTCCCGCGCGCCGGGCGTGACGCGTCGACGCAATTCTGGCGAGCGTGCGAGCGCGATCACATAGGACCAGTCTCAAACGACACAGGCACCACCGGACCAAGCCGGTGAACGACGGCTGACGTAGCGCCTGCGCTTGAGAATCGCCTGATGGAAACAGGCCCGATACGGCACCTACGCTGTCGCGCCTGCGCTTGCAGGTCGCGGCGCATGCCTGCGCAAATCAACAACATCAGTGGCGCGTGCGCCGGGGAGAGATTGCATGATCAAACGATTGTCCGCCGAGTTCATCGGCACGTTCTGGCTGGTGCTCGGGGGCTGCGGAAGCGCCGTGCTGGCAGCCCATTTCGGGGGCGACGGCAATCCGCTGGGAATCGGACTGCTCGGTGTGTCGCTGGCGTTCGGCCTGACGGTGCTGACCGGCGCGTATGCGCTGGGCCACATCTCCGGTGGTCACTTCAACCCGGCGGTCAGCGTCGGCCTGTGCGCGGCGGGACGTTTCCCGGCGCGTGACGTGTTGCCCTATGCGGTGGTGCAGGTACTGGGCGCGATTGCAGCTGCCTTCGTCATCCAGCACATCGCCGCCGGCAGCGCGCAGGTCGTGATCGATCTCAACGCACCTGGTGCGTTCGCCAGCAACGGCTACGGCACGCTGTCGCCAGGTGGCTTCAGCATGACGGCGGCGCTGCTGTGCGAAGGGGTGCTGACGGCGATGTTCCTGATCGTGATCCTCGGCGCCACCGACGGCCGGGCGCCGGCCGGCTTCGCGCCGATCGCGATCGGACTGGCGCTCACGCTGATCCACCTGATCAGCATCCCGGTGACCAACACGTCGGTGAATCCGGCGCGCTCGACCGGCATGGCGCTGTTTGCCGGCAGCGGAGCGATCAGCCAGCTGTGGCTGTTCTGGCTGGCGCCGATCGTCGGCGGCGTGCTGGGCGGCCTCGCCCATCGCGGTCTCAAGAGTTGAAGCCTGGGTCCCCACGCACGCACGTCGTCGTGCGTGGGGGCACATGGTTCGGCAGCCAGGTGGTTCGGCGTGTAGCCGAGGACACCGTCAGGGTGCGCTGTCGAACAGGTGTTGCAGCACGGCCTCGCCGTAACGGTCGAGCTTGCTCGCGCCGATGCCGGGGATGCGTGCAAGTTCGTCCAGGTCGTCGGGTGCGGCTTCGGCGATCGCGCGCAGCGTGCTGTCGTGGAAGATCACATAGGCCGGGACGTTCTGCTCGCGCGCGGTGGTGGCGCGCCAGTGGCGCAGCGCGTCGAAGCGCAGCTGCGAATCGACGTCCAGCTCGATCATCTGCACCGTGGTCGCGCCGCGCGCCTTGCGTCCGCGTGCCGGCTTGGGCGCTTCGTGACGGAAGCGAAGTTCGCGTTCGCCGCGCAGCACCGGGCCGCTGGCCGCGGTCAGGCGCAGGGCGCCGTGGTGTTCGACGTCGGCTTCGAGCAGGCCGTTGGCGACCAGCTGGCGGAATACACCGCGCCATTGGCGCTCGTCGAGGTCGTTGCCGATCGCGAAGGTGCTCACGCGCTCGTGGCCCCATTGCCGCACCTTCTCGGTGTCGGCGCCGCGCAGCACGTCGATGACGTGGCCGGCGCCGAAACGCTGGCCGGTGCGGTACACGCATGACAATGCCTTGCGCGCGGCCTGGGTACCGTCCCAGCTGCTGGGCGGTTCCAGGCAGTTGTCGCAGTTGCCGCAGGCGCCCGGGTGCGGTTCGCCGAACCAGCCCAGCAGCGCCTGGCGACGGCACTGGGTGGATTCGCAGTAGCCCAGCAGGGCGTCGAGCTTGCCCAGCTCCAGGCGCTTGCGGTCCTCGCCGGCCTCGCCCTGCTGGATCATCGTGCGCAGGTTGACCATGTCGCCCAGGCCGTAGCTCAGCCACAGTTCGGCCGGTTCGCCATCGCGGCCGGCACGGCCGGTTTCCTGGTAGTAGCCCTCGATCGACTTGGGCAGGTCGACGTGGGCGACGAAGCGCACGTCGGGCTTGTCGATGCCCATGCCGAAGGCGATCGTCGCCACCATCACCACGCCGTCTTCCTGCAGGAAGCGGCGCTGGTTGCCGGCGCGCAGCTGCGCGTCCATGCCGGCGTGGTAGGGCAGGGCCTTGATGCCGGCGGCCTGCAGTTGCTCGGCCACGCTCTCCACGCGCTTGCGCGAGAATGCGTAGACGATGCCGCTTTCGTCGCGATGGCCGGACAGGAAGTCCAGCAGCTGGCGCACGCCGGCGCCGTCCTTGTGGACGACGCGGTAACGAAGGTTGGGGCGGTCGAAGGAGCTGACGAACTGGCGCGCGTCCTCCAGCGCCAGGCGCTCGGCGATCTCGCGCCGGGTCGGCGCGTCGGCGGTGGCGGTCAGGGCGATGCGCGGTATCTCGGGCCAGCGCTCGTGCAGGACGGTGAGCTGGCGGTACTCCGGGCGGAAGTCGTGGCCCCATTGCGATACGCAGTGCGCCTCGTCGATGGCGAACAGGCCGATCCGGGCGCGCTCGAGCAGCGACAGGAAACGGCCGGTGAGCAGGCGCTCGGGGGCCACGTAGAGCAGGTCGAGCTCGCCGGCGAGCAACTGGCGTTCGACGTCGGCGGCGGTGGCCGCATCCAGCGTGGAGTTCAGGTAGGCCGCGCGCACGCCGAGCTGGCGCAGCGCCTCGACCTGGTCCTGCATCAGCGCGATCAGCGGCGAGACGACCAGGCCGCAGCCGTCGCGCAGCAGGGCCGGGAGCTGGTAGCACAGGGACTTGCCGCCGCCGGTGGGCATCAACACCAGGGCGTCGCCGCCGCTGCTGACGTGTTCGACGATCTGCGCCTGTTCGCCGCGGAAAGCAGGGTGGCCGAAAATGCGGCGGAGCAGATCGAGTGCGGGGTCGGACATGCGCCTAGTTTAGCGGGCGCGGGGCGTCAGGCCGTCGGGAAAGAGGTCAGCAGCGCATCGGAAGGCAGCAACTCCCTCTCCCGCGTGCGGGAGAGGGCTGGGGTGAGGGCAGGCGGCCGAGATGCCGCGAAAAGAGGTTCTCTTCCCCTTGCGTGGAGGTTGGCGTTGCCTGTCGTCCCGAACGCAGTGAGGGGCCTGCTGGTGCTGTTGCGTGTTGGGCTTGCGTCTGCGGAACGGCGTCGTCCGCCGGGCCGGGGATTGCTCCGCCCCTTAGTCACATCCTGTCCGAATGCGGGGCGTGGGCCATCCATGGCCCACTGCGGGGCAATCCCCGGCCCGGCGGACGACGCTCTGGTGCTTCGTTGCCCGGTCTTCGGTGGCCCTCACCCCAACCCCTCTCCCGCACGTGGGAGAGGGGCTCTCACCGTTGCTGGAAGACCGTCATCCCCGCGAAGGCGGGGACCCAGTGTCGTTGCTCTGATGCCCGTCATTCCCGCGAAGGCGGGAACCCATGGACGTTGCTCCACCGAATCTCACCAACACGTGTCAGGAACGCGGGGTTGCGCACCCAAGCGGGTTTGAAACCACCTGATCCTCCAGCGGGCGTGCGGGACCGAGCTCCCGACCGAGCGAGGGCACGGACACCGCCCTGTATCGGCACAGCCCGAGCCCGACCCTTGCAGTCGTGTAGGGGGTGAGGGTTGCCCGTCACTCCAGCAGCGAGCGCAGCATCCAGGCGTACTTCTCGTGGGTCTGCAGGCGCTGGGTCATCAGGTCGACCGTCGGGTCGTCGCCGGCGTCATCGGCCAGCTTGAGCACCTTGCGCGCGGTGCGGGCCACGGCCTCGTTGCCGACGGTGAGCTGGCGGACCATCTCGCGCCAGTCCAGCGACTCGGTCAGGCCGGGTTCCTCGGGAATCGAGCTCAGACGGATGAACTCGGCGTACGAACCCGGGGCGTTGAAGCCCAGGGCGCGGATGCGCTCGGCGGTCTCGTCCAGCGCATTCCACTGCTCGGTGTACTGGCCCTCGAACATCAGGTGCAGGCTGTTGAACATCGGCCCGGTGATGTTCCAGTGGAAATTGTGGGTCTTCAGGTACAGCGTGAAGCTGTCCGAAAGGAAGCGCGACAGGCCCTCGGCAATCTTCTTGCGATCGCCACCGCTGATCCCGATGTCAATGGCCGTGGAGCTGGCCGCGGGCGTTGTCGGCGTCTTGGACTTGGCGGTTTTCTGTTTAGCCACTGTTTTTCTCCCTTCGATGAGGATTGCGGGCGACAATAGACCTCGCCGATCGCAATTTGAAATGGTTTTTGGCTTGCAGTTTGATCGATGAAATCAATGGACCCGGCGCAGTCTAGACAGCCCGATGTCAGTAACGCGTTACGCCAGGCCCGGCGCGCCATCGATGGTGCGCTGAGTCGCGACCGTGGGCGGCTGCAAGGGTTGTGGTCGCGCTGGAGCGGGAAGCCGGCGGACGAACGTGCACGCGAGGCCTTCGTCCAGGCCCTGAGCGCATCGGTCGCGCAACGCCAGGCGCGGGCCGCGGCGCTGCCGCAGGCGCCGGTCGACCCTGCTTTGCCGATTGCGGCCGAAGCCGAGCGCATCGTCGAGCTGATCCGCAAGCACCAGGTCATCGTCATCGCCGGCGAGACCGGCTCGGGCAAGACCACGCAGTTGCCCAAGCTGTGCCTGGCGGCCGGGCGTGGCGCCGCCGGCATGATCGGCTGCACCCAGCCGCGCCGCATCGCCGCGCGCGCGGTCGCCCGTCGCGTGGCCGAGGAGCTGCAGACCCAGCTCGGCGGCGCGGTCGGTTACCAGGTGCGGTTCACCGAGAACGTGGGCGAGCAGACCGCGGTCAAGTTCATGACCGACGGCATCCTGCTGGCCGAGATCCAGTCCGATCGCTGGCTGTCGCGCTACGACACCATCCTCATCGACGAGGCGCACGAACGCAGCCTCAACATCGACTTCCTGCTCGGCTACCTCAAGCAGTTGCTGCAGCGTCGCCCTGACCTGAAGGTCATCGTCACCTCGGCGACGATCGACACCGAGCGTTTCGCCCAGCACTTCGGCAACGCACCGGTGGTCAATGTCGAAGGCCGCGGCTATCCGGTGTCGGTGCGCTATCGCCCGCTCGGCGAGGGCGAGGAAAACGGTGAACAGCCCGGCGAACAGAACCGCGATCGCAGCGTCAACGACGGCATCGTCGCCGCTTGCGATGAAATCACCCGCGAGGACCCACGCGGCGACGTGCTGATCTTCCTGTCCGGCGAGCGCGAGATCCGCGACGCCCACCAGGCGCTGGAGCGTCGCAAGTACCGCGAAACCGAAGTGCTGCCGTTGTATGCGCGGCTGTCGGTGCGCGACCAGGATCGCGTCTTCAATCCAGGCCCCAAGCGCCGCATCGTGCTGGCCACCAACGTCGCCGAAACCTCGCTGACGGTGCCGCGCATCCGTTACGTCGTCGATCCGGGCCTGGCCCGCGTCAAGCGCTACAGCCCGCGCGGCAAGCTCGACCGGCTGCACATCGAGCCGGTCAGCCAGGCCAGTGCCGACCAGCGCAAGGGCCGCTGCGGACGCATCAGCGAAGGCACCTGCTATCGCCTGTACTCCGAAGCCGACTTCCTGTCGCGGGCGCGCTACACCGATCCGGAAATCCGCCGCGCCGCGCTGGCCGGCGTGATCCTGCGGATGCTGTCGCTGGGGTTGGGCAACATCGAGGACTTCCCTTTCCTGGAGCCGCCGGATCCGCGCGCGGTCGCCGACGGCTGGCAGCAACTGGGCGAGCTGGGCGCGGTCGACGAGTCGCGCAAGCTCACCGCCACCGGCAAGCTGATGTCGCGCCTGCCGGTCGACGTGAAGCTGGCGCGCATGCTGGTCGCCGCCAACCAGCACGGCGTGCTGCGCGAGATGCTGGTGATCGCATCGTTCCTGGGCATCCAGGACCCGCGCGAGCGTCCGGCCGATCAGCGCGCCGCCGCCGACAATGCCCACGCCCAGTTCGCCGATCCCAAATCCGAGTTCGTCGGCATCCTCAAGCTATGGGAGGCCTACCAGGCCGCGCACGAAGAACTCACCCAGTCGAAACTGCGTGGCTGGTGCGAGAAGCACTTCGTCGGCTTCCTGCGCATGCGCGAGTGGCGCGAGCTGCACCGCCAGCTCAGGCTGATGGGCGATGAGCTGGACTGGAATAGCGAGCCGCGCGCCGGCGAGTTCGACCAGGCCGTGTACACGACCCTGCACCGGGCCCTGCTTGCCGGCCTGCCGACGCAGATCGGCTTGCGCAGCGAGCGCGGCCAGTACGACGGCCCGCGCGGTCGCAAGTTCCAGTTGTTCCCGGGCTCGCCGTTGGCGAAGAAGCCGCCGCCGTGGGTATTGTCGGCGACGTTGCTCGACACCGAGCGCGTGTGGTCGCTGACCAACGCTGCGATCGAACCGGACTGGGCGATCGCCGAGCTTCCGCACCTGCTGGCGCGGCGCCAGCACGACCCGCGCTGGGCGCGCTCGCAGGGACGCGTGGTCGGCAGCGAGCAGATCAGTCTGTTCGGCCTGGTGCTGGCGCCCAAGCGCCCGGTGCACTACGGCGCGTTGTTCCCGGAAGAGAGCCGGGTCATCTTCGCCCGCGACGCGCTGGTCACCGGCGAGATCAACACCCGCAGTGCGTTCCTGGCGCGCAACCTGGCCACCCTGGCCAAGGCGCGCGACGAGGAAGCCAAGCAGCGTCGCAGCGGCCTGGTCGTCGAAGAAGAATGGATGGCGCAGTGGTACCTCGACCGGCTGCCGCCGCAGGTGCACAACGCGCAGGCGCTCGATGCCTGGTACGGCAAGCTGCCGCCGGCGGAGAAGACGGCGCTGGAGTGGTCGCTGACGGACCTGATGGTGGTCGACGAAAGCGACGCGCAGCGCTTCCCGCCCTACCTGGCACTGGGCAACGCGCGACTGGCGGTCAAGTACCGCTTCGAACCCGGTGCCAGCGATGACGGCATGACGCTCGCGGTGCCGCTGCATCTGCTCAACGCGCTCGATCCGGTGCGGCTGTCATGGCTGGCGCCGGGCTTCGTCGCCGACAAGGCGGCGGCGCTGATCAAGACACTGCCCAAGACCTTGCGCCGCAACTTCGTGCCGGCACCGGATTTCGCCCGGGCCTTCTTCGAGGCCCATCCGCAGGCCAGCGCCGACAGCATCACCGGTGAACTGGCCCGTTTCCTTTCGAAGCTCGGTGGCGTCGCGGTCGCGGCACTGGACTTCGATGAGGCGGCGCTGGAGCCGCATCTGCGCATGAACCTGCAACTGCTCGAAGGTGGCGGCAAGGGCGAGAGTCGCAACGTGCTGGCCGAATCGCGCGACCTCGAGGACCTGCGTCGCCGCTTCGGCGAACGCGCGGCGGCGGCCTTCGCGGCCCGTGCCGCCGACGGCCTGGCGCAACAGGGACTGACGACGTTCCCGGATGCGCCGATTCCGGCCTCGGTGGCCGGTGCCGGCGGCGTCCCAGCGTACCCGGCGTTGCACGACGATGGCGAGAGCGTGTCGCTGCGCGTGCATGCGCAAGCAGAGGTCGCACGCCGTGAGCATCCGCGCGGCGTGCGCAGGCTGCTGGCGATCGCGCTGGCGGACAAACTCAAGCAGGCGCGCAAGCAGTTGCCGGTCACACCCAAGATCGGGCTGTTGTACGCGGCCATCGAGTCGGCCGCACCGCGCAACGATGGCCTGAAGGAAGGCGACCGCCTGCGCCTGGACCTGGTCGACGGCGCGTTCGCCTCGCTGGCCGCCGATGATGCCGGGGCTGACATCCGCGACGCAGGCACATTCGCCGCCCATCGCGATGCCATCGCGCGGCAGCTGTTCGCCGACGCCATGGAGCGCTTGCGCCAGGCCGAGACCATCCTGGGCGCCGTCGCCGAGGCGCGTGCCAAACTTGAGTCGCCGCTGATGGGCTGGGCCAGCGGCAACCTCGACGACATGCGCGCGCACCTGGCGTCGTTGACGCCGCCGGGCTTCCTGCGCAACGTCCCGGCGCAGGCATTGCGCGAATATCCGCGCTACCTGAAGGCGTTGGCCCTGCGCGGCGAACGCGCGCTGCGCGATCCGGTCCGCGACCAGGCGCGGATGCTCGAGATCAAGCCGTTTGCCGACGCGCTGGCCAAGGCCGGGGCGGAAGGCGTCGGCGACCAGCCCGAGTGGCAGGCCCTGCGCTGGGACCTGGAGGAACTGCGGGTGTCGCTGTTCGCGCAGGAACTGGGTGCCCGCGGCGGCGTGTCGCCGAAGAAGCTGGCGCAGCGCCTGGTGCAACTGCGCCGATGAATTGCCGCGGCGAACCGCAACGCGCTGACTCGCCGTAACCGCGCCGGCGGCGGCGCGCCTCTGGCGAGCAACGCACCATGGTGGCTTACTTGACTCGCTGCACCTTGGCGCGGGTATTGAAGCCTTCGACCGACAGATACCAGCCCGAGCCGATCACGCTGGGAGTGATCTTGACCTTGGGATTGGCGTCCTTGATGCCGGAGAGCGAGGCATCGTCGACCTGCTGCCAGACCTGGCCGTTGTCGAGGGTGAAGCTGCGACCCTTGCCGAAGCCGGTGAAGTTGCTGGTGATCTTGCCGTCGACCGGTTCACGAGATACGGAAGCGAACAGGCCGCGACGGTCGCCCTCGCCATTGTCCTGCCTGGCGGTCTCGGCGGCCTTGGCGGTTTCGACCTTGAGCTTGCCATCGAGCCAGTCGTTGAGGCTGGCCAACTGCTCGGGACTCAGGCGGTCCAGGCCGGCGGCCTTGAACTGGTCCTGGCTCATCTGCTGCTCGATCTTCTGCTGGGCGAGCGACGCTCCGGCAAGGGGCAGCAGGACAGCAATCCCGAGCAGGCGCAGTGCGGTCTTGCGGAGCGCGCTGTTACCGAGCGTGCTGTTACGGAGCGTGGTGCAGGGGTGGGTCGGGCGCATGCGCTGTTCCTCCAGACGGTTGCCCGCTAGTGTAGACCGCGTCGTCCAGGATCGTTCCACGCCACTCCCCCGCCATGGTCACCGAGACTCCACAGCTTGCCGCCGTGCTGGCGCATCCGGTCGCCGCCGGCATCGCTGCGCCCTTGCGCAAGGCGATGGAGAAGGCGGCGGCCGCGCCCGCGGCGTTGGACGATGCCGACGATCCGCCCCAGGTCGTGGCGAGCATGCTCGAGGCGCTGGTGCTGCTCGGTGCCGATGGCGACACTGCGGCGGCGGCGATCCTGCACACGTATCCGGGCTGGCGGGCCGCACTGGGCCCGGTCGAGCGCGACTTCCCGGCGGTCGCCCCGCTGATCGAAGGTCAGCGCGCGGCCGCGCAGGTGTGGGCGCTGCATGCCGAGCGCCATGGCCAGGCCGGCAACGAAGGCCTGCGCCGGCTGCTGCTGGCCATCGTGCGCGACCTGCGCGTGGTGCCGATCCTGCTGGCGCGCCAGCTGGCGCGGATGCGCCACGCCGAACCGTTGCCGGACGAGCAGCGTCGCGAACTGGCGCTGCTCACCCGCGACATCCACGCGCCATTGGCCAACCGGCTGGGCATCTGGCAACTCAAGTGGGAGCTGGAGGATCTCGCGTTCCGCTACCTGGAACCGCAGACCTACCAGCAGATCGCGCGCCTGCTCGACGAGAAGCGCGTCGATCGCGAACGCTACATCGAACAGGTCAAGGGCACCTTGCGGGAGGCGATGGCGACACAGGGCGTCGCCGCCGAGATAGCCGGCCGGCCCAAGCACATCTACAGCATCTGGAAGAAGATGCAGCGCAAGAACGTGCCGATCGGCGAGCTCTACGACCTGCGCGCGGTGCGGGTGCTGGTCGACAGCCTGGCCGATTGCTACGCCGCGCTCGGCGTGGTCCATGCGACCTGGGCGCCGATCCCGAGCGAGTTCGACGACTACATCGCCCGGCCCAAGCGCAACGACTACCGCTCCCTGCACACCGCCGTGGTCGGGCCGGAAGGCAAGACCCTGGAAGTGCAGATCCGCACGCACGACATGCACCGCCAGGCCGAGCTGGGCGTGGCGGCGCACTGGAAGTACAAGGAAGTCGGCAGCCACAGCGCCGACGCCGCCTTCGACCGCAAGATCGCCTGGATGCGACGCCTGCTGGAAGGCTCGGGCGAAGGCGGGCGCGAGGACGGATCGCTGTCGGGCGAGTTCGATACCGAACTGGTCGAGGACCGGATCTACGTGCTGACGCCCAAGGGCGAGGTCATCGACCTGCCCACTGGGGCGACGCCGCTGGATTTCGCCTATCACGTCCACACCGAGGTCGGTCACCGCTGCCGCGGCGCCAAGGTCGACGGCCGCATCGTCCCGCTCGACCACAAGCTGCGTACCGGCGACCGCGTCGAGATCATGACCGCCAAGACCGGCGAACCCCGTCGCGACTGGCTGATCGCGGCCAACGGTTTCCTCGCAAGCAGCCGCTCGCGCGACAAGGTGCGGGCGTGGTTCCACAAGCTCGATCGTGCCCGCAACGAGAGCGCCGGCAAGGACCTGCTCGACAAGGAGCTGCGCCGGCTCGGCCTGCTCGGCGCCGACCTTGCCCCGGCCCGGGAGAAGTTCAACCTCGGCAGCGATGGCGAGGTCTACGTGCAGGTCGCGCTGGGCGACATCGGCCCGCACCAGGTCGGTCGCGCGCTGCTCGAGCACGAGCGCGCGGCGACTGCGGCGGCGGCCGATGCAGCTACCTCCGGCACCATTGCCACGCCGACACCGCCACGACGGGTCCCGCGCAGGACCACCGACTTCACCGTCGAGGGTGTCGGCAACCTGCTGGTGCAACTGGCGCGTTGCTGCCAGCCGTTGCCGGGCGAGCCGATTGTCGGCTACCTCACCCGCGGCCGCGGCGTCACCGTGCACCGCCCCGACTGCGCCGCCTTCCAGCGCCTGGCCGCGTCGCAGCCGCAGCGCGTGCTGCCGGTGGAGTGGGGGCGCGCGGGCAGCGGCTACGAGGTCGACATCGAGGTGCTCGCGCTCGACCGCAAATGGCTGCTCAAGGAAGTGACCAACCTGATCGCCCAGGGCAACGCGCACGTGCTGAGCATCAGCAGCGACGTCGAACGCAATGGCGCCCGCGTACGTCTGCGCCTGCGCCTGCGCGTGGGCGATTACGGCCAGCTGTCGACGTTGCTGGGCAAACTGGCGTCGCTGCCCGGGGTGGAGCATGCGCAGCGACGCTGAACGCCGGGCATCGCCGTCCACATCCTCTCACCGACATGACGCTATGCTTGGCGCGTGACATCAGCAACGCCACATGAACCGGGGAAATTCAGCGCCGGCGGCGCCGACGGCGATGACGGCCGGTCGGCGCGTCGCGACCGGGTCGAGCCGCAGTCGCCGCGCTGGAACGACTGGCAATGGGGCGAGGACGAGCGCGAGAACGACCGCGGTGGTCGCTGGGCCGACAACACCGCAAGGCGCATCCGCTGGCGCGGCTGGGGCATCGGCGTCATGGCCGTGGTCTCGCTGGCGCTGCTGTTGCTGCTGCTGCGGCAACCGCTGTCGAACTGGCTGTGGCCGGATACGCGCGCACAACAGTTGCAGGCCGATGCCGCCCGCGCCCTGCAGCAGGGGCAACTGACCTCGGCCGACGGTCGTGGCGCGCGCGAGCTGTATGCGGCCGCGCTCGCGCTCGATCCGGATCGCAGCGAAGCGCGCCAGGGCATGGCCAGGGTCGGCCAGCAGGCGCTGGTCCAGGCCGAGCGCGCGCTGCAGCAGCGCAATTACCAGCAGGCCCATCGCATGATCGCGCTCGCCCGCGAGCTGGCGGTTCCGCGGGCACGCGTCGATGCGCTGGAGCAGCGCGTGCGCGAACGCGAGGCCGGCGATTCGGGCGTCGACAGACTGCTCGCCCAGGCCGCCGCCGCGCGCAAGGCCGGGCTGCTCGACGGCGGCGACAATGCCGCGCTGCCGCTGTACCAGCGTGTGCTGGCACTGGAGCCGAACCGGACCGAGGCGCTGGAAGGCCGCGAGGATACCCTCGCCGACCTGCTGCAACAGGCGCGGACCTCACTGGCGCGGGGCGAACTGGCCGAAGCCTCGACGCGGACGCGGCGCGTGCAGGCCGCCGACCCGGGACACGTCGACCTTCCCGATGCATTGGCCGGACTCAACCGCGCCGCCGAGCAACGCCGAGCCAGTGCCGATGCCGAACTCCGCCGCGGCCGCCTGGGCGAGGCGCTCGAGGGATACCGCGCAGTCCTGGCGGCGATGCCCGACGATGAGCGTGCGCAGCGCGGCATCGCCGCGGTCGCCAACGCACACGCCGGCCGCAGCCAGCGTTATGCCGGCGACTTCCGCTTCGGCGATGCCGAGAACGAACTGGCGCAGGCGCGCCGCATCGACGCCAATGCGCCGGGCGTCGCCGCTGCCGAACAGCGCCTGGTGCAGGCGCGGCAGTCGCAGCAGCGCTACGACCAGAAGGTACCGACCGCCGAACGCCAGCGTCGCCTCGACCAGTTGCTGGCCGATGCCGCCCAGGCCGAATCGCGCGGCGACCTGCTGACGCCACCTGGCGACAGTGCGTTCGACAAATTGCGCGCGGCGCAGTCGATGGCGCCGCAGGATCCGGCGGTGCGCTCGGCGATGAAGCGCCTGCTGCCGGCGGCGCAGCGTTGCTTCGAAGCAGAACTGCGTGGCAACCGCCTCAGCCGCGCGCGTGAATGCCTGGATGCGCGCGCCGTGCTCGAGGGCGATGGCGCGGCAGTGCGCGACGCGCGCCGGCGCCTGGCCCAGCGCTGGATCGCCGTCGGCGACGAGCGCCTGGGCGCGGGCGAACTGGGCGCCGCGCAGGCGGCGCTGGTGGCCGCGCGCGAACTGGATCCGCAGGCCAGCGGCCTGGGCGAATTCGCCGACCGGCTGCGCCGCGCCTCCGCGGCGAACTGACCGCTTTTGCGTAGGAGCGAGCTTGCTCGCGATCAAGCTTGTCAGCAGTGTCACCGCCTGATCGCGAGCAAGCTCGCTCCTACATGAGAGGCATCAGCCGGCAGACCGCAGCAGCACCCGTCGTACCACCTCGCGCCCGGCATCGAGCGAGAAATGCCGCTCGACGTTGGCCAGGCCGTTGTCGGCCAGGCGCTGCCACAACGCCTCGTCGCGATACAGCCGCAGGACCGCTTCGGCGAAACCGGCGGCATCGTCGGCCACCAGCACGTCCTCGCCGTTGCGCAGGTGCATGCCTTCGACCGCACAAGCGGTGGCCACCACCGGCTGGCCGTGGGCCATGCTGAGGTTGACCTTGCCCTTGACGCCGGCGCCGAAGCGCAAGGGCGCGACGGCGATGCGTGCGCCATCCATGTAGGGCGACAGGTCGGGCACGTGGCCGTGGATACGCACGCCCGGTTGCGATGCCAGCGCATCGATCTCGGCAGTGGTGTCGCTGCCGATGCAATGGAAAACGATGTCCGGTGCCTGTGCGCGAACCTGCGGGAAGACCTCGGTGACGAACCAGCGCACGGCATCGACGTTCGGCGGATGGCGGAATCCGCCGACGAACACCAGGTCGTTGCGTTGCCCATGCGGCTGGCCACGGCCGTGGACGTGGTGCAGGTTGGAGAGGATCTCCACCTTTGCCGCCGGTGCATCGACTGCGAGCAGGCGGCGCTCGACATCGCTGACCACCAGCGTCGCGTCGCTGCGCGCGATCATGTCCAGTTCCAATGCGCGGGTGCGCTCGGATGCGCGCATCAGCGCCTGGTCGTGCGCCAGCTCTGCGCCGCGGCGCTCGCGCAGGTAGTGCAGATCGACGGTGTCGAACACCAGCCGCGCCTGCGGCGCATGCTTGCGCAGCAGCGGCAGCCATTCGCGCAGGACGTAATGGCGGCAGACCAGGACCGTGTCGAAGCGATGGCCGTGCTCGCGGATCCAGCAGGCCGGCGTGCCGAAGAACGGCGCGTACCAGGCCTGCACGCCAAGCTGCTGCAGTCGCTGCGTGTGTGCGCCGGCATGGTTGAGGTCGGTGGGAACGAAGGTGACGTGCGCGCCTTCGTCCAGCAGCAGGCGCATCAGGTTGACCATGCGCAGCGAAGCCGAGTCGTGGTCAGGCCGCGGCGTGGCGCTGTCGATGATGAGGATGCGTCGCTGGCCCTTGGCGGCCGAGGCCAGGTCGGGCGGGGTGCCATCGGACCATTGCCGTGACAGGGCGGTGCGCCACTTGTCGGCAAAGGTATGGCGGTTGCGCACCTGGTGCGCCTTGACGCCCTGGTTGACATCGGTGCCGGCCGTCACGCCTTCCAGGTGCACGACCTGGGAGGCCGGCTGGTACAGCACCCGATAACCGGCGTCACGCACCGCGAAGGCGAGATCGGTGTCCTCGAAGTAGGCCGGGGCATAGCGCGAGTCGAACGCGCCGATGCGCTCGAACAACTGGCGCGGAACAGCTACTGCCGCGCCGGAACAGTAGTCGGCGGCGCGGACGTGCGAATAGCGCGGGTCGTTGGGACTTTCGAACTTGCCAAGGTTGTGGGCGTTGCCGTCGGCGAACACCAGCCCGCCGGCTTCCTGCAGCCGCCCGTCCGGATAGACGAGCTGCGCGCCTGCGAGCCCGGTGCCCGGGTGCTGGTCGAACGTCGCCAGCAGCGCATCCAGCCAGCCCGGCTGCGGCAGTGTGTCGTTGTTGAGGAACACCACGTACTCGCCACGCGCCAGTGCGGCGCCGTCGTTGCAGGCGGCGATGAAGCCGCCGTTCTGGCGGCGACGGTGGTAGGTCAGGCCGTCGACCTGCGGCAACGCGGCCTCGGTCTCGTCCGACGAGCCATCGTCGACGACGATGATCTCGATCGCGCATTCCGGCGGATACGCGGCGATCGCGCGCAGGCACGACAGCGTGTGCGCGAACTGGTTGTAGACGGGGATGACGATGCTGGCCCTGGGCTGTTCCGACCGTGGCACCGCGAACGGCGCAAACGGGGCCCGGTCCGGCAGGAAGAGCTCGGGCCGGTGCGCGGCCGGGACGCGGTGGAACTGACGGGCGACACGCTGCCAGGTGGCCTCGATGCCGCGCGTGCGCAAGCTGGTCAGGCCACGCCGGAGCAGGCCGGTCCCCCGATCGAAGTAGAACCGCACCTCGGTCCAGCTCAGGCCCATCGAACGCTCGTCATTCTGAAGATTCCTTAACGCAGACTTTGCCGCCGCCCCGTCCGCGCGGGGCGGCGGGCCGGCTGCGATAGACTCGCGGCCACGAGGGCGCAGCCCCAACATTGTCCCATGCCGTGGCCCGAATCGATTACGACGAAGACGAAACCGCAGACGACAGCCAGTCCCCGCAATGGCGGCGACGCCTGGTCACCTGGCTGCTGGCCGCGGTGGGCCTGGGCCTTGGCTTCCTCATTCCCTACACGCTGTACCTGAACCACGAAGTCAGCGAACGCTTCGGCCAGCTGCGCTGGCAGATTCCGACCCGGGTCTATGCGCGGCCGCTGGAACTGGCCCCGGGCCTGACCCTGGACGCGGCCACGCTCAAGACCGAACTCGACGCCGCCGCCTACCACGCCGGCGATGGCGTGCGCCCGGGCAGCTACTCGCGCACCGGCGGACGCTGGCTGATCTCCAGCCGCGGTTTCAACGATGTCGACGGCGCGGTGCCGGCGCGACGCATCGACGTCGTGCTGTCCGGCAGCCGCGTGGCCTCGGTGCGCGATGCCGGGAAGAAGCGCGAACTCAAGACGGTGCGGCTCGACCCGGCGCGCATCGCCACGCTGTACGGCCAGAAGCAGGAAGAGCGGCGCCTGGTGCGCCTGAAGGAAGTACCCGAGCTGCTCGTCACCGGCCTGCAGGCCGTCGAGGACCGCGACTTCAACAGCCACCACGGCATCGACGTGACCGGCATGATCCGCGCCGCCTTCAAGAACGTCGCCGCCGGCCGCGCAAAACAAGGTGCCAGTACCCTGACCCAGCAGCTCGCCCGCAGCGGCCTGCTCGGCATCGGCCGCGAGCAGACCCTGACCCGCAAGGGCAAGGAGATCCTCTACGCGATCCTGATCGAGGCCCGTTACGACAAGGGCACGATCCTGGAGGCGTATTTCAACCAGGTCTACCTCGGCCAGCGCGGCGCGCAGGCCATCCACGGCGTCGCAGCCGGCGCCGAATTCTGGTTCGGCCGCGACCTGGCCGACCTGAGCACCGAGCAGATCGCGCTGCTGATCGGCATTGTCCGTGGCCCCTCGTACTACGACCCGCGGCGCAATCCCGAGCGCGCGCTGGAGCGGCGCAACTTCGTCCTCGGCGAAATGCACGAGACGCAGCTGATCAACGACGCCGAGTACCAGCGTGCGCTGAAGGCGCCGCTGGGCGTGACCAGGGATCCGGGCAGCATCGCCGCCAATCGTTTCCCGGCCTATGTCGATCTGGTCCGCCGCCAGCTCGCCCGCGACTACCCGGCCGATGCATTGGCCGGCGCCGGACTGAGCGTGATGAGCGGCATGTCGCCATCGGCGCAGGCGATGGCCGAAGGCGCGGTCGCCCGTACCCTCAAGAGCCTGGACAACAAGCGCCGACCGCCGCTGCAGACCGGCCTGGTGGTGACCGACGTCCACAACGGCGAAGTCGTCGCCGTCGTCGGCAGCCGCAGCGTTGCCGAGCACGGTTTCAACCGCGCGGTCGAAGCGCAGCGCCCGGTCGGTTCGCTGCTCAAGCCGTTCGTGTACCTGCTGGCGTTGGCGCAGCCGGGCAAGTACTCGCTGGCCAGCTGGGTCGACGACTCGCCGGTCACTGTCGCGCTGGGCAAGAAGAAGAACTGGAACCCGGGCAACTCCGACGGCCGCAGCCACGGCACCGTGCGCCTGATCGATGCGCTGGCGATGTCCTACAACCAGGCCACGGTGCGCGTGGGCATGCAGGTCGCGCCCGAGCGCATCGCCAGCCTGATCAAGACCCTGGCCGGCATCGACACCGAGCCCAATCCGGCGCTGATCCTCGGCGCGGTCGACCAGAGCCCGTACGCGATGGCGCAGCTGTACCAGTTCCTCGCGTCCGGCGGCGAGATCCAGCCGCTGCATGCGGTGCGCGGCGTGCTCGACGCCAACGGGCGCGCGCTCAACCGTTATGACAAGGACCCGGCGCCTGCGCAGGAAGGTGACGCGATCGCCGCGCGCCTGATCACCATCGCCCTGCAGCAGGCGGTATCGAACGGCACCGGCACCCAGCTGGTCCGCGACGGCCTCGGCCGCCTGTCGCCCGCGGGCAAGACCGGCACCAGCAACGACGGCCGCGACAGCTGGTTCGCCGGCTGGACCGGCGACCATCTGGCGGTGATCTGGGTCGGCAACGACCAGAACCAGACCACCGGCCTGTACGGCGCCACCGGTGCGATGCGGGTGTGGTCGGCGATCTTCTCGCGCCTGCCCAGCGCACCGCTGAAGGTCGGCGACAAGGGCCTCGACTGGCAGTGGACCATCGCCAGCAACACCACCGATCCCGATTGCGTGGGTTCACGTCGCTTCGCCTATGTCGCCGGCTTCGCTCCCGCCTATGCGCCGTGTCCTGCGCCGGAACCGGTGGCCGAAGACGGGCAGGGCGGTTGGCGCGAATGGTTCGGTTTCGGCCGCAAGGATGAGGAGCAACCGGCCGAGCAGGCTGCGGAGGCGCCGCCGCCGCAGCAGCAGGAGAATCTCCCGTGAGGAGCTGGCCGTGAGGATGTTGAAGTCGCCCGTCGCGCTGGCGCTGACGGGCTTGCTGGTGGCGGCCTGCAGCACCACGCCGCCACCGTTGCCCGAGCCGATGTTCGATGCGCCCGCCGCGGTGCGCGCCGTTCGCGCCGCCGGCGGTGCCGCCAGCAGCGAGCTGGACGTGCAGCCGCTGCGCGATCCGCAGGTCGAGGATCTGCGCAAGGAGGCCGAGCGCCTGGAGCGGGCGGGCCAGAACCCGCAAGCGGCGGCGGCGCTGGACCAGGCGCTGCAGATCACGCCGGACGATCCGGCGCTGCTGCAGGAGCGCGCGGAAGCGGCGCTGCTGAACGATCAGCTCGATGACGCGGAACGATTTGCCCGCAAGGGCCTCGACGGCGGTTCCAGGGTCGGGCCGCTGTGCCGTCGCCATTGGGAAACGATCGCGCAGGTCCGCCAAGCCAAGGCCCGGGCGTTGCCGGTGGAAGTCCCGGGCAACCCCAGCGCCGCCGATGCCCGCCGCGAGCGCGATGCCTGCACCGTCGCGGCACCGTCGCGCTACTGAAATGCGAGCGACAATGCAGGACCTGCAAGGCTGATCGATTCGTGGGAAGGGCTTGAGCCCAGACCCGGTCGCCAGCAAGCTGGCTCCTACATTGGATGGCAAATGAACCTGCTTCGTAAGCTGCACGCGGAACACACGGAACACGCTGAAATGGCCGCCCGCGCATGAGCAACCGCCTCAGCGAGGCGAGCCGTGCGGCCCTGGCCGACGGCGGCGAACTCTCGCGCAACATCCCGGCCTTCAACACCCGCCTCGCCCAGCAGGACCTGGCGGCGGCGATTGCCGACGCGGTCGACAGTCGCGGCACGCTGCTGGCCGAAGCGGGCACGGGCACCGGCAAGACCTTTGCCTATCTGGTGCCGGCGCTGTTGTCGGGCAAGAAGACCATCGTGTCGACCGGCACGCGCGCGCTGCAGGACCAGCTCTACCACCGCGACCTGCCGCGTGTGCGCGATGCCCTTGGCATCGGCCTGAAGACCGCGCTGCTCAAGGGTCGCGCCAATTACCTGTGTCATTACCGGATGCGCCAGGCGCAAGGTGAGCCACGCTTCGCCACGCGCGAGCTGGCCGCGCAGTTCCAGCGCATCGTGGCCTGGTCCGGGCGCACTCGCATGGGCGACCTCGCCGAGCTCGACGCGCTGCCGGAAGACTCGCCGCTGCTGCCGATGGTCACCAGCACCGCGGAAAACTGCCTGGGCAGCGAATGCCCGTTCTTCGCCGACTGCTTCGTCGTGCAGGCGCGCCAGCGCGCGCAGGCGGCCGACCTGGTCGTGGTCAACCACCACCTGCTGCTGGCCGACCTGGCGCTCAAGCAGGAAGGCTTCGGCGAGATCCTGCCCGGCGCGCAGACGTTCGTGGTCGACGAGGCCCACCAGTTGCCGGAGCTGGCCGCGCAGTTCTTCGGTGAAGCGTTGAGCGCGCGGCCGCTGGTCGAGCTGGCCCGGGATGCGCTGACCGAGTGCAAGCAGGTGCCTTCGGCGCTGGCCGCGGTGCAGGAACCTGCGCGTGCGCTGGAGCAGTGCGTGCGTGCGCTGCGCGCGGCAATGGACGAACTGCCGGTACGTGGCACACGCAGGCGTGCCGCCGAAGAGCCGGCGGTCGAGGAGGCCTTCGACGCCCTTGCCGATGCGTTGCGGAAACTGCACGGCGTGCTGCAGCCGCTGGCGCCGGCATCGCCGGGCTTCGATGCCTGCGCGGCGCGCGCGGTCGAGTTCGAAGGGCGGCTAAAACGCTGGCGCGACGACTCTGCCGATGCGGAAACCGGCGAAGACGACGAGTTAGCCGACGACTTTGCCCAGGTCGACGCCGACGCTGGCGAGGCGGAGGACGACGACGCGACGGCGAAGGCAAAGGCCGCGAAGAAGAAACGCGACGATGGCAGCGTGCTCTGGTACGAGCTGACCGCGCGCGGATTCCGTCTCAGCCGCACCCCGCTCGACGTCGCCGGTCCATTGGCACAACACCGCGCGCAATCGCATGCGGCCTGGGTGTTCACCTCGGCCACGCTCGCCGTCGGTGGCCGCTTCGAGCATTACGCGATCAAGCTCGGCCTCTACCTCAAGGGCGAAGACCCGCCGCAGACGCTGCTGGTGCCCAGTCCGTTCGACTGGGAGAGGCAGGCGCTGTGCTACCTGCCGCGCGGACTGCCTGACCCGACCGTGCGCAACTACAACGAAAGCATGGTCGAGAAGATCCGGCCGGTGCTGGAGGCCTCGCGTGGGCGCGCCTTCGTGCTGTTTGCCTCGCATCGCGCCTTGCGCGAGGCAGCCGAACTGCTCAAGGGCGGGCCGTGGCCGCTGTTCGTGCAGGGCGAGGCCCCGCGACCGGTGCTGCTCGAACGCTTCCGCGCGTCCGGTAATGGCGTGTTGCTCGGTGCGGCCAGTTTTCGCGAAGGCGTCGACGTCGCCGGTGATGCGCTCAGCGTCGTCGTGATCGACAAGCTGCCGTTCGCCGCGCCCGACGATCCGGTGTTCGAGGCGCGGCTGGACGCAATCCGGCGCAACGGCGGCAACCCGTTCCGCGACGAGCAGTTGCCGCAGGCGGTGATCGCGCTCAAGCAGGGCGCCGGCCGGCTGATCCGCAACGAACACGATCGAGGCGTGCTGGTGCTGTGCGACCCGCGCCTGACCACCAAGACCTACGGCAGCGTCTTCCTCAACTCGCTGCCGCCGCTGCCTAAGACGCGGCATGTGGAGGATGTCGAGGCATTCTTCGTGGAAAGCCCGGAGTCGCTCGCGGTGGAAGACGGGCAATAGGGCCGTCCGGCGCCGGCTGGTTTTCGTAGGAGCGAGCTTGCTCGCGATCGGGCCTTGCCGCCGCGGTTGCGCGTGATCGCGAGCAAGCTCGCTCCTACGAAGACCAAGAGCAGGTCGGGCCGGATGTACGGCGGGGCACAGTAGAATGTCTCGTCGCCTCGGGGTTTCGGCCCGGTCAACCTCATGAACCTGCTCGCCTTCGAAACCGCCACCGAAGCCCTCTCAGTCGCCCTGCTGGTCGACGGCCAGGTGCACGAGCGTTTCGAGCTTGCGCCGCGTCGCCATGCCGAGCTGGCCCTGCCGTGGGCCGACGAACTGCTGGCGCAGGCCGGCATCGCCCGCTCGCAGCTCGATGCCATCGCAGTCGGCCGCGGGCCGGGAGCCTTCACCGGCGTGCGCCTGGCGATCGCGGTGGTGCAGGGCATCGCCATGGCGCTCGATCGGCCGGTGGTGCCGGTGTCGACACTCGCCGTGCTGGCGATGCGCGCCGAACCGCTGCCGGTCCCGCCGTCGGCAACGAGTCGCCATGTGCTTGCAGCGATCGATGCGCGCATGGGCGAGGTGTATTCGGCCGCGTTCGAGCTTCGTGACGGCGACGCGCATGCGCTGTCGGCAGAATCCGTGCGCGCGCCTGATCAGGTCGAACTGCCTGATGCGCCCGCTGGCTGGCTGGGTGTGGGCACCGGTTTCGCCGCGGCCGATGGCGCCCTGGTGCAGCGACTGGGCGATCGCATTGTCGCCTTCGATGCCACGCAGTTGCCGCACGCGGCCGATGTGGCGCGACTGGCCGCGCATGCGTTCGCGCGTGGCGAAGCGGTTGCGCCGGAGCGTGTCGAACCGGCCTACCTGCGCAACAACGTGGCGTTGACGATCCGCGAGCAGCAGGCTCTACGCGATTCGCGCTGAGCAGCGGGTAGGAGCGAGCTTGCTCGCGAAAGCCGCAACGTCAACCCGCATCGCGAGCAAGCTCGCTCCTATTCGTCGACCAGCGTGCCGCCGGGGAGGAAGTTCCACGTCCGCGTCACGTGCAGGATGTCCGGGTTTTCCTCGGTCCTGGGCAGCGGCGGGTAGGGCTCGGCCAGCCTGGCGATGCGCAGTGCCGAACCATCGAGCAGCGGTACGCCGCTGGACTTGACGATGTCGGCGCGCTCGATCGAGCCGTCGCGCCGGATTGCCACGCTGATCACGACCTGGCCGGCCAGGTGACGGCGACGGGCTTCATCGGGGTAATTGAGGTTGCCGACGCGTTCGACGCGGTCGACCCATTCGCGCAGGTAGCCGGCCCAGGTGTATTCCTGCGTGCTGGCCGAGACGAACTTGCGCGTCGGACGCTTGGCGTAACGCTCCGAACGCATGTGGATCTCGGCGGCCAGCCGCGCCATCGCGATGTCGTGTTCGATCTTTTCCTGGCCGTGCGGCAGAGTCCGCTCGCTCGGCGTGGGTGTCGTCCGCGCGGTTGCAGTGGTGGTTTCGCCGCGGCTGCTGGTGACCACGCGCGCCTGCGGCGCCGGCTGCGGCGCCGGCGACTGCGCGCGCAGCTCACGCGGTGCCAGGCCGGTGCTGGCCTGCGGCAGCGGGCCGGACTGCGCCTCGCGCGGGCGCGTGCTCTTGTCGTGCTCGCCGCCGCCCTGGTTGCTGGCCTGGGCAAGGAAGTCGGCCTGCTTCGGCGTCAGCGCCGAGGTGGTCTGGGTCAGGATCACGTCCAGCGTCGGCATCACCGGCGCGGCGTTCTCCAGCGTCCAGCCAAGGCCGAGCAGGAGGATGCCGTGGACCAGCAGCGACAGGACGAAAGTGGCGCTGACGCGGCCGTTGTCGGCATCGACGTAACCCTGCTGTGGAGCCGTGTGCGGAGCGACGACAGCGCTCATGCGGCCAGGCGGGCTTCGATCGCGTCGAACATCAGTCCGGCGATGTTGAGGCCGTACTGCGCGTCGAGCTCGCGGATGCAGGTCGGGCTGGTGACGTTGACCTCGGTGAGGTAGTCGCCGATCACGTCCAGGCCGACGAACAGCATGCCGCGCCGCTTCATCTCCGGCCCGACTTCGGCCGCGATCCAGCGGTCGCGGTCGCTCAGCGGACGGCCTTCGCCACGGCCGCCGGCGGCGAGGTTGCCGCGGAATTCGTCGCCCTGCGGAATGCGCGCCAGGCAGTAGTCCACCGGCACGCCGTCGACCAGCAGGATGCGCTTGTCGCCTTCGCTGATCTGCGGCAGGTAACGCTGCGCCATGGCCAGGCTGTGGCCGCCCTGGGTCAGCGTTTCCAGGATCACGTTGAGGTTGGCCTCGCCGGCGCGCGCGCGGAAGATCGAGCGCCCGCCCATGCCGTCGAGCGGCTTGAGCACGGCCTCGCCGTGCTCGCCGACGAAGGCCTTGAGCGCGGCGTTGTCGCGGCTCACCAGCGTCGGCGGACAGCACTGCGGGAACAGCAGCGCGGCCAGTTTCTCGTTGTAGTCGCGCAGGCCCTGCGGGTCGTTGACCACCATCGCACCGGCCTGCTGGGCCAGGCCGAGCACTTGGGTGTCGTGGATGTATTCGTTGTCGACCGGCGGGTCCTTGCGCATCAGCACGACCTGGCCCGGGCCGAAGGCGAGGGTGCTCCAGTCGCCCAGTTCGAACCAGCCGGCGGTGTCGTCGCGCACCCGCAACGGCGCCACCTTCGCCAGCGCCGTACCGTCGCGCACGGACAGTCCGCCGGGTTGCACGTAGTGCAGGCGATGGCCGCGGCGCTGCGCTTCCAGCAGCATGGCGAAGGTCGAGTCCTTGGCGATCTTGATCGACCCGATGGGGTCCATCACGACGACGATGTCGAGCGGCATGGCAGCACTGCGAGGAAGAATGCGGCAGATGGTAGCAGGCACAGCACGCACGTCCGGGGCCTCCGGCCAGCCTGGCCGCCGGCGCGTGCCACGGAGTTGGCCCGGGTGCCCGACCGCCCATCCGGACTGGTACGGGCGTCGCGGCTCGGCAGTCCGGTCGTCGGCAGCGGCGGGGAATTGGGGTATACGCATCGGGCGTGCCCGAAAGTCGCCCTGCCGGCCGGTCCCCCGACCCCCTGCTGATCGATCTGGAAGCGGTTCCCGGCCTGGCCGGGCCCGTGGCGCGTTCAGCATGCCCGCCGAAAAGTTTGCTTGACAGCTTCGGCGCGGCTTGGAATAAAGACAGCTGGCGAAGTGCCCGCAGACGCGCGGCATTCGCACGGGGGAAATCGAAAATGCTAGACGAGGTCCGCAACGGCAGCCTCGGCGGTCTGAAGGTCATGGTGATCGACGATTCCAAGACCATCCGCCGAACCGCCGAAACGCTGCTGAAACGAGAAGGCTGTGAGGTGGTCACCGCCACCGACGGCTTCGAGGCGTTGGCGAAGATCGCCGACCAGCAGCCGCAAATCATCTTCGTGGACATCATGATGCCGCGCCTGGACGGCTATCAGACCTGCGCCCTGATCAAGAACAACCATCTGTTCAAGGGCACGCCGGTCATCATGCTGTCATCGAAGGACGGGCTGTTCGACAAGGCGCGCGGGCGCATCGTCGGCTCCGAGCAGTACCTCACCAAACCATTCACCCGCGAAGAACTGCTCGACGCGATCCGCACGCACGTAAACGCCTGACCGGGGGGTAAGGCAACAAATGGCACGTATTCTTCTGATCGAGGACTCGCCGACCGACACGGCGGTCCTTACCCAGCTTCTTGAGCGCAATGGCCACCAGGTGCTGGCCTCGGGCAATGCCGAAGACGGCATTGAAACCTGCAAGCGCGAGAAGCCCGACCTGGTGATGATGGACGTCGTGCTTCCGGGCATGAACGGCTTCCAGGCCACCCGCGCGCTGTCGCGCGACGCCGCCACCAGCGCCATCCCGGTGCTCATCGTCAGCACCAAGGGCATGGACACCGACAAGGCCTGGGGCATGCGCCAGGGGGCCCGCGACTACATCGTCAAGCCGCCGCGCGAAGACGAGCTGATCGCCCGTATCAACGCATTGCTGGGTGCCTGACGCAGATGTTGCATTCGCCGTTCGATGTGCTGGTCGATTACGAGCGCCGCAGCCTGGCGCACGTGGTCGGTCTGCCCGAGCAGCTCGACGCGCCGGGCCTGTGGCGCGGCGTCGGTTACCGCATTGGTGACCGACGCCTGGCCTCCGGCTTCGGCGAGGTGCTGGAAATCCTTCCGCTGCCGCAGGTCACCCCGGTGCCCGGCGCGCAGCCGTGGCTGCTGGGCCTGGCCAACGTCCGCGGCAGCCTGCTGCCGATCGTCGACCTCAAGCAGTTCCTGGAAGGCCAGCGCACGGTGCTGCACGAAAGCCAGCGCATCCTGCTGGTGCGCCAGCCCGGCGGCGACGTCGCCGTGCTGATCGACGAGCTCTACGGCCAGCGCAGCTTCCTGGAGCAGCAACTGGTCGAGGTCGAGGTCGAGCCGGAGGCCGAAGAGGGTTCCGACGCAGCACTCGCCACCGGCCGCTACAGCCATTTCATCGAGCGCGCCTACCGCCTCGACAACCACACGTGGGGCATCTTCAGCCTGGACAGGCTGGCCCGCACGCCCGAGTTCCGCCAAGCGGCCTCTGAAATGCCGCGCACTGACATGTCGCGGTCCGAGCACCGCTCCAGCAGCAACAATACCGAGGTCGAATCATGAGTGTCACTGCGATTGATAGCGCTGCCGGCAAGGGCCGTAGCCTTGGCGTCAACACCTGGCTGGTCGTGCTGGGCATATCGGTGCTCATCTTCGGCCTCAACACCGGTTATGCGACGTGGAAGGCGGCCCGACTCGGTGGCGCCAGCTCCTCGGCCTCGGACCTGCAGGTGAACTCGCAGAAGCTGGCCGTGCAGGGCTCGGAGGCGGTCAGCGGTGACGCCGCGGCCTTCACTGCGTTCAAGGAAACCCGCGCCCAGATCGTCCAGGACGTGGAGCAGCTCAACACCAACTTCGGCGAAACCGCCGGCGTTGCCGGTCCGATCAAGACCGTCGGCGACACCTGGGGCCCGCTCGGCAAGAGCGCCGACCAGGTGATCTCGAGCGAAACCGCGGTGCTGGCCCTGGCCGGCAACGCCGACAGCTTCACCAGCCGCGTGCCGCAGCTGCAGGCGCGCCTGGACGAACTGGTGCGCGCGATGTCGGCATCGGGTTCGCCGTCCTCGCAGGTCTACATCGCCCTGCGCCAGGTGGTGCTGTCGGGCAAGATGAACGAACGCATCACCCAGATCCGCGCTGGCGGCAGTGGCGCTGCGCTGGCGGGTGAGGCCCTGGGCCGCGACGCCGCCGTGTTCGGCAACGTCCTGACCGGCCTGCGCAAGGGCGACGCCGCCTTCGGCGTGACCCCGCTGGGCAACCAGAACGCACTGGCCGCGCTGGCCCAGGCCGAGACGCTGTGGCTGGAAATGAAGAAGGACCTGGACGCGATCCTGTCCAGCTCGCAGAACCTGTTCCGCGCGCAGTCGGCAGCCGAAGCGATCACCGGCGGCTCCAACAAGCTGCTGGCCGACAGCCAGAACCTGTTCCGCGCCTTCACCGCGTTCGGTTCGCTCAAGGACACCAGCATCGCCGGCAACCTGTGGATCTCGATCCTGTCCGGTGCCGGCGCCCTGCTCGCCATCGTCTTCCTGGTGTTCTCGCTCAACAGCCAGCAGAAGAAGCGCTACCTGACCACCAAGGAACTCAACGACCGCAACCAGGAGGCGATCATGCGCCTGCTGGACGAAATGGGTTCGCTCGCAGAAGGCGATCTGACCGTAAAGGCCACCGTCACCGAGGACATGACCGGCGCGATCGCCGACTCGATCAACTTCGCCGTCGAGCAGCTGCGCAGCCTGGTGCAGACGATTACCGACACCTCGGTGCAGGTCGCCGCCAGCGCCCAGGAAACGCAGGCCACCGCCATGCACCTGGCCGAGGCCGCCGAGCACCAGGCGCAGGAAATCAACTCCGCTTCCAGCCGTATCAGTGAAATCGCGGCCTCGATCAACCAGGTGTCGCGCAACTCGGCCGAATCGGCGGACGTGGCGCAGCGCTCGGTGCAGATCGCGACCAAGGGTGCGGGCGTGGTGCGCCAGACGATCGCCGGCATGGACTCGATCCGCGACCAGATCCAGGAAACCTCGAAGCGAATCAAGCGACTGGGTGAAAGCTCGCAGGAAATCGGCTCGATCGTGGAACTGATCAACGACATCTCCGAGCAGACCAACATCCTGGCGCTGAACGCGGCCATCCAGGCGGCTTCGGCCGGTGAAGCGGGCCGCGGCTTCGCGGTCGTGGCCGACGAAGTGCAGCGACTGGCAGAACGCGCATCGAACGCGACCAAGCGAATCGAAACGCTGGTGCAGACCATTCAGTCCGACACCAACGAAGCGGTCAGCTCGATGGAGCAGACGACCTCGGAAGTGGTCGCCGGTGCACGACTGGCCGAGGACGCGGGTACCGCGCTGGGCGAGATCGAAAAGGTGTCGTCGGACCTGTCCAACCTCATTCAGGGCATCTCGACCGCCGCGCAGCAGCAGTCCAGCGCGGCATCGAACATCACCGCGACGATGAACACCATCCAGTCGATTACCGCGCAGACCTCGCAGGGTGCGAACCAGACGGCGGCGTCGATTGGAAACCTCGCGCAACTGGCAGCCGACCTGCGTCGCTCCGTTGCCGACTTCAAGCTGCCGGCCTGACAAGGACGAGGTCGATGAACAGGTTCAAATGTGGCCACCGGAGCGTGCTCGGTAAGGGCATGCCCGTCCAGGACATGGGCCACGGTACGCGCCGGTTCACCGCTGCGTGGGGTGAACGATGACGGTGATGCGCGAAGCAATCGACACGACCACGCTGGGCTGGATCAAGCCGGAGCTGGACGAGACCCTGCGCCTGGCGCAGCAGGAAATCGAGGCCTATGCCGAGAATCCTGCCGACACCAGCCGCATGCGCTACTGCGCCGACCAACTGCACCAGGTGCACGGCACCTTGCGCATGGTCGAGCTGTACGCGCCGGCGATGGTCGCCGAGGAAATGGAACGGCTGGCACTGGCGTTGCAGCAGGGCAAGGTCGCCGATCGCGACGAGGCCTGCGCGGCGCTGATGCGCGGCGTGGTGCTGTTGCCCGACTACCTGGAGCGCCTGCAGGGCGGCCACCGCGATATCCCGATCGTGCTGCTGCCGCTGCTCAACGAACTGCGCGCCACGCGCGGCGAAGCCGGCCTCAACGAGAGCGTGCTGTTCGCGCCCGACCTGGACCGTCCGCTGCCGGCGAACCTGGCCGGCGCGCCGACCCAGCGCAGCGCGCCTTCGCACAGCTCGGCCGGTCACCTGGCCGCGCTGCGCGATGCCCTGGCGACCTGGCCGGAAGACGGCAACCCCGCCCATCCGGACAAGCTCGCCGGTGCGGTCGACGGGCTGCTGTCGGAAGTCGTGCTGGAACCGGTGCGGCGCATGCTGTGGGTGGCCTCCTCGGTCGCCGGCGCCCTGCGTGACGGCGCCCTGCCGGCCACGCGCGCGCTGCGCCAGGCCTTCGGCGGCGTCGAGCGCGAAGCGCGCCTGATGCTGGCCGACGACGGTTTCGCCGCGCCGCGCTCCGAGCCCGCCGCCGAGCCGACCCGCCAGCTGCTTTACCACGTCGCCCACAGCGACGGCCGCCATCCGGCGCTGGACGACCTGCGCCACACCTTCGAACTCGCATCGCACCTGCCCAGCGAGTCGGAACTCGAACATGCCCGCGGCAGCCTCAGCGGCCGCAACCGCGCGCTGCTCGATACCGTGGCCGCGGCGATCAAGGAAGACCTGCTGCGGGTCAAGGACGCCCTCGACCTGCACCTGCGCACCGGCCAGACCGATGTCGCCAGCCTGCATCCGCAGGTGGAAGCACTGACCCGCGTCAGCGACACGCTCGGCATGATGGGCCTGGGCGTTGCCCGCACGGTCGTGCTGCAGCAGCGCGATGCGATGCACGAAATCGTCAGCGGACGCCGTCCGGCCGACGAGGGCGCACTGCTCGACGTCGCCGGCGCACTGCTTTACGTCGATGCCTCGCTCGACGACCAGGTCTCGCGCCTGGGCCTGCCGGACGAGCAGGCCGACGACGACCTGCTTGCCGGTGAAGCCCGCAAGGTCCTCGACGTGGTCGTGCGCGAGGCCATCGCCAACTTCGGCGACGCCCGCCAGGCCTTCGTGGCCTTCGTCGAAACCAACTGGGACCACGCCGAACTGGCCGAAGTCCCGCGCGTGCTGGACGAAGTCGGCGGCGCGCTGCGCATGCTCGAACTGGTGCAGCCGGCCGACTACCTGACCGGCGTCAAGCGCTACACCGAGGTCGAGCTGATCGGCCGCAAGCGCGTGCCCAACGGCCAGCAGCTCGACACCCTGGCCGACGCCCTGGCGAGCCTGGAGTACTACCTGGAGGCACTGCGCGAGCAGCGCCCGAACCGCAACAACATCCTCGACATCACCCGCCAGAGCCTGGAATCGCTGCGCTACTGGCCGCTGCCGGAATTCGACATCGCCGCGACGATGGCGCCGTCCTCGCCGATCACGCGCGAGGAACTGGCCAACGTCCCGGACTTCGAACTGTCCGACACGATCACGCTGGGCACGGTGACGATGCCGGCATCGGCGGAACAGGCCGCAGCGGCCGCGTCGGCCACCGGGGCTGCCGCACCGGTCGTTGCTGCGCCGGCACCCGCGCCGGCACCGGTGGCGACGACGGCGCAGGCCATCGCCGCCGGTGGCTTCGAGCACAGCGACGACATCGACGACGAGATCCGCGAGGTGTTCCTCGAGGAGCTCGACGAGGAGATCCGTCATCTGGGCGACCTGCTGCCGGTCTGGCACGAATCGCCGGACGACAGCGAACGCCTGCGCCCGATCCGTCGCGTGTTCCACACGCTCAAGGGCAGCGGCCGCCTGGTCGGCGCCAAGACCCTGGGCGAATTCAGCTGGAAGATCGAGAACCTGCTCAACCGCGTGCTCGACGGCACCCGTCCCGCCAGCCCGGCGGTGATGGGCCTGGTCGGCCACGCCTACACCGCGCTGCCGCAGCTGCATGCCGCACTGCGCAACGAAGGCGTCATCTCCGCCGACCTGGCCGGGATGGAAGCGCATGCCGACCGCCTCGCCGAAGGCAACGAGACGCTGTACACGCCGGCCGCAGCCACTGCGGTCGCCGCCGTCGCGGTCGATGAGCCGGTGGTGGCCGAAGAACTCGCGCTGGAAGCGGTCAACCTCGACATGCTGGTGGCGGACGAGGAAGCAGAGCCCGTCTTCGCCATCGAAGAGACGATCGAGGCACCGGCAGTCGCAGTCGAGATCGAGCCGGGCACGCCCGCCTCGGTCGACGCGGTGCTGCTGGAGATCCTCGACACCGAGGTCAGCGGCCACCTGGTCACGATCGAACAGTGGCTGGCCGCGGCCAACCACGGCCCGCGCCTGGTCGATGACGGCCTGCAGCGTTCGTTCCACACGCTCAACGGCGCCTTCGCGATGACCGAAGTGCCGGTGATCACCGAGATCACCGGGCCGACCGAGATCTACGTCAAGCGCCTGCTTGCTTCCGGCCAGCCGGCCAGCAGCGATGGCGTTGCGGCGATGGCCGAGGTGGCCAATGCGATCCGTCGCACCCTGGCCACGCTGAAGACCCCGTATCCGCGCGTGCCCGCGTTCGAAGGACTCGCCGCGCGCATGCGTGCGCTGCGCGACGGTCTGCCGGACGCGCGCCAGTCGATGCCGGCCAGCATCGAGCCGACGGATACCGCCATCGCCATGGACGACGGCGACGAGGCCCTGCTGACGGCGTTCGACCTGAGCGAGTTCACCGATCTGGCCGGCGACGCCGGTCCGGATTTCCTCGCCGGGGCTTCGCAGACCGAACGCGTGGAAGCCGAACTGGCTGAAGCGCGCCGCATCGAAGCCGAGCGCCTGGCGATCGAACAGGCCAACGCCCAGCGCATCGAGATCGAGAGCGTGCAGGCTGAGCGCTTCGCCATGGAGCAGACCGAGGCCGAACGCCTTGCCCAGCTCCAGCGCGAGCAGGACGCGCGCCTGGAAGCCGAGCGTGCGGAGATTGCGCGCCTGGAAGCGGAGCGTCTGGAAACGGCGTTGCTCGAAAGCTCGCGTCTGGAGAACGAGCGGCTCGAGGCAGAGCGCCTCGAAGCAGAACGCATCGAAGCCGAGCGTGCCGAGGCCGAGCGCCTTGAAGCAGAGCGCGCCGAAGCCGAGCGCGCCGAAGCCGAGCGTCTCGAAATCGAGCGTCTGGCCGCAGAGCGCGCCGAAGCGGAACGCCTCGAAGCCGAGCGTCTCGAGGCCGAGCGCCTTGCCGAGGAAGAGCGCGAGTACAAGCGCCTCGAATCCGAGTACGCCGAGGCCGAGCGTGTCGCCCGCGAACAGCAGGCCGCCGCAATCGAAGCCACTGCCTCGGTGGGCCTGGCCGCGTTCGCCGATGCCGGCGCCCCGGGCGCCAACGAGTCGGACAACGATCAGCCCGAGCACGAGCCGGTCGCGCACGAGCCACGCGTCGTCGATGCCCAGGAACCGGCCGTCGCCGCGCTGATCGCGCACGCGCTGGCCGCCAGCGACGATCCGGACGAAGCGCTCGACCTGAGCGGGCTGGACCCGGAACTGGTCGACATCTTCGTCGAGGAAGCCAGCGACCTGCTCGACCACTCCGACGGCCTGCTCGCGCAGCTGCGCCAGGCGCCGGGTGACCGCGAGCCGGTGGTCGGCCTGCAGCGCGACCTGCACACCATCAAGGGTGGCGCGCGCATGGCCGGCATCATGGCCGTGGGCGAACTCGGCCACGCCATGGAATCGTTGCTGGAAGCCGTGGCGGAACAGCGCTGCGAGCTCGGCCGCGATGGCGTGCCGCTGCTCGAGCACGGCTTCGACCGCCTCCACGCCATGGTCACCCGTGTCGGCGAGCGCCGCGCGATTGCCATGCCGGAAGCGCTGATCGCGCAGTTCGACGCGCGTGCCCACGGTCAGGCCTACGTGCCCGCCGCGCAGGACGAGGCCGTCAAGGCGGCCCCGGTCGTGGTGGAAGCACCGCAGCACGTCGAACTCAAGCCGCTGTCGGCGCCGATCAGCGATGCTCCGGCCACCGACGAAGACGACATCGGCGTGCGCGCTCCGCAGGAGCAGGTGCGCATCCGCGCCGACCTGCTCGATCGCCTCGTCAACTACGCCGGTGAGGTCGCGATCTACCGCGCCCGACTGGAGCAGCAGCTCGGTGCGTTCCGCGGCGCCATCGCGGAAATGGCAGCAACCAACACGCGTATGCGTGACCAGCTGCGTCGCCTGGAAATCGAAACCGAAGCGCAGATCGTCGCCCGCTACCAGCGCGAAGGCGACCTGGCCGAGCAGGCGTTCGATCCGCTCGAGCTCGACCGCTTCTCCAACCTGCAGCAGCTGTCGCGTGCGCTGGCCGAGTCGGCCGCCGACCAGACCAGCCTGCAGACCACGCTGGACGATCTGACCCGTCAGTACGAAACCCTGCTGCTGCAGCAGTCGCGCGTGAGCTCGGAACTGCAGGAAGGCCTCATGCGCACGCGCATGGTGCCGTTCGACGGCCTGCTGCCGCGCCTGCGCCGCGTGGTCCGCCAGGCCTCGGGCGAACTGGGCAAGAACGTCCAGCTCAAACTCGACGGCACCCAGGGCGAACTCGACCGCAACGTCCTCGAGCGCATGACCGCGCCGCTGGAACACTTGCTGCGCAACGCGGTCGCGCACGGCCTGGAAACGCCGGACAAGCGCCGCAAGGCGCACAAGCCGGAAGAGGGCACGATCCGCATCGCGGTCCGCCGCGAAGGTTCGGAAGTGGTGCTGGAAGTCGGCGACGACGGTGCCGGCCTCGACCGCGCCGCGATCCGCCGCCGTGGCGAAGAGCGTGGCCTGGTCCGCGCCGACGCGGTGCTGTCCGATGCCGCCCTCGACGCGCTGATCCTGGAACCGGGCTTCTCCACCGCCGATGCCGTCAGCCGCCTGTCCGGCCGCGGCGTCGGCATGGACGTGGTCGCCAGCGAAGTGCGCCAGCTCGGCGGCACGCTCGACATCCATTCGGTCCCGGGCAAAGGCGTCAAATTCACCCTGCGCCTGCCGCAGACGCTTGCAGTCACCCAGGCCGTGTTCGTCCGCATCGGCGAGACCACCTTCGCCGTGCCGATCGCCTCGGTCCGCGGCGTCGGCCGCATCGCCCGCGACCGCCTCGACATGGCCGACGCGACCTACCGCTACGGCGGCGAGGACTACACCGTCCACGATCTGGGCGCGCTGGTCGGCCACGGCACCGCCAAGGCCGAAGGCCATCTGCAGATGCCGCTGCTGCTGATCCGCTCCGGCGACCTGCGCGCGGCGGTCTGCGTCGACCAGGTCGTGGGCAACCGCGAAATCGTGGTGAAGGCCGTCGGTCCGCAGGTCGCTTCGGTGCCGGGCATCTTCGGCGCGACCATCATGGGTGACGGCCGCGTGGTCGTGATCCTCGACGTCGCCCCGCTGGTGCGCCGCCAGATGCTGCTGCCGCGCGATCACGTGCCGGTGGTCGCCGCGCCGGTCGAACAGCGTCACGTGCCGCTGGTGATGGTGGTCGACGATTCGGTGACGATGCGCAAGGTCACCGGCCGCGTGCTGGAACGCCACAACTTCGAGGTCCTGACCGCGAAGGACGGCATCGACGCCCTGGAGCGCATGGTCGACCGCGTGCCGGACCTGATGCTGCTCGACATCGAAATGCCGCGCATGGACGGCTACGAGCTGGCCACTGCGATGAAGGGCGATTCGCGCCTGCGCGGTGTGCCGATCGTGATGATCACCTCGCGTACCGGCGACAAGCATCGCCAGCGCGCGTTCGAGATCGGCGTGGAGCGTTACCTCGGCAAGCCGTACCAGGAGCCGGAACTGATCCGCAACGTGTACGAACTGCTCGGCATCAATCCGCAGGGGGCATCGCGCGGCCATGAGTGAGTCATCGCGTCGCGCGGTACTGCTGGCGCGACCGGGCGCGGCGTGTGAACGCCTGCGTTCGGCGCTCTCCGATGCCGGCGCGCAGCTGGTGCTGGAAGCCGATCCGACCACGCTCGATCCGTCCGCGCTCGGACTGGCGGCGCCGCAGGTGATCGTCGTCGCGCTCGACGCGGTCACCGAGGACGCCATCGAGCGGTTCGACCCCGTGCTGGCCGATCCCGCGGTGGAAGTGATCTACGAAGAGGCGGCGCTGGCCGCCACGCGCGAGGGCTGGGACCTGGCGCGCTGGAGCCGACATCTGTCGGCCAAGCTGCAGGGGCATGGCGATGTGCTCCCGCCCGGACATGAGCCTGAAGGCGAAGGCGAGGGTGTCGGAGATGCCTTCGTGGCGCCGGCTCCTGCAGCCGTTGCAGCACCGGTTGCGGTCGCGGCAAAACCCGAATCCGTTCCGCCGCCGGTAGTGGTGGCTGTACCGGCACCGGCACCGGCACCGGTCGAGACGATGGTCCTGAGCCCGTTCGACCCGGTGGCCGCGGAGCTCGACTACGCGCCGCCGATCGCCGTGGCGGGCACGCCATCGCTGATGGCGGCACAGACCCTCGATGTCATCGAGATGCCGTTGCTGGACGAGCCAGGCATGGTTTCGACCGACGACGATGCGCTGGTGATCGAGCCGTTCGAATCCAGTTTTGACTACGAGATCGCTCCGGCGGCCGAACCCATCGTGGTCGAACTGCTCGACGACGGCGTGCTCGAGCTGCCGAGCGCGGCGCCGACGCAACGGGCCGGTGCGGCGGAGCCAGTCCTGCTGTTCGAGGCCAGTCGCTCGCTCGACATCGCCAGTGACGACATCGCGCCGGTCGCCCCGACTACTGCCGCGGCTGCGCCGCTGGCTCCTGACTGGTCGTTTGCCGACGAGAACGCCGGCGCTGTCGCCAGCGCCGACACGCGCGCGTCCAACAACCTCTTCCAGCGCGACCTGGGCGACCTGGAAACCCGCATCTCCGCGCTGGAACTGGTCGAAGACCGGCCCACCGTGCACAACAACGGCGCAGTGCTGGTTCTGGCCGGCATTGGCGGACCCGATGCGGTGCGCCAGCTTCTCGGCGCGCTGCCCGATTCCTTCCCGCGCCCGGTCATGGTGCAGCAGCGTCTCGATGGCGGCCGTTATGACCGGCTTGTCGCGCAGATGCAGCGCGCCACGCCGTTGCAGGTAAGGCTCGCCGAGCCGGGCCTGCTGGCGATGGCCGGAACGATCTACATCCTGCCGGCGGAGATCGGCATTGCGGTCAACGAGTCCGGCATTCGTTTCACCGAAGGCGAGGGCGACGTCATCTCCGCGCTGCCGTCGGCCGACTCGGCGGTGCTGCTGCTCAGCGGCAGCGACCCGGCCCGTGTGGATGTCGTGATGAACCACTCCTGGGCGGGCGCGCTGGTGGCCGGACAGGCGCCAGACGGCTGCTACGACGCTGCGGCCTCGACCGCACTGATCGCACGCGGTGGCGTCGCCGGGCAACCGGTCGAACTGGCCGAGCGCCTGATCGCGCGTTGGCGTTGAACGGGCAGTCCAGGAACCTACAGATGCCGAATCGAAACCACTCCAATAGTTCTGCCGGCAAGCATGCGGCGACGGTGCCCGCTGTCGAAAACGACATCCGCGGCGTGCTGATCCAGGTCGCTGGTGGCCGCTTGCTGTTGCCCAACGCGACGATCGCCGAAGTGCTGTCGTACGCGGAACCCGAGCCGCTGGCCGATGTGCCGGACTGGTTGCTGGGCCGCATGCGCTGGCGCGGCTGGCAGCTGCCGCTGGTGGCGTTCGCGCGACTGGCCGGTCTGGCCGATGAACGCGGCGGACTGGGCAGCAAGGTCGTGGTGTTGCGCGCACTGGGCGGCAATCCGCGCGCGCCTTACTTCGCCATGCTGACGCAGGGCTTCCCGCGCCTGGTGACCGTGTCGCGCGACACCCTGGTGGTCGTCGACGACACCAACGCGCTGCCCAACGGCGTGCAGGCGCGCGTGCTGCTCAACGAAGACGCCGCCTTCCTGCCCGACCTGGAATCGATCGAGGCGCAGGTCAGCGCGGTGCTGGTGCAGGCGGCTTGAGCGCAACACCGGCGGCGATGCCGGCGCGGTTCGCGTCGGTCGATGCACTTCGCGGGATCACGGTCGCCGCGATGCTGCTGGTCAACAACCCGGGCGACTGGAGCCACGTCTACGCGCCGCTGCTGCACGCGCACTGGCATGGCTGCACGCCGACCGACCTGATCTTCCCGATGTTCCTGTTCATCGTCGGCGTGTCGATCACGCTGGCGCTGGTGCCGCGCCTGGAACGTGGCGATGCACCTGCCGCGCTGACGCGGACGGTGCTGATCCGTGCCGCGCGCATCGTCGGCCTCGGCCTGTTGTTGCACCTGTGCGCGCTGTGGGCGTTCGACCTGGCGCACTACCGGGTGATGGGAGTCCTGCAGCGGATCGGCCTGTGCTTCGCCGCCGCGGGCCTGCTGGCGCTGCATGCGCGGCCACGCACGCAATGGCTGATGCTCGCGGCGCTGCTGGTCGGCTATGGCGCACTGCTCGCCGCCGGCGGCAGCTACGAACCCTTTGTGAATCTCGCCAGCCGCATCGATCATGCGCTGCTGGGCGTCCACGTCTACGTGCTCGATTCGGCTGGGCTCGATCCGGCCAGCGGCCGCGGCCACGATCCCGAAGGTGTGGTCAGCACGATGGGCGCGCTGGCGACGACGGTGCTCGGCATGCGCGCCGGTGACTGGCTGCGGCGTGGCGATTCGCGTGCGCTGTGGCTGGCCGGCGCGATCGTGATGGCGCTGGGCCTGGCCTGGTCGTGGTGGCAGCCGTTCAACAAGAACCTGTGGACGCCGTCGCACGTGCTGTGGACCGGCGGCATCGCGTGCTGGGTGCTGGCGGTCGTGCACTGGCTGGTCGATCGCAAAGGGCTGCCGGCGCTGGGGCGTGCATTCGGGGTAAACGCGATCGCAGCCTATGCGGGCTCGGCGTTCATGCTTTATGCGCTGGTCGCGGGCGGTTGGCTGGAGCCGTTGTATCGGGTCGGCTTCGCGGACTGGATGACGCCGCGGTTTGGTCCGTACGTGCCGTCGCTGGCGTTTGCGATTGCATTCGTGGCGGTGTGGTGGGTAGTGGTGCGCGTGCTCGATGCGCGACGGATCTACTTCAAGATCTGATCGGTACCTCGTCGGCCCCCTCACCGTCATCCCGGCGAACGCCGGGATCCAGGCCCGCACCCCATCAGCATCGTCACCCGGCGAACGCCGGAACCCATTTTGACTTTGCCGTTGCTCTTGGCCTTACGCGAAGCAACAACAACAGCTTCCGCCACTGAGGTGGCGATCCGCCGCCGGCTGGGAGTAGTGCCGACGCACGCGCAAGTGCCACTTCGTACGCATGAGAAAGAACGCCCCCTCGCAGTGGAAGCGGTACAGGCGCTCGTCGAGGTAGGCACGATCCATCACATAGATCGCCCCTGGCTCGGGCGCCGGTTCGTCGAGCATATGCACATCGTGCTGGCGCAACTCGGAAAAGCTGATCACCGTGGGGATGGCGCCCCGCATGTCCAGTAGCGTATGCAGCTTTGGACCGCCACGACCAGAATGCATGGTAGGCGCCCACGGGAATACTGACAGGCAGGCAGTAAGTCCTAGCTGTGGTTGCTTACATGATGTCTCAATGTTCTTTTCGGATTTACCTCATAGAGGTTCTTCTCCTCGTCGCCTAGCATGTCCCGTGGACAAGTTCGCGCCGGTGGTGTGATTCCCGTCGTTGGGGCTATAGCTTTTCCCCGGGTAGGGTGTTTTCGCCTGTTCGGTGTTGTGATTTGGATTGAATGGAACAGGGATGCTATGGAAGTGGGCAGTCGGGGTGCGCGGCACAGTTGCGGCGGTCAACGCTGGATCGGAGTGCTGTTAGCGCTTGCGCCGCTGTCTCTGGCAATGGCGCAGGTGGTAGACAACGCTGACGAAGAGCGTCGACAGCAGGAACGCGAGCGCGTACTACGCGAGCAGCAGGAGCAGCGTCCGGACGTGCGGCTGGAAGGGCCGGCCGTGGCCGCCTTTGAGATGCTGCCGGCCGAAGAGTCTCCGTGCTTTCGTATCGACAGCATCCGTCTCGACGGCGATGGCGCCAGGATGTTTCGCTGGGCGTTGAAGGCGGCGGATCCGAAGCGCGACCCTGCCACTGGCCGATGCCTGGGCACGCAGGGCATCAATATCGTGATGAAGCGCGTGCAGAACGCCATCATCGCGCGTGGTTACGTCACCACGCGGGTGCTGGCCGCTCCGCAGGACCTGAAAAATAGCAGCACCCTTACCCTTACAGTGGTGCCAGGGCGTGTTCGTGCGATCCGTTTCGCCGATGGCACAGACCCGCGGGCCGTGTATCGCAATGCCGTTCCGGCCAGGCCGGGGGACCTGTTGAATCTTCGCGACGTGGAGCAGGCGCTTGAGAATTTTCAGCGCATTCCGACGGTTGCCGCGGACATCCAGATCGTGCCGGCCGAGGAGGAGGGAGCGGCCGCCGGCGAAAGCGATCTGGTGATTGCTTGGCAGCAACGCGCCGTGCAACGTGTCGGCCTGACCCTTGATGACGCGGGGTCGGATGCCACGGGCAAACTGCAGGCCGGCATGACGGTATCGCTGGACAACCTGACCAGTGGCAACGACCTGTTCTACGTGAACTACGGCCACGACGTGTTTAACATCGCCGGCCTGGGTTCGGAATCGTGGACGGCTCATTGGGACGCACCATGGGCCTATTGGTTGCTGGGAGCGACTGCCAGCGGCTACGACTACCACCAGACCGTGGCCGGTGCGTTTACCAACGTCGAGTTTAGCGGCACGAGCAACAACGTCGACATGCGCCTGTCGCGCATGCTCTTCCGCAACGCCACCACCAAGTTCAGTGGCTTCGCGCGTGCCTGGATGCGCGACTCGAAGAACTACGTCGACGGCACCGAAGCGGAGGTGCAGCGCCGCCGTACCGGTGGTTGGGAGGCCGGCCTCACTTACCGCCAGTTCGTGGGGAATCTGACCCTCGATGGCAGCGTGGCCTACCGACGGGGCACCGGTGCGTTCGACGCGCAGCACGCGCCGGAAGAGCTGTTCGACGAGGGCACCTCGCGGATGAAGGTGATCACCGCCGATGCACAGCTGGCGGTGCCGTTCCAACTGGGCAACCAGCGTCTGCGTTACACCGGCAGCTGGCGTGTGCAGTGGAACCGCACGCCGCTGGTGCCACAGGACCGCTTCGCGATTGGTGGCCGCTACACGGTGCGTGGGTATGACGGCGTCGTGTCGCTGACCGGCGATCGTGGCTGGCTGGCGCGCAACGACCTGGGACTCACCCTTGGCGGTGGTCAAGAGCTGTACGTCGGTGCCGATTACGGCCACGTTGGCGGACGGACCGAGCGGGAATTGAGCGATCACCTGGCCGGCGCGGTCATCGGCCTGCGCGGCGGCTGGAAGGGCGGCTACTGGGATCTGTTTGTCGGTGCGCCGATCGACAAGCCCGATGGCTATCCGACCGCCTACGCCACCACCGGTTTCAGTCTGGGCTGGTCGTTCTGACATTGCCCGACGCAAGGTAGTACTCGTGTGAGGCGTGATACGACGCCGCACAGATCAACAAGCAGGAAGAACGAACAAGAAGGGAAGGCACGCCGTGAATCGCATCTACCGTCTGGTGTTCAATCGCGAGCTGGGAGTGGTCCAGGTCGCTTCGGAACTCACTTCGTCTTCGCAGAACGGCGCAGGCAGCGCAGAGGGCGTGCGCACGGCGCTGCTGCCGGCTTTGCGGTTTGCGGTGTATGTGGCTCTTGGGTTCGTGACGACGCTGCCGGCATTCGCACAGGCGGCACAGGGCGAAGGCCGCATCGTGTCGGATCCCTCAGCCGGAGCGAATCGGCCGACAGTACTCGATGCGGGCAATGGCGTGCCGGTCATCAACATCGCCACGCCTTCGGCGCAAGGGGTTTCTCGCAATATTTATGGTCAGTTCGATGTGGGCAGCCAGGGCGCGATCCTCAATAACGCCCGCAGCGGGGCCGATTCGCAACTGGCGGGCGCCGTGGCCGGCAATCCGTATCTGGCGCGCGGCGAAGCACGCGTCATCCTGAACGAGGTCAACGGACCTGCCAGCCAGCTCAACGGCTACGTCGAAGTGGCCGGCCGGCGAGCGGAAGTCATCATCGCCAACCCGGCCGGCATCACCTGCGCGGGCTGTGGCTTCATCAACGCCAGCACGGCGACGTTGACGACCGGAAAACCGGTGTTCAACGGCGGTGCACTCGACCACTACCGCGTCGAAGGCGGCACGGTGCGAATCGAAGGTGCGGGCCTGGACGCCGCGACCACCGACTACACCCGCATCCTGGCGCGGGCGATGGAAGTCAACGGTGGGCTCTGGGCGAATGATCTGGACGTGCGACTCGGCGCGAGCACGGTCAATGCCACCAACCCGGGCCAGACGACGCCAATCGCCGGGCAGGGCGTGGCGCCGCAGTTCGCGCTGGACGTCGGCTCGCTGGGCGGCATGTACGCCAACAAGATCTTCCTGGTTTCGAATGAACGCGGCTTGGGTGTTCGAAATGCCGGCACGCTGGGTGCGCAGGCGGGCGACCTGATCGTCACGGTAGACGGTCGCCTGGAGAACGCCAGTGTTGGCGCCTTGCAGTCGAAGCAGAATGCTCAGGTTACCGTCAGCGGCGGCGTGGCCAACGCGGGCACGATCGCGGCGGCGCGTGAACTCGTGGTCACCACGCCCGCGGACGTCGACAACAACGGCGGACAGATCAATGCGCGCCGGGTCGAGGTCAATGCGCAGTCGCTGAGCAATCGCGGCGGCGCGATCGAGCAGGCGGGCCTGCAGGCGTTGGCGTTGAACGCCAGCACGCTGACGAACCGCGACAGCGGTCGTATTGGTGTGGCGAATCCTGTCGCGGGCGGCGGCGAAAATGGCGGCTCCACTGGCGGCGGTAGCGGCGGCGATGGCGGATCGACGGGCGGTGGCGAGGCTGGATCCGATGGCGGCACGTTGCCCGACCTGACTCCACTGGCCGACGGTGCCCTCAACATCGCCGGCCACCTGTCCAATGACGGGGGCAAGATCAATGCTGGCGGAGGGGTTGCCCTGAGCACTGGCAATGGCCTGGACAACAGCGGAGGCCACCTCGGCTTGCGCTCGTTGACGATGACGCAGGGCGACCTGGCTAACGCGGGCGGTACGCTCGACATCACCGGGGCCGCCACGCTACACACAACCTCCATCGACAACACCGCCGGTGCCTTGAATGTCGGCGGTGCGCTGGACGTGCACACGCTGGCGTTCCACAACGTGGGCGGCACGCTCAACCACAGCGGCTCCACCGCCACCGTGCAGGTGGACGGGACGCTCGACAATGCCACGGGCACCATTGCCAGCAATGCCTCGGCGCTGAGCCTGGCCGCAGGCGTGCTGGTCAACGAAGACGGCCTGATCGAGCACACCGGTGCGGATGGTCTGCACCTGCAGGCCGGTACGGTGTCCGGTGCCGGCGGCACGATCACGACCGCCGGGGCAGCGACGCTGCGTGCCGGCCAGGTCGACCATCGTGGCGCCTTGCTGGGCGCGGCGCAGTTGGCGCTGGCGGCCGATGGCTTCGACAACCGCGGTGGCACGATTGTGACCACCGGCGCGGGTGCGAACACGTTGAGCGTGCGCGGCACGTTCGACAATGGCGACGACGGCATCATCGAAAGCAAGGGTGACCTGACGATCAACGCCGACACCTTTGGCAATGCCGGCGGTGCGGTGCGACAGGCCGACACCGGCACGCTGGCCATCGCCGCGACCACGTTGAACGGCAGCGGTGGCAGCCTGGCCAGTAACGGCGCGCTGACGATCGCGGGCACGACCACCGATCTGCGCGGTGGCACTACCTCCGCGCAGCACGTGGTGGTCGACACGGGCACGCTGATCACGGCCGGCGGCGAATTGACCGCGACAGGTGCCGATGCCTTGTCGCTGAGGGCCCGCGACAGCCTCGACAACAGCGCAGGCCGCATAGCCACCAATGGCGTGCTGGCCATCGCCGCCGGCGCTCTCGTCAACGTCGACGGCACGATCAGTGCCGCGGGCACGCAGGCCTCGACGGTCGCTGTCGTCGGCACGCTCGACGATACCCGCGGGGTGCTGACGACGGCCGGTGCTCTGGACGTGCAGGCCGGCACGCTGATCAACCGTGACACCGCCGACATCGACGGTGGCGGCATTCAGGCCCAGGTGCTGACCGTCCAGGCCGATCGCGTCGACAACACCGCCGGGCGCCTCAGTGCCAATGACGCCGTCACGGCGGCAGCCGCGACGCTGGACAATGCCGCCGGCTCGATCACCGCTGCCAACGCACTGACCGTCGATGCGGCCCGCTTGAACGGCGCGGGCGGCACACTGGGCACCAATGGCGCGTTGACGCTGACCGGCGAGGCCACGGACCTGCGCGGTGGCACCACATTCGCGGACAGCATGCGCATCGACACCGGTACGCTGACCACGGCCGGCGGCGCGCTGATCGCCACCGGCACCGGTCCGCTGGCGATCGCCGCCCGCGACGCCGTGGACAACACGGCCGGCACCATCACCAGCAACGGCAGTCTGCAGTTGCAGGCCGGTACGCTGCTCAACGCCGACGGGACGCTGACGGCAGTCGGCGCGGACGCCTCGACGCTTGCCGTGGCAGACACATTGGATAACACGCGCGGTACCCTTTCCAGCAACGGCGCGCTGGATCTGGCGGCGGGTACGCTGATCAACCGCGACACCGGCAACATCGACGGGGCTGGCTTGCGCGCCCAGGCGCTCACGGTCCGCGCCGATCGCATCGACAACGCCAGCGGGCAGATCGGCGCCAACAACACCGTTGCGATCACGACCGCCGCGCTCGACAACACGGCCGGCTCGATCACCGCCGCCAATGAGCTGACCATTGATGCGGCGACCTTGAACGGCGCCGGCGGCACTCTGGGTTCCAACGGCGCGCTGTCGGTGAAGGGCGATGTCACCAGCCTGCGCGGAGGCAACACATTCGGCGAGACCGTGCGCATCGGCACCGGTACGTTGATCACGGCCGGCGGCTCGCTGCTCGCCACCGGCACTGCTCCGCTGGTGATCACCGCACGCGATCGTCTGGACAACACGGCCGGAACCGTCGCCAGCAACGGCACCTTGGACATCGAGGCCGGTGCCCTGGTCAACGCCGACGGCACGATCAGCGCTTCCGGCGCGGGCGACTCGAAGCTCGACGTGGCCGGGACGCTGAACAACAGCGCCGGTCTGATCGCCACGACCGGCGCGCTGTCCCTGGCGGCCGATCAATTGATCAATGGCGACACGAAGGCCGCCAACGGCGCCGCGCCGAAGGGCGTGTGGGCGCAGCGTCTGGAAGTCCAGGCGGCGCGCGTGGACAACTCGAATGGTGCGCTGGGTGCCAACGACACCGCGGTGGTGACGGCTGACACGCTCGACAACACCGGCGGTGCCATCACGGCCACCAATGCACTGACTGTCGATGCGGTGACGTTGAACGGTGCCGGCGGCACGCTGGGCAGCAACGGCACGCTGATGCTCGCCGGCGAGACCACCGACCTGCGCGGCGGCGGCACCTCGGCGCAGCACATCACAATCGACACCGGCGATCTGACCACCGCCGGCGGCACGCTGACCGCCTCCGGCACCGACCCACTGTCCGTCACCGCGCGCGACATCTGGGACAACACCGGCGGCACCGTCGCGAGTAACGGCGCGCTGCAGGCCGACGTAGGCAAGTTGACCAGCACAGACGGTGTGCTGCAAGCGGCAGGTACCGGTGCCACCGACGTGCGCGTGGCCGGCACGTTCGACAACACCCGCGGCGCCCTGATTGCGGCTGGCGCCACCACCGTGCATGCGGACGAGGTCCTCAACGTCGGCGGCGCCGTGCAGTCGGCCAGTGAACAGACCCTCACCGTCACCGCCGACGGCCGCCTGTCCAACGACGGCGGCACCCTTGCCGGCAATGGCGCCATCGACCTGTCCGCGCAGTCGATGAGCAACGCCGACGGTGTCGTGCAGACGCAGCGGTCGATCACCGCCAATGTGGCCGACACGCTGGACAACCATGGCGGCACCTTCGCCTCCGGCGACGTGCTCACGGTGACGACAAACACGCTGATCAACCGCGACACGTTCGATCCGGCGGTCACCGATCCAGCGCAGCAGAAGGGTCTGCTCGGTCGCCAGATCGCAGTGGATGTGGGCGCGCTCGACAACACCCGGGGCCAGATCCAGTCCAACGCCGCGTTCACACTGACCGGCACGGATCTGATCAATGTGGGGGGCTCCATTGCCGGCGGCGAAGTGGTCACGGTGAGCGGCACGACGCTCGACAACACGCGCGGGACCCTGATCCAGCGCGGGGAGGCCGGTGCGCTGACCGTCACGATCGCGCAGGGTTTGAACAACACCGGCGACGGCCTGATCGGCGCCGAAGGCACGGCCGATGTGCAGGCCGGAACGCGTCTGGACAACAGCGGCGGCACCGTGTTCGCCCGGCACGGCCTGGCGGTCGGCAGCGACGGCGACGTGCTCAACCGCGATGGCGGTTTGCTGCAGAGCAACGGTGACCTCACGGTCGGCGCCGGCGGCTCCTTCGACAACACCGACGGCATCGTCGATGCAACCGGACGCGGTTCCCTGTCCGCGGCCCACATCGACAATACCCGTGGTCAGGTGTTGGCCGGTGGAGACACTGCTGTGCCGGCGCTGTCCGTGGGCACCTCCACCCTGATCAACCAGGGCGGCACGCTAGGCAGCCGCACCGGCGATGTCGTGGTCGCGGCCGACACGATCGACAACCGCGCCAATGGCTTGCTGGTCGCCAAGCGCGACCTCACGCTCCACACGGCGTCGGTGAACAATGCCGCCGGCACCGTATATGCCGTCAACGATCTGCGCTACGAGAACGCCGGCGGAACGCTCGACAACACCGGCGGCAAGTTCGGCTCGGGTGCTACGACTTGGTTGAACCTGGCCGGCCTGGTCAATGCCGGCAACGGCAAGATCGACGCCGGCACGCTGTGGTTGACACTGCCGGTGCTGGACACCACCGGCGGCGAGATCAGCGCCGATGTACTGAACACGAACATCGGTGCGCTGACCGGCTCGGGCCGCCTGTTCGGCCGGCAAGGCCTGAGCCTGGCGTTCAACGGCGACTTTACCTACGCCAACGGCCTGCGCCTGGAGAGCGACGGCACGTTGAGCCTGACGGTCGCGGGCACGTTCACCAACCAGGGCACGTGGCAGACCACGAGCATGCTGGTCATCAACGCCGGCAACGTGATCAATGAAGGCGCGCTCAACGCCAGCAATGCATCCGGCACGGGCGAGACGCACGTCACCGCCAGCGGCACGATCGACAACCGCACCGGCGCGACCATCGAAGGCGACTCGGTCGCGCTGATCGCCGCGAACGTCACCAACACCGGCGACATCGTCGGTGACCGCATCACCATCGACGCCGACACCCTGACCAATGGCCGCGACTTGGGCACGGGCCAGCCGGCGCGCGCATACGGCGAGGGTTTCATCGGTGCCTCCGAAACGCTGGACCTGCGCATAGGCCAGAGTCTGCGTAACCTCGATGGCGAGATCTTCAGCCTGGGTGATCTGAGCATCACCGGCCGCGGTGGCGTTGGCACGCGTGTTGGAACGGTGGAAAACCTGTCCGGCCGCATCCAGGCCGAAGGCGATCTGCTGGTCGTGGCTAACGTTCTGCGCAATGAGCGCCGCGTGCTGGACTTCGTGCAGCGTCCGCTGACCCCGGCCGAGCAAGCCGCCCTGACGTTGGAGACCTTCGGCGAGGACGCACTGACCTACGATGAAGGCTGGAGCGAGCTGAAGGAGCGCTACTGCGCCGAAACCCCGAGTCAGCGCTGCGTGCACTTCCGCGTGGACGACTACGCCGAACGCGTTACGCCCACGGAGGGCTTGTTCGTCAACACGGCCACGGCCACGCCGGTAGCACAGTTGCTATCGGGTGGCGGCATGACACTGGAGGCGAACTCGGTCCGCAACCGGTTTGCGACCATTGCTTCGCGCCAGAATCTGACGATCAACGGCCAGGCTCAAGCCGGAAGCAGCGGCGAGGGTGCAGCGGGCGTCAGCAACGAAAGCGTGTCGGGTCAGCAGACGTACACGGCGACCGCCGAATACAACGTGGGTTATCAGACTTGCCCGCGCCGCGCCGAGGTCGATTGCCAGTACGAAGACTACGGCGGCCGGGGCACGCTCAACTTCGGCACCGTAACGCGCACCTATTCGCCGGAAGAAGGCCGCGCGACGATCAGCGCCGGCCAGGGCCTGACGATCACCACCGGCGGCGACGTCAACAACACGGTGGTCAGCGCGGCCGATCCGCGGTCGGGCCTCACCGTGGGCGAACAGGGTGGGCCCGGCAGCACCGGTCTAGGCGGTGCCACGGGTGTCAGCCAGAGCGGCGTGGGCGGCGTAGACGCGACATCCGGCACGCAGTTCGCGGGTGCCAGCGGCCCCGGTGCCCGCAACGGCACCCGCGTGAAAACCAGCGGTGCGCTGCAGCTGGCGCTGACCGACTACGTCAACGGATCCGACAACCCGGCCAATGCCGCCGCGCAGGTGATCGGCACGCCGGAGCGTCCGTTGCCGGGACTGGTGCCGCCGGACAACGGAATGTACGACACGAGCCGTGACCCAAACGCGCCGTTCCTGGTGACCACGGCGCCGCGCTTCGCGTCGAAGGGCAACTGGACGAGCTCGAACTACCTGCTCGGTCTGTTGGGCGCGCAGGACACGCACAAGCGCCTGGGCGACGGCTACTACGAGCAGATGCTGGTCATGGACCAGATCCTGCAGCTGACCGGCCGGCGCAACCTGGGCGGTGGTCTGGACGGCCTGGCGCAGTACCAGCGCCTGATGGACGGCGCCGCCGCCGAGGCCGCGCGCTTGGGTCTGGGCCTGGGCGCGCCGCTGACCAGCACGCAGATCGCCTCGCTGTCCCAGGACATCGTCTGGCTGGTCGAGATGGAGGTCGATGGCCAGCGCGTGCTGGTGCCGGTGGTGTACCTGTCGAGTGCGACCGCTGAGCGCCTGCGCAACGACGGCGCCCTGATGGCGGGCGACACGGTCGATATCCAGACCCCGACCAGGATCACCAACGACGGCACCATCGTCGGCAACCGCGGCACCTGGCTGAGCGCGGACAGCCTGATCAACAACGGCGCGATCCGGGCGGACAACGGTCGCCTCGACATCCTGACCCGCGGCGACACCACCAACTATGGCCGCATGGCCGGCCACAGCGTGGTCATCGATGCCGGCGGCAGTGTGCTGAACCAGCCCACGTTCGACGGGCTGGCTTGGCGCGGCGGCGCGATCGAGGCCGGCCCGGGCGGGCTGCAGGTCGTGGCCGCGCTGGACGTGACCAACCGCGGCAAGATCGCCAGTGTGGGCAATGCCGGCATCAGCGCCGGTCGGGATGTGATCCAAGCTGCCCAGCTGAGCAGCGACGGCAATATGGTGGTGAGCGCCGGCCGCGACGCCCGCTTTGCCGGCAAGAGCACGACCAGCGCCGGAGGCTACCTGTTCATCGACGCCGACCGCAACGTTGTCGGCGAGACCGCGACCGATACCCTGGCGGGTACGTCCACTGTCAGTGTCCGCGGCGGCACGAGTCGCGTCACGGTCCGCGACGAAACCGTCACCGGTGCCACGTTCACGGCCGGCGACCAGCTGGCCATGGTGTCCCGTACGGGCAACATCGACCTGACCGCCGCGAACGTGCGCAGCGAGAACGGCGGCGTAGCGCTCGCGGCCGAGCAGGGCGACGTGAACCTGCGCGCCGCCGAGGAAGAGCACCACCTGGTCGAGGACACCTACCGCAAGAAGAAGGGCACGTTCAGCAGCACCACGACCCGTACGCACCTGGAGGTGCACGACACCGTGTCGGTGGGCACCACGGTCAGCGGCAAGACCGTCGACGTGCTGGGCAACAACGTCCTGGTCCACGGCAGCACGGTCGTGTCGGATCAAGGCACGTCGCTGGTCGGTCGTAACAATGTGTCCGTTGTTGCGGCGCAGAACACCCACGAGGAAAGCTACAGCAGCAGCAAGAAGAAGAGCGGCATGTTCAGCGACGGCGGTGTCGGCTTCACTGTCGGCACCTCGAAGATGCAGCAGACCGCCGATGTACGTGAGGTTACCCACACCGGCAGCGTCATTGGCGCGGTCGATGGCGAGGTGAGCATCTACGCCGGCAACCGCTACCAGCAGACCGGTAGCGATGTCATCGGCATGGACGGGGTGTCGATCAGCGGAAAGACCGTCACCATCGAGCATGCGGTGGACACGCTTGACGTGCATGAGACGCAGAAGGCCAAGTCCGGCGGCTTGCACGTCAGTATCAAGGGTGGTGCGGCCGATGCGGCGGCGCAGGCTTACGGCAGCGTGAAGCGGGCCGGTGAGGTCGAGGATGACCGCTTGCAGGGCCTGTACGCCGCGAAGGCCGCACAATCGTTGTTCGGCACCCAAGGGCAGGAAGCCTTCGGAGATGCCGCCGACATGATGAAGAAAGGCGGCCCGAGCAAGGACAACAACGGCGGCATGAGCCTGCGCATCGGCATCGGTGCCAGTTCCAGCAAGGCCGAGAGCGACCAACACTCGACAACGGCTCACGGCAGCACGGTCAGCAGCCGCGGAAACACCACCATCGTCGCGCGCGAAGGGGATATGGCGATTGTCGGCAGTGCCGTCGAGGGTGTGAATACCACGGTCGCGGCGGCCAGGAACCTGTACCTGCTCAGTGCCGAGGAAGGCAACGCGCTGAGGGAGAAGAGCAAGGCGTCCAGCGGCGAAATCGGCGTCACCATCGGCAGCGAAGCCGGCATCGGCGTCTATGTCAGTGCCTCAGCATCGAAGAGCAAGGGTCAGGGCGACGGTACCACTCACGCCGAGACGATCATCCGCGGCAGCGACACCACCCGCTTCGCCAGCGGCGGCGACACCATCGGCAAGGGCGCGCAGATCATCGGGGATACCGTCATCGGCCGCGTCGGCGGCGACATGCTCCTGCAGAGCCAGCAGGACACCAACGACTACAAGCGCAAGGACCAGTCCGCGGGTGTGGATGCTGCGGTAGGTATTGGCGGCGGCAGCGTCAATGTGAGCTACAGCCAAAGCAAGCTGGACTCCAACTACACCAGCGTCGAGAAGCAGGCCGGCATCCAGGCCGGCAAGGGTGGCGTGGACCTGTATGTCGAAGGCCACCTGCAGCTCGATGCCGCCGCTATCGCCAGCACGGCCGATCCGTCGAAGAACCGTATTGACGTCGGCAGCCTGGGCTGGAGCGATCTGCAGAACGAAGCAGACTACAAGGCACAGAGCATCAGCGTGAGCGGTGGCGGCGGTACGAGTGGCGGCAGCTTCAGCGGCGGCTACGCCAATACCAGCGACAAGAGCAGCAGTACGACCAAGGCCGGTATCGCCGACGGTGCTCTTACCGTGCGTGACGGCAGCGGTGGCGACATCGCCCGCGGCGCAACCGAGCTGCAGCAGGATGGCCTGAAGCCGATCTTCGATGCGCAGAAGGTGGCCGAAACGCTCGAAACCCAGCAGGTAGCCGGTGAGGTCGGCTTCACCGCGGTGGGCGACTTCTCAAAGTCTCAGCAGAAGAAGGCCGCCGCCGACCGAGAAGTGGCGCGACAGAACGGCGATCAGGCCGCAATGGACGAGGCACAGGCGCGCCTCGATAGCTGGAGCGATGGAGGTGCCAACAAGACGCTGCTGCACGGCATGGCCGGCGCAGCGGTGGCGGCGCTAGGCGGCGGCGATATCCTCGGTGGCGCGTTGGGCGCCGCTGCAGCTGAGAAAGCCAAGGGGGCCATGAGCGATTACTTGATCGCCAACGGCGTGGAACGCGGCAGCACCGCGTACGAGACCCTGATGGGCCTCGGAAGCACTGCGTTGGGTGGAGCGGTCGGCGGCAAGACCGGTGCGAGCACGGCGTTGGCGGGCGACGTGTTCAACAGACAACTTCACCAGGACGAGATTGATCGCGTCCGCGACCTGGCCAACGGTGATCCGCAGCGGGAAGTGCAACTGCTGGCCGCGGCTTGCGCGCTCGTCCAATGTTCGGCCGGAATTCCGCGCGATGATCCCACCTATGCGACTTGGGCGGCACTGGAAGCCGAGGGTAACAAGCCGGCCTACCAAGAGGACCGGGATTGGTTGAATGCACAGGCGGTGGTGACCCAGCGTAGCTACATGGGGCAAACGAATTGGCTGGAAACCAATCAGTTGTTCCAGTACAACGACGACCCGCTGTACGTGTTCAATGACGCCAATGCCGATTGGGCTTCGCGCAATCGCCTAGGCACTCGAAGCCTGGGTGGCCTGCAGATGTTCGGCGGTGCAGTGGAAGCAGCCGGTGGCCTGTTCGTTGGCACGACGTGCGCGACCGGCCTGGGCTGTGCGGCGGCGGGATACCTCGTGTTTGCCGGCGCCGACAATGCTTCCACGGGCTGGCAGACCATGGTGAGCGGTCACCCTTCGTCTACGCTGGGTGCGCAAGCGCTGGAGGCAACGTTGGGCTTGTCGCCACAGGCGGCCGAGCTGGTTTACAGCTTGACCCAGGTGACCCCAGCGGCCGCGGAAGCTTACGCTGCAAATCGCATTGTGAACGCAGAAATTGCAGCAAACCAGCTTTCAAGGCTGTCCTACACACCAATCGATGAGTTCGGTGCGCAAGGCGTACAGATTACGCCTGAGGTGATGAAGAGTCCGCAAGCCCAGAGCGTGGTCAATGAGTACTTGGCGGCCGGAGCATCGCCGAGAGACGCAAGCGCCTATGCCGCTAACCTGATTCAGACCGGCAAGGGCCTCCCAGAAGCCATGGCAACTGCGCCGGACACCGAGCTTATCAAGCTTGTGCCCAAGACAGCATCGGGCGGAGATAAGGTCACTCCCTACTCCCCATTCTTTGTTACCAAAGAAGAGTTCAATCGCCTCTCGGGAATGTCGTCGACTCAGATTGTGGACTACCTTGGCTTACCTGCTGAGCAGGGCGTTCGAGGATCCCAGCTTGGTTTCGATGTCTATTCAATGACGCCGAAGCCTGGTCAGAACCCCGTTGTATTCACCAGCGAAGTCGCCCCAGTTCGGCAGGGCGCATACACGGCGTCTGGTGGGGGAAGGCAGGTTGTTGTGCCTAACCGATCCCAGTGGACAGATCCAAATGCAAACAAGATCGGTGAGATCAAGGGAGGGATGTGATGGATGTCGTTAACCTCAGAAAGTATGCAGTATTGCTTGAGGAGTCCCTCCGACTGGAAGTTGGCAATGGAAAGGATGTGGACTTTCTGACCACTTATCGTCCATTGCTGAAGGCTATCGACGACGCGAAAGAAGGGGCGATAGATGCCCCTCGCGAGCTGGGCGGCCTCTCATATTGGCTGCTTGATTCAAACATTAGGGATTATCCGACGCTATCGGATCGGCTTTCAGGATTCATGCTTTTACTCCGTGGATTGGAGTTGCCCGAGGGTAGCTAGGCGAAGGCCAAATTGCATGAATAAAAGAGATTGGAATAGTTTCGTTGCTGCAGTTGAATCGCCCAAGGTTTTGTAGACATCTCGAGACCATGAAAAATGGCCAGATTGGAGGTGTCCAGTTGGCCTTCATGAAGTTGGTGCCTTGCGCTCCGTGGGTGATACCTAACCTCGGCGGATTCAACTTTGAATTTTTTAATTAGTGACTCCTCGTGGAGTGAGAGACAACATGCTCAATGCAAAGCAGGCTTTGTTCCTGGTCTCACTGCTGTGCGCTGCCACAGCGGTACTAGCCAAGGACGTGATAAGTACCAAGATCCCAGCCGATACGAAGATCAACCCATTGGTGATCGTGGCAGATTCCAATCTCGGCGCATGTGAGCGTCCGGAGCCCGGCAAGAGGGACCGCCGCTACCCAAACGACCCGCTCTACCAACGCTGCATGGCATTTCCGACCGTTCTGGCTGAGCAGCTAATGGAGCGCGGCTTCGATGTGAAGCTCGAATTCTTCAATCCTACCGAGCCAATGAGCCGCTCGGGCTATTTCACCGCTTACCAGAACTGGCGCGCAGAGGCGACCAAGCAGTATCCCGACCGCTATGTCCTTTACTACTACGGCATGTTCGAGGATCGAAGCAGCTCGTTCGTGTTGCTGAGTGTCGACGGCCCGGGTGCTGACAAGCGCGAGAGCTTGGGGACGATAAGCCTGGATCAGAGGTACTTGATCAGCACGAACTCCATGAAGTACGCGACCGTTGTCAACAAGCGCCCGCTTCCTGAAACGACGGCCATTGTTGCCAATACGCTGGAAGCGCGTTGTCCGACAATGGGTTTCTTGAAAGGTTGTTCGGATCGTGTGCCGCTGACTGAACGCGAGAGCAAGTGACGACGGCAACGACGGGGATGGCTGTGGCCGGTATCCGGCGAGCGCGTGCTGGTGCCGGTGGTGTACCTGTTGAAGAGCCCCACCTGTGGCATCTTGGATCGCACCAAGAACCCAAGACTCCGCCGCAAGTACGAGAAGGCAACGTCTCGCCACTGACGACGGCTTGAATGCAATGACCCAGCGACGTTGCATCTGCTCGTCGTCCCGGCAAACGCCGGGACCCTGGCCCTCATCCCTTCAGCTCCACCGTCATCCCCGCGAAGGCGGGATCCATGGACGTCGCCTTCGCCCGGCGCCCTACTGCAAATCCCCAAACCGCGCCTGCAGCGCCGCAATCGCCGCCAGCCCCGCGCTTTCCGTGCGAAGAATGCGCGGCCCCAGCCGCAACCCCTGGAACCGCGCGGCGCGCAACTGCTCGCGATCCAACGGGGACCAACCACCTTCCGGGCCGATCGCCAGGTACAACGGTTCGCCGCTATCCGGCGACAGGCTCGAGAACGCCAACTCGCCCTCCGGATCGAGGATCAGGCGCAGGCCGCCGGCGGGCAGGGCCGCCAGCGTCGCAGCCAGCGTCACCGGCGCGGACACCGCCGGAACCACCGCGCGGCCACTTTGCTCGCAGGCCGAGGACACCACGCTGCGCCAATGCGCCAGCCGTTTCTCCGCGCGCGCTTCGTCCAGCTTCACTTCGCTGCGCTGCGACCACAGCGGATGAAACGCGGCGGCGCCCAGTTCGGTCGCCTTCTGCAGGATCAGGTCCATCTTCTCGCCGCGTGCCACGCCCTGCAGCAGCACCAACTGCAGCGGCGATTCGCGCAGCACCGGGCTGGAGGCATCGATCGCCACCTTCAGTTCACGTTTGCCCAAGGCCACGATCCGCGCTGCGTAGTCATGGCCATCGCCATTGAACAGCACGCAGCCATCGCCCACGCCCAGGCGCAGCACGCGCCCCAGGTGGGCTGCCGCACTCTCGGGCAGGACGACTTCGCTGCCGGCAGCCAGTGGCTGGTCGACGTGGACGCGGGTCAGGCGCATGCGGTGGCCTCGTCTATGGCTGCGCGGGTGGTGTCGGCGAGCAGCTGCAAGGCTCCTTCGTCGACGCAGTAGGGCGGCATCCAGTACAGCACGTCGCCCAGCGGACGCAGCAGTACGCCGCGCTCCAGTGCCGCGCGGTAGGCACGCAGGCCGATACGCATCGCAGGATCGAAGCTGGCGCGACGGTCGCCGCCCGGGGTCAGCTCGAAGGCGACGATCATGCCGGCCTGGCGGACATCGGCGACGTGACGGTGCTCGGCCAGCGGCGCCGCCAGCGCGGCCATGCGCGCGGCGGTGCCGCGGTTGCGGTTGAGGATGTCGTCGCTGTCGAAAATGTCGAGGCTGGCCAGCGCCGCCGCGCACGCCAGCGGATTGCCGGTGTAGCTGTGCGAATGCAGGAACGCCTTCTCGCGCGAGTCGTCGAGGAAGCCGTCGTAGATGGACTGCGTCGCCAGTACCGCCGCCAGCGGCAGCGCGCCCCCGGTCAGGCCCTTGGACAGGCACAGCAGGTCCGGTTGCACGCCGCTGCGCTCGCTGGCGAACAGCGTGCCGGTGCGACCAAAGCCGACGGCGATCTCGTCGCAGATCAGGAACACGCCGTGCGCATCGCACAATTCGCGTGCCAGCTTCAGGTACACCGGGTCGTGCATGCGCATGCCGCCGGCGCACTGCACGCGTGGCTCCAGGATCAGCGCGCAGACTTCGTTGCCGTGGCGCTCAAGCAGTTCGCGCAGCCCGTCGGCGGCGCGGCGCGCATGCTCGGCCGGCGTCTCGCCGGCTTCGCACAGGTAGGCATCGGGCGACGGTGCGAACAGGGCTTGCGCCAGCAACGGTGCATACACGCGGCGATACAGCGGGATATCGCCGACCGCGAGCGCGCCCAGGGTCTCGCCGTGGTAACCGTTGTCGAGTGCGATGAACTTGGTCCGGCCCTCGATGCCGCGATTGCGGAACCAGTGGAAGGCCATCTTCAGGGCGACCTCGACGCCGGCCGAACCGTTGTCGGCGTAGAAGACCTTGCCGAGCGGTTCGCGGCCGACTTCGCGCGGCGCGATGGCGAGCAACCGCTCGGCCAGCTCGACCGCGGGCGCATGCGAGCAGCCGGCCAGGATCACGTGCTCGAGCGTCATCGCCTGTTGCGCGATGGCGGCGGCGATGCGCGGTTCGGCGTGGCCGAACAGGTTGGTCCACCAGCTGCTGATGGCGTCGAGATAGCGGCGGCCGTCGCGGCCCACCAGCCAGGCACCTTCGCCACGCGCGATCGGCAGCAGCGGGAGGGTGTGGGGATGCTCGCGCATCTGCGTGCACGGGTGCCACAGCACCGCCAGGTCGCGGGCGCGCCAGCGGTCGGCTTCGCCTTCGCCACCTGCCGGGACACCGGCCTCTGCTAGCATCGCCTCATCGTGAGTGTTCTTCTGCATCCCACCATTATCCCGCCTGGCGGCGCGCGGTGCAGCGCAGCCGCCGGGGCCTGCCATGGAACCTGGCCATGAGCCGCCGGCTGCCCACCATCCACAGCATCACCGAGCATGACGCCGGCCCGTACCGGCTCGAACGACTCGATCTGGAGTTCGCCAACGGCGAGCGCCGCCACTATGAGCGCCTGCACGGACGCGGCCACGGCGCGGTGGTGGTGGTGCCCCTGCTCGATGACGACACCGTGCTGCTGGTGCGCGAATACGCCGCCGGCATGCACCGCTACGAGCTGGGGCTGGTCAAGGGCCGGATCGACGCCGGCGAGACGCCGGTGCAGGCGGCCGACCGCGAGCTCAAGGAGGAAGCCGGCTACGGCGCACGCTCGCTCAACGTGCTGCGCTCGCTGACGCTGGCCCCGACCTACATGAGCCACGAGGCGCACCTGGTGCTGGCGCGCGACCTGTACCCGGAACGCCTGCCCGGTGACGAGCCCGAGGAGCTCGAAGTGGTGCCGTGGAAGCTCGACGACCTCCACCAGCTGATCCTGCGCGAGGACTTTTCCGAAGGCCGCAGCATCGCCGCCCTTTTCATCGCCCGCGAATGGCTGAGGACGCACCAGACATGATCTCTCCCGAGTTGCGCGAAGGCGTGATCGCCCTGGCACACGATGCCGCCGCCGCGATCCTGGGCATCTACGACAGCGATTTCGCCGTGCAGCACAAGGACGACGATTCGCCGCTGACCGCCGCCGACCTGGCCGCGCACCGTTGCATCGTCGACGGCCTGGCTCGGCTGACGCCGGACATCCCGGTGCTGTCGGAGGAATCCGCGCACGAGGTTCCGACTGCACAACGACGGCAGTGGCAGCGGTCGTGGATGGTCGACCCGCTCGATGGCACCCGTGAGTTCGTCAAGCGCAATGGCGAGTTCACCGTCAACATCGCGCTGATCGAAGACGGCGTGGCCGTGTTCGGCGTGGTGCAGGCACCGGTAACCGGCGTGCTCTGGCACGGCGGGGCCACGCTCGGCGCCTTCCGTCGCGAAGGCAGTCGCGACGAGGCGGTGCGCGTGCGTGCGCCGGCCACATCGCCACTGCGCGTGGCGGCCAGCCGTTCGCACCGTGACACCCGTACCGAGGCGTTCATCGCGCGCATGGGCCAGGTGGAGCCGATCGGGCTGGGGTCCTCGCTGAAGTTCTGCACCCTCGCCGACGGCCGGCTGGATGTGTATCCGCGCTTCGGTCCCACCAGCGAGTGGGATACCGCAGCTGGCCAGTGCGTGCTCGAAGGCGCCGGCGGCGTGGTACTCGATCCGCAGGGACGTCCGTTCCGTTACAACCAGCGAGAGACCATCCTCAACGGCGACTTCATCGCCCTGGGCGATCCCGCGCTGCCGTGGCGGCAATGGCTGGGCGACTGACCGCCATGTCCGACATCGACCGCCTCCTTGCCATCATGGCGCGCCTGCGCGATCCGCAAAGCGGTTGCCCGTGGGACGTGCAGCAGGATTTCGCCAGCATCGCGCCCTACACGATCGAGGAAGCCTACGAAGTGGCCGACGCGATCGATCGCGGCGACCTTGACGACCTGAAGGACGAACTGGGCGACCTGCTGCTGCAGGTGGTGTTCCATGCGCGTATGGCGCAGGAGCAGGGCGCGTTCGAATTCGCCGACGTGGTCGCCGCGATCAGCGACAAGATGGTGCGCAGGCATCCGCATGTGTTTGCCGATGCGGCAGTGGAAGGAGTCGAAGCACAGACTGCCGCCTGGGAAGAACACAAGCGCCGCGAGCGTGAGGACCGTGCCCACCAGGACCGCTCCGCGCTCGCCGGCATCGCCCGCGGCCTGCCCGAGTGGCAGCGTGCGGTGAAGCTGCAGAAGCGTGCCGCGCGGGTCGGTTTCGACTGGCCCGACGTGACGCCGGTGATCGCCAAGCTGCACGAAGAGATTGATGAGGTGCGCGCCGAATTTGCCGCGCTCGATGCCTGCTCCGACGATGCCGGCCCCGACGATGCCGCCGCGCGCGACCGGCTCGAGGACGAGATCGGCGACGTGCTGTTCGTCTGCGCCAACCTGGCGCGCCACGCCAAGGTCGACGTCGGCGCTGCGTTGCGCCGTGCCAACCTGAAGTTCGAACGCCGCTTCCGCGCGATGGAAACCCTGGCAGAAGCAGACGGCGAGCAACTGGCCGGGCAGTCGCTGGACGCCCAGGACCGCTACTGGGACCGGGCCAAGGCGGCGGAAAAGTCGTAGGCAACGGGCACACGGACGGGCGGCAAGTCCCGGTCCGGCGACGTATTTGTCCCAGAACGGCGCCTGCTTGCCCCATCGCCGGCACCGGTGCACGATCACCTCCGGACCGGCGGCAGCGTCGCCGCGGCGCAGGGCGCAGCGGTCCATCCGGGGACATTGGGAGGAACACCGTGCCGCGCTTTGCCAGCTTCCGCGAGTTCTACCCGTACTACCTGGGCGAGCACAGCCATCGCACCAGCCGGCGCCTGCATTTCATCGGCAGTTGCGGGGTCCTGGCGCTGCTCGTGCTGGCCATCGTCGAGCGCAACGGCTGGTGGCTGCTGGCGGCGCTGGTATGCGGTTACGGCTTCGCCTGGGTCGGCCACTTCTTCTTCGAGAAGAATCGCCCGGCCACCTTCCGCCATCCGTTCTATTCCTTCGCCGGCGACTGGGTGATGTTCAAGGACATCCTCAGCGGCAAGATCCGCTTCTGAGAAGATCCGTTTCTGAGCCGGCCGACCGCGCTCAGTCGAGGAAGATCAGCCAGGCCGCCACGGCGATCAGGGCAAAACCGGCCCAGTGGTTCCACTTCAGCGGTTCGCCCAGGTACCAGGCGGAAAAGCCGGCAAAGACCAGCAGGGTGATCACCTCCTGCATGCCTTTTAGCTGGGGTGCCGAGTAGACCGCGCTGCCCAGGCGGTTGGCCGGCACCATCAGGCAGTACTCGAAGAAGGCGATGCCCCAGCTGACCATGATCGCCATGACCAGGGGGGTGGACTTGTACTTGAGATGCCCGTACCAGGCGAACGTCATGAACAGGTTGGACCCGAGCAGCAGGGCGATCGGGTAGAGGCGTTCAACAGGCATGGGAATTTTCGCCGTAGGGAATCTGTTCAGCTTAAGCACAGCACCTTCACGAAACATCCACACTCGCAAAGGCAGCCTTCACAAAGCTGAAGGGTCGGAGGGGTTTGCATGCAGGGTACCGGCACAAGGGACGGCGGTCTGGTCCTGATCGTGGAGGACAACCGCAACATCTCGGAGATGGTCGGCGAATACCTGGAGGGCCGTGGCTTCGAGGTGGACTATGCCAGCGACGGCCTCGACGGCTACCGCCTGGCGACCGAGAACAATTATGACGTGGTCGTACTGGATCTGATGCTGCCGCGCATGGACGGCGTGGAGTTGTGCAAGAAGCTGCGCGAGGAGGCGCGCAAGTCGACGCCGGTGCTGATGCTGACCGCGCGCGACACGCTCGACGAGAAGCTCACCGGGCTGGGGGCCGGCGCCGACGATTACCTGACCAAGCCGTTCGCGATCCAGGAACTGGAGGCGCGCCTGCGCGCGTTGATCCGGCGCGAGCGTCGCCAGGTCGGCGGTGAGGTGCTCAAGGTCGCCGACCTGGTGCTCGATCCGGCCAGCCTGCGCGTGACCCGGGGCGGCAGCGAGCTGCAGCTTTCGCCGATTGGCTTGCGCCTGCTGACCATCCTGATGCGCGAATCGCCGCGGGTGGTCAGTCGCCAGGAAATCGAGCGCGAGATCTGGGGCAACGGCCTGCCCGATTCGGACACCTTGCGCAGCCATCTGTACAACCTGCGCAAGACCATCGACAAGCCGTTCGACAAGCAACTGCTGCACACCGTGCAAAGTGCCGGCTATCGCGTCGCCGACATCTCGCAGCCGCCCGAGTAAGACGGCAGCGCCATGCGGCACGGACTTCCGCGCAGGATCAAGCTTGCGTTCCTGACGCAGGCCTTGATCGGCAGCATCGTGATCACGGTGGGCATCCTGCTCGCCGGCGTGATCGTGCGCCAGGAGGTCATCGAGCAGCGCGTGCGCCAGGAAGCGCAGGCGTTCTGGAAGGCGTACGCCGTCGATCCGGACCATCGGCTGCCCAGCAGTTCGACGATGTCCGGCTATGTCGTGATTCCGGGCCAAGCCAATCCGAAACTGCCGGCCGAACTGCAGGGACTGGGTCCAGGCGTGCAGCGGTTGCCCGACAGCCGCAGCCTCGTCTACGTCGACCGTCGCCCGCAGGGAACCCTGTACCTGGTGTTCTCGGCCTGGATGGCCGACCAGTCGGTGCTGATGACCGGACTGGTCTCGCTGTTGCTGTCGCTGGTCACCAGCGGCGTGCTGATCTGGCTGACCTATCGGACCTCCAAGCGACTGGTCACGCCGGTGAGCTGGCTGGCCAACCAGGTCGCGCATTGGGATCCGCGCGACCCCGATGCCAGTGCGATCGCGCCGGCGCGACTGCCCGCCGATGCCAGTGACGAGGTCCGCAAGCTGTCGAAGGCGCTGACCGGACTGTCCGAGCGCGTCAGCGATTTCGTCCGCCGCGAGCGCAACTTCACCCGCGATGCCAGCCACGAGCTGCGCACGCCGCTGACCGTCATCCGCGTGGCCAGCGACCTGATGCTGGCCGATCCGGAAACCAGCCCGCGCGCACAGCGCTCGCTGGCGCGCGTGCAGCAGGCCGGGCGCGACATGGAGTCGGTGATCGAGGCCTTCCTGATCCTGGCCCGCGAAGCCGACGTGGCGCCGCAGAGCGAGGAGTTCGAGGTGCGCGACATCGTCGCCGGCGAAGTCGAACGGATCCGGCCGATGCTGGCCGGGCGACCGGTGGAGGTGATGTTCCATGACGAAGGTGGCCCGCGCCTGGTCGCGCCGCCGCACGTGCTGCGGGTCATGGTCGGCAACCTGCTGAGCAATGCGGTGCGCTTCACCGGCAGCGGACAGATCGAGGTGCGGGTGATGCCCGATCGCGTGGTGATCCGCGACAGCGGCATCGGCATGTCGCCGGAGGTGCTGGCCAAGGCCTTCGATCCGTTCTTCCGCGCCGAGTTTGCCGAAAGCGACGGCAAGGGCATGGGCCTGTCGATCGTGCGCAGGCTGGGTGAACGCTTCGGTTGGCCGGTGAGCCTGGCCAGCGAGCCGGGGCAGGGCACGACGGCGGTGATCCGGTTCCAGTAGCCCCGCCGCAACGACAAGTGCTGCGACGAGGCGGAACGGCCGGCCAGAGGTGACAATGCGCTGAACCAATCGGCACCGGCGCTGTCAACGCAACGCCACTCCAGGCGTTGGTGCCGGCATAACCCATGAATCGAGCCAAATGAGCGCAGCCCGCAAGTCCGTCCAGTCGTCGAGCCCCCGCAAGTCCAACGTGCGGACAAATCAGATATGGATCCGTCGCGGCATCGCCGCTGCCGTCGTGCTCGCGCTCGCGGGCGGTGGCCTGTGGTACTACCGGCAGCGCGACGCCGAGGCCGCCACCGGCGCCTACCGCACCGCGCCGGTCGAGCGCGGCGACATCCGCGTTGCCATTTCCTCGACCGGCACGCTCAGCGCGATCTCGACCGTCACCGTCGGCAGCCAGATTTCCGGCCAGGTCACCGACGTCCTGGTCGACTTCAACGACCCGGTCAAACGCGGCCAGGTCATCGCCCGCATCGACCCGAAGACGTACCAGGCGCAGATCGCCCAGGGCAATGCGCAGATCGCCAATGCCCGTGCCGCGCTGTCGCAGGCGCAGGCGGCGCTGGTCAATGCGCAGCTCGACTACCGTCGCAAGGCCGACCTCGGCGCGCGCCAGCTGGTCGCGCGCAGCGACGTCGACCTCGCCCGCGCCGCACTCGACCAGGCGCGCGCGCAGGTCAATGCCGCGCAGGCGTCGATCCAGCAGCAGGCCGCGTCCACCGAAACCACCCAGGTCAACCTCGACCGCACCGTGATCCGCTCGCCGGTCGACGGCGTCGTGCTCACCCGCAGCATCGAGCCGGGCCAGACCGTGGCCGCCAGCCTGCAGGCGCCTGAACTGTTCAAGATCGCCGAGGACCTGGCGAAGATGAAGATCGAACTGGCGGTGGACGAGGCCGACATCGGCCAGGTCCGCACCGGCCAGGGCGTGTCGTTCACCGTCGACGCGTTCCCCGACCGCCAGTTCCGCGGCACGGTCGAGCAGGTGCGCTTGTCGGCGACGACGACCAATAACGTAGTGACCTATCCGGTGGTGGTGACCGTCGACAACAGCGACGGCACGCTGCTGCCGGGCCTTACGGTCAACGCCGAGATCGAAGTCAGCCGCCGCGACGATGTGCTCAAGGTGTCCAATGCGGCGCTGCGCTTCAAGCCGGCCGACGACGCCGGCAATGCCGGCGCCACGACGGCCGCACCGCAGCCGAACCGACAGGGCGGCAGCGGCGTGATCGACGACCTCACGCGCACCGCCGCCACGCTCAAGCTCAACGCTTCGCAACGCACGGCATTCGATGCCGCGGTCGCCGCGGTGCGCGAGCGCCAGGCCGCGCGCCAGGCACAGGCGGCACAGTCCGGTGGTGGCAACCGCCTGTTCGGTGGCGGTGGCGGTGGCGGTGGTGGTCGTGGCGTGGTCGCGACCGGTGGCGGCAGTGGCGCGGGCAACATGCAGGCGCAGATGCGCCAGCGCATGGCCGACCGTTTCCGCGAGGATTTCGCCCCGTTCCGCAACAGCCTCGACGACGCGCAGAAGGCGACGTGGGACGGCGCCCTGGCCGGGTTGCTCAACGCCAAGCGCGCACCGCTGTACCGCCTGGTCGGCGGCAAGCCGGAGATGCTGATGGTGCGCATCGGCGCCAGCGACGGCAGCAACACCGAAGTGTCCGGCGGCGGACTCAAGCAGGGCGACCTGGTGGTGACCGGCGAGCGGGCGCAGCAATGAGTGCCGACGCTGCGACATCGCCGGCGGTGATCCTCACGCGCGGGCTGTGCAAGACCTATTCGGCGCATACCGAGGCCGAAGTGCTGGCGCTGCGCGACGTCGACCTGCGCATCGATCGCGGCGAGTTCGTCGCGATCATGGGGCCGTCGGGTTCGGGCAAGTCGACGCTGATGAACCTGATCGGCTGCCTCGACACGCCCAGCGCCGGGTCGTACGAATGCGACGGCGTCGACGTCTCCACGCTCGACGCCGAGGAGCTGGCGGTCCTGCGCCGCGACAAGATCGGTTTCGTCTTCCAGGGCTTCAACCTGTTGCCGCGGATGAGCGCGCTGGAGAACGTGGCCATGCCGCTGGGCTACGCACAGGTGCCACCGCACGAACGGCTCGAGCGCGCCCGCGCCGCGCTGGTCGCGGTCGGCCTGGGCGAGCGCGTCGGTCATCGACCCAGCGAGCTCTCCGGTGGCCAGCAGCAGCGCGTCGCGATCGCGCGCGCGCTGATCAACCAGCCGCCGATCCTGCTGGCCGACGAACCCACCGGCGCGCTCGACAGCAAGACCGGCGAGGAGATCCTGGCGCTGTTCAAGCGCCTGCGCGACGACCAGCACACCGTGGTGCTGATCACCCACGACGCCGAGGTCGCCGCGCACGCCGACCGCATCTACGTGATGCGCGACGGCGAGCTGCATGCGCAGGAGGACGCGGCATGAACTTCTCCGACATCCTGCGCACGGCCATCTACGCCCTGCGCGGCAACTGGATGCGCAGTGCGCTGACCTCGCTGGGCGTGATCATCGGCATTGCCGCCGTGATCGTGATGGTATCGGTGGGGCAGGGCACCCAGGCCGAGATCGACAAGATGGTCTCGGGCCTGGGCTCGCAGCGCCTGGACATCAGCTCCGGCGCCGGTCGCGGCCCCGGCGGCGGTGGCGCACGCATGAGTGCGTCGAGTTTCTTCACCCTCAACGAGGGCGACGTCGAGGCGATCCGCAGCGAGATCCCGGAAGTGCAGTACGTCGCCGGCGCACTGCGCGGCAGCACCCAGGTCGTGTACGCGGAAAACAATGCTTCGACCAGTTGGCAGGGCGTGCAGCCGGACTTCTTCGACATCAACGGCTGGGCCATTGCCAGCGGCGACGGCTTCGACGCGCAGGACTACACCAGCGCCGGCAAGGAGGTGATCCTGGGTGAGACGGTGCGGCGGACGCTGTTCGGCGACGAACCCGGCGTAGGCCAGACCATCCGCCTCGGGCGGGTGCCGTTCACCGTGGTCGCCACGCTCAAGCCCAAGGGCCAGGGCGGCTTCGGCCAGGACCAGGACGACGTGGTGATGGTGCCGCTGCAGACCGCGCGCCGGCGCCTGATGGGCGCGATGGGGCTGCCGGCCGGTGCGGTGACGCAGATCGCGCTGACGGTGGCCGATGCCAAGGACCTCGGCTACGCCCAGGGCGAGGTGGAGGCACTGCTGCGCCAGCGCCACCGCATCAAGCCTGGCGAGGACGACGACTTCAACGTGCGCAACATCTCCGAGATCGTCGCCACGCGCACGGCGACGACGCGATTGATGTCGCTGTTGCTGGGTGCGGTGGCGACGATTTCGCTGATCGTCGGCGGCATCGGCATCATGAACATCATGCTGGTGTCGGTGACCGAGCGCATCCGCGAGATCGGCCTGCGCATGGCGGTCGGCGCCGGCCCGTCGGACGTGCGCCGGCAGTTCCTTGCCGAGGCAATGCTGATCTCGCTGATCGGCGGCGCGCTGGGCATTGCGATCGGAGTGGTCGGGGCATTGCTGGTGGGCAAGTTCAGCGATTTGCCGGTGGCGTTGAACGGGCAGGTGATCGCGCTGGCGGCGAGCTTCTCGATCATGACCGGGCTGTTCTTCGGCTATTACCCGGCACGCAAGGCCTCGCAACTGGACCCGATCGAGGCATTGCGGCAGCAGTAAGTTGCCGCATAGCCCCTCAATAGTCCCCACCGTCATCCCGGTGAACGCCGGGATCCTGGGGCAGCGGCGTCAACTTCGAGTCGCTGGGTTCCCGCCTGCGCGGGAATGACGGGCAACCTCCTCCATCACGGGAGTGACGTGTCTCCCTCACCGTCATCCCGGCGAACGCCGGGATCCAGGCCGTCTCGCATCCAGCCATTCCACCGTCATCCCGGCGAACGCCGGGATCCATTTTTGCTGTTGCCGTTGTTGTTGCAGCGGCAAGTGCAACGTCCCTGGATCCCCGCCTTCGCGGGGATGACGATCAAGGTGGGTCCCGGCGTTCGCCGGGACGACAGCAGATGCGGGATGACGGCGAGCGTTCGGCGCTATGCTCTGCCCTCTTCGCCGGACTCCGACCCATGCGCCTGCCGATCCTGTTCTCGCTCCCGCTGCTCGCACTGTCTGCCATGACCGTCAACGCCCACGCCGCCGATCAGCCCGCCGCGCCGGGCACCGCGCCGAAGACCGCGCTGGTGATCCATGGCGGTGCCGGCTTCGTGCCGAAGGATTCGATCAGCGAGGAGGAGCGTCGCGCCTACCATGCCGCGCTCAACCGCGCGCTCGATGCCGGCAATGCCGTGCTCAAGCGTGGCGGCAGTGCGCTCGACGCGGTCACCGCGGTGGTGGTCGTGCTCGAGGACGCGCCGCAGTTCAACGCCGGCAAGGGCGCGGTGTTCAATGCCAAGGGTGGCCATGAGCTCGATGCCGCGATCATGGAAGGCCACACCCGTCGCGCCGGCTCGGTTGCCGGTGTCACCACGATCAAGAATCCGATCAAGCTCGCACGCACGGTCATGGAACACAGCGCGCACGTGATGCTCGCCGGCGCCGGTGCCGAAGCGTTCGCCGACACGCGTCCGGAAATCGAACGCGTTCCCAACAACTGGTTCGACACCGACAAGCGTCGCCAGCAACTGCAGAAGGCGCAGCGGGAAGAGGCGGCCAAGGGCAAGCGCGAGGCCAGCCGCTCGCTCGACGATGCGCCGACCTATTTCGGCACCGTCGGTGCGGTCGCGCTCGATGCGCAGGGCCATATCGCCGCTGCCACCAGCACCGGCGGCATGACCAACAAGAAGTGGGGCCGCGTCGGCGATGCGCCGATCATCGGTGCCGGCACCTGGGCCGACGAGGGCTGCGGTGTTTCCGGCACGGGCTGGGGCGAGTACTACATCCGCAACGCTGTCGCGCACGACATCTGCGCGCGCGTGGCCTACCGCGGCGATTCGCTGCAGGCCGCTGCGGAGGAAGTGGTGAACCGCATCGTTCCCGCCGCCGGCGGCGACGGTGGTGCGATCGCCATGGATCGCCAAGGCAACATCGCCATGCCGTTCAACAGCGGCAGCATGTTCCGCGGCTGGATCAGGACGGACGGTAGCCGTGGCACCGCGATCCACGAAGAGGAGTGAGACCCCTCTCCCTGGCCGCCGGAGGAGGGACAGGCGCGCAGCGCCAGGGAGAGGGAGCTAGCCCGCCTGCTGCCGCGACCACTCGTCCATGCGCTTCTGCATCTCTTCCGGCGGCACGTCCTCGACATGCGTGCCGAAGCTCCACTTGTGCCCAAACGGATCGATCACCGATCCCATGCGGTCGCCCCAGAACTGGTTCTCCACCGGCTTGTCGACTTTCGCGCCGGCCTTGACCGCGCGATCGAAGGCCTGGTCGGCGTCGGGGACGTAGATCATGAAGGTCGCCGTGGCGCCGCCGCGTGCTTTCGGCCCCAGCGCGTCCATGTCGGGCCATTCGTCCGACAGCATGATCTGCGAGTCGCCGACGCGGATCTCGGCATGGCCGATCTTGTCGCCCATCGGCAGACGGTAAAGCTCTTCGGCGCCCAGGGCGTCGCGGTAGAACTCCAATGCCGCCCTGGCATCGTCGACGATGATGTAGGGGGTGACGCTGTGGTAGCCCTCGGGGATGCTCTGTGTGCTCATGGACCGGCCTCCGCTGGTCAGGGGTGGGGGTGACTCAGTGCGGCAGCTTGCTCGCCAGCAGGTCGACCCGGTCGATCTGCGGCGGCTGCGACAGCAGTTCGTCGGCGCGCTCCATCAGCGCGGCCGCGATCGGTCCGTCCAGGTGCGCCTGGCGTCCGGCTTCGCTGTCGAACGTGTCGTAGATGCCGAAGCTGCTGGGGCCGAACCGGAGGGCGAACCAGGTGCGGGTCCCCGGTTCGGCTTCGGCCAGGGGCAGGGCGCTGCGAAGGAACTGTTCGAGCTGGTCTTCCTTGCCGGGTTTGGCCTCAAGCCTTGCCAGCAGAGCGCAGCGGGACATGGCGGTCCTCCGGTAGCCAACGAGTCCATCAGGTTAGGTTCGGCGCCGCTAAAGACACGCGAAAAACGCGCTACGCCGGCATGACAGGGCGCCGTTCATGCGTCTGCGGGGCAGGGGCACGGGGCTTGTGGCAAAATCGGCCCCCTGCCGCGGCTCCGGGGCCGCGCTTCGAACCCCTTACAGACCTCATCCATGTCGAACTTCGAGCAGTCCCAGCACTTGTGCGAGTCGCCGGAGTCCCCTCAGGGTGGCGCAGGCAAACCAGTCGATCGCAGGCTGTCCAAACCTGTTTTTTCCCGACCTGCGGACTGAGCGACCGACATGGCTGATGAGTTTGGGCACATGCCGCGCGGCCCGGCGCGCATCCTGAAGGCTGCCAGGTGGTCGATGCAGGGGCTGCGCGCGGCCTGGCTGCACGAGTCCTCGTTCCGGCTGGAGGTGTACCTGTTCGTCGTCCTGGCGCCGCTGGGCTGGTGGCTGGGGCAGACCGCGGTGGAGCGCGTGCTGCTGGTCGGTTCGATGCTGCTGGTGCTGAGCATCGAGTTGCTCAATTCGGCGGTGGAGGCGGTGATCGAGCGGTACGGTCCCGAGTTCCACGAGCTGGCGGGCCGCGCCAAGGACATGGGCTCGGCCGCGGTGTTCGTGCTGATGATGAATGTATTGCTGACCTGGGGTGCGATCGTCGTACCCCGCCTGTGGTGAACGCGTCCGTAAAGGGCACCTTCGTCACAGGCATCCCGACCAGATTCCCAAAAGCCAAAGTGCAGGAAACCGCAAGTGATTGTTGAGATGCTGACCGATCCGCAGGTATGGATCACCCTCGTTACCTTGAGCGCCATCGAGATCGTGCTCGGTATCGACAACCTCGTTTTCATTTCGATCGCGGTCAGCAAGCTGCCCTACACGCAGCGCGAGAAGGCACGCAAGTTCGGCATTGCCGTGGCCTGCATCACGCGCATCGCGCTGTTGCTGACGCTGGCCTGGCTGGCCGGCCTGACCCACGATCTGTTCACCATCCTCGGCCAGGGCATCTCGGTGCGCGACCTGGTGCTGATCCTCGGCGGCGCGTTCCTGCTGGTGAAGGGGTCGATGGAGATCAAGGATCTGGTCGTCGGCGAGGGCGAGGCCGAAGACATCCACACCAAGCCGGTCGCTTCGTTTATGGGCGTGATCGCGCAGATCGCGGTGATCGACATCGTGTTCTCGCTCGACTCGGTCATCGCCGCGGTCGGCATGGCCAACCACACGCCGGTGATGGTCGCGGCGATCCTGCTCGCGGTCGCGGTGATGCTGCTGGCGTCCAAGCCGCTGGGCAACTTCATCGACCACAATCCGACGATCAAGATGCTGGCGCTGGCCTTCATCGTGCTGGTCGGTGTGTACCTGATCGCCGATGGCTTCGAGATGCATATTCCGAAGGGTTACATCTACGGTGCGATGGGCTTCTCGGCGCTGGTCGAGTGCCTGAACCTGTGGTCGAAGCGGCGCGCGCAGCGTCGCCTGCAGCCGGAGTAACTCGGCTGCCGGGCTGCCGGGCTGCCGGGCGCGGGCGCGGGTGCGGGTGCCGGCTTCGGTAGGGCGTCGTCCGCCGGGCCGGGGATTGCTCCGCCCCTTAGTCGGACATCCTGTCCGAATGCGGGGCGCGGGACATCCATGTCCCGCTGCGGATCAATCCCCGGCCCGGCGGACGACGCTCTGGTGTTTCGTTGCCCGGTCTTCGGCGGCCCTCACCCCAACCCCTCTCCCGTAAACGGGAGAGGGGCTCCCACTGGAAGACCGTCATCCCCGCGAAGGCGGGGACCCAGCGTCGTTGCTCTGATGCTCGTCATTCCCGCGAAGGCGGGGATCCAAGGACGTTGCTCCGGGCGTCGTCTGGTTACGCGTTCGTTATTCCGCCGTCGTTTGTTTGCATGCCGCCCCCGTAGATGCTGCAATGCCGGCCATCGTCACGGAAGGAGTCGCGCGTCATGACCCGGTTTATCCAAACGCTTGTCCTGGTCCTCATGGCCGCCACGCTCAGCGGCTGCGGATACAACACCATCCAGCAGAAGGACGAGGCCGTGACGGCGGCCTGGTCGCAGGTGCTCAACGTCTACAAGCGTCGTGCCGACCTGGTGCCCAATCTCGTCGCGACCGTGAAGGGCTATGCCAGCCACGAGCAGCAGGTGCTGACCCAGGTCACCGAGGCGCGTTCGAAGGTCGGCAGCATCAACGTCAATGCCAACGATCCAGCGTCGCTGGCGCAGTTCCAGCAGGCGCAGGGTGAGCTGCAGAGCGCGATCGGTCGCCTGCTGGTCGTCAGCGAGAACTACCCGCAGCTCAAGGCCGACCAGAACTTCCTGCAACTGCAGGCGCAGCTGGAAGGCACCGAGAACCGCATCACCGTCGAGCGCCAGCGTTACATCGGCACGGTGCAGGACTACAACACCTACATCCGCCAGTTCCCGACCAACCTCACCGCGATGATGTTCGGCTACAAGCCCAAGCCGAATTTCACGGTCGAGAACGAGGCGCAGATCCAGGAAGCACCCAAGGTCGACTTCGGCCAGCCGGCGCAGCCGCCGCAACAGCAGCAGCCGCCGCCGCAACAGCAGCCGCCGCAACAGCAGCCGGCACCGGCCAACGGCTGAGTCGGGCGTGAGGAGTAGCGGAGCATTGCCGTGAACTGGCGGCGTATGCGAGTGCCGGTCGCGACGGTCGTGACCTGGTTGCTGCTCGCCCTCGCCTCCGTGCAGGCGCAGCAGCTGGCGGCGATCCCGGCGATGACATCGCCGGTGGTCGACACCACCGGCACGATCGACGCGACCACCCGCCAGCAGCTCGAGGCGCAGGCGCTCGCATTGCAGCAGCGCAAGGGCAGCCAGCTGCAGGTGCTGGTGGTGCCGACCACGATGCCCGAGGACATCGCCCAGTACGCAGTGCGTGCATTCGACCAGTGGAAGGTGGGACGCAAGGGCGTGGACGATGGCGTCCTGCTGGTCGTTGCCAAGGACGACCGCCGCGTGCGCATCGAGGTCGGCTACGGCCTGGAAGGCGCGATCCCCGATGCCACCTCCGCACGCGTGATCCAGGAATACCTGGTGCCGAAATTCCGCGCCGGCGACTACGCCGGCGGCATCACCGATGCCAGTGGCGCCCTGGTCAAGCTGATCGACGGCGAGCCGTTGCCGGCGCCGATGGCCGAGCACCGTTCCGGGCGCGGCAACGGCGGCAGCGGTTGGCTGTTCGCGTTGTTCGTCGCCTTCATCGTCGCCCAGGTTGCGCGCGGCATCTTCGGCCGCGCGCCGTCGCTGCTGCGCGGCGTGATCGGCGCCGGCGCGGCCGGCGGCATCGCCTGGTTGATCTCGTCGATGTTGCTGGTCGGCGGCATCGGTGCGGCGATCGGTTTCTTCATGGGGCTGGCCAGCCTGCCGTCGGGGCGCTACGCACGGGACCGCGGCTATGGCGGCTTCGGTGGTTGGGGCGGTGGCGGCGGGTTTGGCGGAGGTGGGGGCTTCGGCGGCGGTGGCGGCTGGGGCGGTGGTGGTGGCATGAGCGGAGGCGGTGGCGCCTCCGGGAGCTGGTGACATGCGGCTGTTCAAACACCTGTTCCCGCCGTCCGCCAAGCGCCTGTTCCCGGGCGAGAGCCTGCAGCGCATCGCCAAGGCCATTGCCGACAGTGAGCTGGGCCACACCGGCGAAATCTGTTTCGCGGTCGACCCGAGCCTGCATCCGCGCCAGGTGATGTCGGGCGTGGAGGCGCGCGAGCAGGCCGCCGAAGTATTCGCCCGGCTGCGCGTGTGGGACACCCACGCCAACAACGGCGTGCTGCTGTACCTGCTGCTGGCCGACCACCGCATCGAAATAGTGGCCGACCGCGGCTTCGAGGGGCGTGTCAGCGCCGAGCAGTGGCGCGGCGTGTGCCAGCTGGTCGAGGAGCGGTTGCGGGCGGGCGAGGCCGAGGCCGGCGTCATGGCCGGCATCGACGCGCTGTCGGCCCTGCTGGTCGAGCATTTCCCGCGCGCTGAAGGACAACACGACCGCAACGAGCTGCCGGACCTGCCGTACATCCTCTAGGGCGACGGAGAGGGCACAATAGTCGCCAAGCTTGAAGCACGCCCTCTCGAAGCACGCCCTCTAGAAGCCCGGAGCCGAACCGCCGCATGATCGTCCTGCACCAGATCGATCCGATCGCCTTCCATCTCGGCCCGCTGCAGGTGCACTGGTACGGAATCATGTACCTGCTGGGCTTCGGCACCGCCTGGTGGCTGGGCCAGCGCCGCGTCCGTGCCGGACGCCTGCCCGGGGTCGGCGAACAGGCCTACGGCGACCTGCTGTTCTACGCGATGCTCGGCGTCGTGCTGGGCGGACGCCTGGGCTACGTCTTCTTCTATTCCTTCCACGACCTGCTGCGCGATCCGTTGATGCTGCTGCGCATCTGGGAAGGCGGCATGAGCTTCCATGGCGGCCTGCTGGGCGTGGTCGCCGCGGCCTGGTGGTGGTCGCGCCGGCATCGCCTGCATCTGTTCGACACCGTCGATTTCATCGCGCCGCTGGTGCCGCCGGGCCTGGGCTTCGGCCGCCTGGGCAACTACATCGGCGGCGAGTTGTGGGGCAAGTTCACCGACGCCGGCTGGGGCGTGGTGTTTCCGCGCGCACCTGAGTTCAGCGACTGGACCAGCGAGCAGATCCACAGCCAGTTCGCCAGCGGCGCACTGGAACGTTTTGCGCGCCATCCCTCGCAGTTGTACCAGGCCATGCTCGAAGGGCTGGTGATGTTCCTGGCGCTGTGGTGGTTCTCCAGCAAGCCGCGTCCGCGCTATGCGGTGTCGGGCCTGTTCGCGCTGCTGTACGGCTGTTTCCGCTTCCTGATCGAGTTCGTGCGCGTGCCCGACCAGCAGATCGGCTACCTCGCCTTCGGCTGGCTGACGATGGGACAGGTGCTGAGCCTGCCGCTGATCGCGCTGGGCCTGTTCTGGCTGTGGTGGTCGCGTCGCCAGCCGACGCTGCAGCCGCTTGCTGTCCCGCCCAGCGCGGGTTGAGTTCCACGGGAACAGATGAAATGAAGCAATACCTCGACCTGCTGCGCCATGTTCTCGACCACGGCAGTGACAAGGCCGACCGCACCGGCACCGGCACGCGCAGCGTGTTCGGCTGGCAGATGCGCTTCGACCTGGCCGAAGGCTTCCCGCTGGTCACCACCAAGAAGCTGCACCTGCGCTCGATCGTGCACGAGCTGCTGTGGTTCCTGCAGGGCGAGACCAACATCGCCTACCTGAAGGACAACAAGGTCAGCATCTGGGACGAGTGGGCCGATGCCGATGGCGAGCTCGGCCCGGTCTACGGCAAGCAGTGGCGACGCTGGGCCGGTGCCGACGGCATCGAGATCGACCAGATCCGCTGGGTGGTCGAGGAGATCAAGCGCAATCCCGATTCGCGCCGCCTGATCGTCTCGGCGTGGAATGTCGCCGACCTGCCGCGCATGGCGTTGATGCCGTGCCACACGATGTTCCAGTTCTACGTCGCCAACGGCAAGCTCAGCTGCCAGCTGTACCAGCGCAGTGGCGACATCTTCCTCGGCGTGCCGTTCAACATCGCCAGCTATGCGTTGCTGACGCACATGGTGGCGCAGGTGTGCGGCCTGGGCGTGGGCGACTTCGTGCACACGCTGGGCGATGCGCACCTGTACTCGAATCACTTCGAGCAGGCGCGCGAACAGCTTTCGCGCACGCCGCGGGCGCTGCCGACGTTGCGGCTCAATCCGGACGTGCGCGACATCTTCGGCTTCCAGTACGACGACATCGCGATCGAGCATTACGACCCACTGCCGGCGATCAAGGCGCCGGTCGCGGTCTGATGTCGCCGGTCCTGATGGAACTGGTCCTCATTGCCGCGCTCGACCGCAACCGCGCCATCGGTCGCGACAACGACCTGCCGTGGCGCCTTCCCGATGACCTCAAGCGCTTCAAGGCGTTGACGCTGGGCAAGCCGGTGCTGATGGGGCGCAAGACCGCGCAGTCGCTCGGGCGCGCGCTGCCTGGCCGGCTCAACCTGGTGCTGACGCGCTCGGGGCAGGTGCCGTTCGAAGGCATGCAGGCGGTGGTGTCGCTGGACGAGGCGATGCGCATCGCGCAGGCCGCCGGTGCGCCGGCGCTCTGCGTGATAGGTGGTGGCGAGGTCTATGCGCAGTGCCTGCCGCAGGCAAACCGGATGCACCTGACCCTGGTCGACACCGTGGTCGAGGGCGCTGATGCATTCTTCCCCGCGGTCGATGAGATGCAGTGGCGCGTCGTGGCGCGCGAGCGGCATGACGCGGATGCCAAGCACGCCTGCGCGTTCGAGTTCGTCGACTACATACGCGCCTGAACCACTGTGTAGGAGCGAGCTTGCTCGCGATCACCGTGTCCGACGCGGAAAGGCCGGATCGCGAGCAAGCTCGCTCCTACGGGCATCGGTGTCCGATCGCGAGCAGGCCCGGGTCAGTCCTGGTCGGTTTCCACCGGTGGCGGGGCGGCTGCGGATTCGTTCTGGCGCGGCCTTCCCTGCCCGCCATTGCCCGGGCCACGCGGTTGCCCCTGGCGCGGTTGGCCGCCCTGCGATTGGCGTTGCTGGCGCTGGCGGTTGCGGTCGTCGGCGTGAGCTTGTCGGAAACCGCTCGGCGGCCGTGGTCGCGGTGGCGTCGCCGGAACATCGCGCCCGGCGACCTGGACCAGGCGCAGCTCATCGGTGTCGAGTTGCAACGCCGTGAGCTTGCCGCCCCATACCGCACCGGTATCGATGGCGTGGACGCCGTGGCCGATGAACAACCCCAGTGTCGACCAGTGGCCGCAGACGATCTTGAGGTCGCGCTCCACGCGCCCGGGCACTTCGTACCAGGGGTACAGCCCGGCCGGCTGGGTGCCGGGGCTGCCCTTGTCCTCGAACGAGATGCGGCCGCGCGGCGTGCAGTAACGCAGGCGCGTGAACACGTTGATGATCGCGCGATGGCGCTCGACGCCTGCCAGCTTGGGATGCCAGGCCGGCTTGTCGCCGTACATGTTCTTGAGCAGCCGGCGGAACTGGTCGCCGTGCAGGCGCTCCTCGATCTCGCGGGCGAAGCGCTCGGCCATCTGCGTCGACCACTGCGGCGCCAGCGCGGCGTGGACCATCATCCAGCCCAGCTTGCGGTCGGCGTGGACCAGCTTCTGCATGCGCAGCCAGGTCAGCAGCTCGTCGCGGTCTTCGGCCAGCACGATACGCTGCAGGTCCTGGTTGACCTTGCGCTGCTCGTCCTCGCGCCGTTCGCCTATCGCCAGCAGCGACAGGTCGTGGTTGCCCAGCACGACCACGCTGTTGGCGCGCAGCGAATGCACCAGGCGCAGGGTTTCCAGCGACTGGCCGCCGCGGTTGACCAGGTCGCCGCAGAACCAGAGCTGGTCGCGCGCGGGATCGAAGGCGATCTTTTCCAGCAGGCGCTGGGTCGCGTCGTAGCAGCCTTGCAGATCGCCGATGGCCCAGGTGGTCATGTGCGCAGGGGCCCGGTCAGTGCAACGTTCGCGGCACGGACAGGCTGAAGGCCGGAATCGGCGCATCGAACTGCGTGCCATCGTCGGCGAGCATGTGGTAGCTGCCTTCCATCATGCCGTGGCTGGTTTCCAGCACGGCACCGGAGGTGTATTCGAAGTCGTCGCCGGGCCGCAGGTACGGCTGTTCGCCGACCACGCCTTCGCCCTCGACTTCCTGGACCTTGCCATTGCTGTCGGTGATCAGCCAGCGCCGGCTCAGCAGGCGCGCGGGCACGCGGCCGGCGTTGCGGATGCTGATCGTGTAGGCGAAGACATAGCGGTCCTGGCCAGGCTCGGACTGGTCGTCGAGGTAACGGGTGGCGACGGAGACGTCGACGGCGTAATCGGTACTGCGTTCCATGCCGACAGTGTAGGGCGAGGCGTCGAAAATTGGTCAACGTTGTGTGCACGAGCCGTGGAAGGCAGGCGCCGGGAGCCGCGCGGCCGAAGTCCAGCCGATGCGCGTTGAGGGGCCGTTCACTGCGTTGCGTCGGCTACGCCTTTGCCAGCGAATTGGCCAGGCGCACGAAATCGGCGACCTCGATCTGTTCGGCGCGCGCGTCCGGGCGCACGCCGGCGGCCTCGATCGCGGCCGCGTCGCACAGCTTCGAAAGCGCGTTGCGCAGGGTCTTGCGACGTTGTCCGAACGCATCGCGAACGACCGCGGTGAACATCGCCGGATCGGCGACGCCAATGGTTTCCGGTGCGCGCGGCACCAGGCGCACCACCGCCGAATCGACCTTCGGCGGCGGCTTGAAAGCGGCCGGCGGGACGTCGAACAGCGGGGTCACGTGGCAATAGGCCTGCAGCATCACGCCCAGGCGTCCATAGACCTTGCTGCCCGGTCCGGCGGCCATGCGGTCGACGACTTCCTTCTGCAGCATGAAAACCATGTCGCGGATGGCCGCGGCATGGTCCAGTGCATGGAACAGGATCGGCGAGGACAGGTTGTAGGGAAGGTTGCCGACCAGGCGGATCTTTCCGTCACCGGTCTGGCCATCGCCGGCGCCGCTGTTGCGCGCGATCACGCTGAAATCGACGCTGAGCACGTCGCGGTGGATCACCTCCAGCGTGCCGTGCGCGCGTGCGGCATCGGTCAGCGGGAAGATCAGGTCGCGGTCGAACTCGATTACCGTCAGCTCGCCATGGCGATCGAGCAACGGGAAAGTGATCGCGCCCTGGCCGGGGCCGATCTCGACCAAGCGATCGCCCGGCCTGGGGTCGACTGCCTGCACGATCATGTCGATGATCCGGCGATCGTGCAGGAAATGCTGGCCGAGGTGCTTCTTTGCCGGCTCGGTGAAGTGGCGGGTGCTCATGCGGTCGCGCTCGTTGAGGATGTGCCCATGACCGGAGCGCTGCGCCGGAAGCGGGCAATGCGGGCACAGGTGTCTGCGGCGGCGAACAGGCTCGAAGGGTCGGCCACGCCCTGGCCCGCCAGTTCCAGCGCCGTGCCGTGGTCGACTGCCACGCGCGGGTAGGGCAGGCCGAGGGTGAGGTTCACCGCGTGCTCGAAGCCGCTGTACTTCAGCACCGGCAGGCCCTGGTCGTGGTACATCGCCACCACCGCGTCGAAGCCGAGCAGCTTGGCCGGCAGGAAGGCCGTGTCGGCGGGCAACGGGCCGACCAGGCGCAGGCCCTGCGCGCGCAGCGCGGCGATGGCGGGTTCGATGATGTCCAGCTCCTCGCGGCCGAGGTGGCCGGCTTCGCCGGCATGCGGGTTCAGGCCCAGCACTGCGATCACCGGCTCGGCGATGCCGAAGTCGTTGCGCAGTGCCGCGTGGGTGGTCAGCAGGGTGTGGGTCAATGCCTGCGCGGTGATGGCATCGGCGACCGCGCGCAGCGGCAGGTGGGTGGTCACCAGTGCGACACGGACGATGTCGTTGGCCAGCATCATCACCACCTCGCGCCCGGCCTGCTGCGCGAGCAGTTCGGTGGTGCCGGTGTAGGCGATGCCGCCTTCGTTGATCACCGCCTTGTGCACCGGGCCGGTGACCACGCCGTCGTATGAGCCATCGAGACAGCCCTGCGCGGCCTGCAGCAGGGCACTGATCACCGCCTGCGCATTGCGCGGGTCGGGATGGCCGAACGCCGGTGCAACAGCATTGGCAACCTCGACCAGGGCCAGCTCGCCGGGCCCGATCGCCGGCTGCCCGGGTGTCAGCAATTGCAGCGGCAGGCCGAGCGTCGCCGCGGCGGCCTGCAGGCTGCGTGCGTCGGCGAAGGCGGTCAGGGAATAGTCGCGCGGGCGCTGGGCCAGCCGCACGCACAACTCAGGGCCCACGCCCGCCGGTTCGCCCGGCACCAGGGCGAGCCGGGCATGGTTGTTCCCGGGGGTCATCCCGGGATCACTCAGCTGCCGCTGGCGGGCGCCGCGGCCGGGGTAGCGGGCTCGGCGGCCTTGCCGACGCGGACGTCGACGAAGGCTTCGCCGCGCATCTCGCGCAGGTAGCGGTTCCACTCGTCCTCGAGCTTGCGACGGCCGATGGTTTCCTGGACCTGGGCGCGACGGTTGCGGTCGCCCACATCGGACTCGCGCGTACCCTCCAGCTTGACCAGGTGCCAGCCAGCCTGCGTGCGGACGGGTGCCGACACCTGGCCCTGCTGCAGCCCGGCGATGGCCGCGCCGAAGTCGGGACCGAATTCGTCGCGCGTGAACCAGCCCAGCTCGCCGCCCTTGCCGCGCGAGCTCGGGTCATCGGAGTTCTCCTGCGCCAGCAGCGCGAAGTCGGCGCCGCCGGCCAGACGGGCCTGCAGGGTCATTGCCTTGGCCTTGGCCTTGGCGTCGTCGGTCTGCTCGTTGACGCGGATCAGGATATGGCGGGCCTGGTACTGGGTGACCATCGCCGGAGCGGCCTGCGAGGCGTCGCGGGTCTCGACCAGCTTGACCAGCTGGAAGCCGCTGGGGCCGCGGATCGGCGCCGTGACCTCACCGACGCTCATGCTGCGCATCAGCGTCGCGAAGGCCTGCGGGATCTCGTCGACGCTGCGCCAGCCCAGGTCGCCGCCTTCCAGCGCGTTGGGGCTGTCGGAGTAACGCACCGCGGCCGCAGAGAAGTCCATCTCGCCCTTGTCGATCAGGGCCTTCACGCCCTCGATCTTCTTCTGCGCGACGGCGATCTGCTCGGCAGTGGCGCCTTCGGGCAACTGCACCAGGATGTGGGCCAGGTGGTACTGGCTGCCACTGTTGGCCTGGGCGGCCATGGCGGCGTCGATCTCCGAGTCGCTGACCGTGACGCGGCTCTGCGCAAAGCGCTGGCGCAGGCGCTGGATCAGCAGTTCGTCGCGGATCGAGCTGCGAAAATCGGTGTAGGAGGTGCCCTCGCGCGCCAGCTGCTGGCGCAACTGCTCGGGGCTGACCCGGTTCTGCTGGGCGATGCCGGCGATGGCCTGGTCGACTTCCTGGTCGGTGACCCGCACGCCGGTGCTCGCTGCGCGGGCAACCTGCAGCTTGACCAGGACCAGGCGCTCGAGCACCTGGCGCTCAAGTACGTCGCGCGGCGGCAGCTGGTTCTCGCGGCCGGTGTACTGGCCGAGGATGTTGGTGACGGCGCGATCGACCTCGGTCTTGAGGATCACGTCCTCGTCGACCACGGCAGCGATGCCGTCGATGGGCTGGACCGAGCCGGCAGGCTCCTGGGCCGTGGCGGTCGCCAGCGGCAGGGTGCCGGAGAGCACCGCGACGGCAAGGGCGGACGCGAGTAGTTTCTTCATAGGGTCGGGTCGGGAGTTGATTCGACTTGGCCGCCGCCGTTGTTCAGGCGCTCCGCGGAGCTGGGCGGCACGAGATAGAGGTCATCGCGGTTGTAACCGAGGATACCACGGCGCAGGGCGCGCTCTACGTTCTGCCCGGCCGAGCCCAGGCCTTTGAGTTCAAACTCGAACATGATCCGGGTATCCAGTTCACCATCACGATTGCGCAGGTAGCGGCGGCCCACCAGACGGGCGGCAAGGCAGCAGCTCTCCCATTGGACACCGGCGATCGCCTCAAGTTGCTTCTTGTCGAGGATCGAGTAGTAGTAGCGGCCGACCACGCTCCAGGTGCGGTTGATCGGGTACAGGAACGAAAAATCGGCCTGTTCGAGCAGGTCCTGGCTCTCGGGCGGGTCGATCCCCGGGCGGAAGCCGGCGTTGCGCCGGTAGCGGTAGCCGAAGTTGACCACGCCGTTGTTGTCGAAGATATAGCGGGCGCGGAAGCTGGTCATGTCCTCGGCGCGGTACTTCGGGTTCCACATGTAGGTGCCTGACAGCGTCCAGCGGTCGCTCGGGCTGACGCTGGCGTCGGCGATCCAGGCCGACTTGCCCTGCTCGATCGGCGCCTCGTTGGGCAGGGCGACCCGGCTGTCGTCGAAGTAGAAGATCTGGCCCAGGCTCGCCGCCAGCCGTTCCTGGCCGGTTTCCTCGCTGATCAGGCGCGTGGTGAGGGCGGCGGTGAGCTGGTTTGCGTCGGCCTGGCGGTCGGCGCCGGTATAGCGGTTGTCGCGGAACAGCTGCCCCCAGCTGAACGTGGTCGCGCCGGTGTCGTAGATCGACAGGCCGGACTGGTCGCGGTAGGGCACGTTCAGGTAGTAGATCCGCGGCTCCAGCGTGTTGAGGTAGCTGTCGCCACGGATGGTGGTGTTGCGGTCGAAGTACAGGCCGGCATCGACCGAGGTGATCGGTACGCTGCGGGTCTGGTTGCTGTCACTGAGGTCGGGGGCGGTCCCGCCGTAGCGCCTGACGAATTCGGCGGCGCGTTCGTCGCCGGTTCCGTCCATCTGGTAGGCGGTATAGCGCCAGGCCAGTTTGGGCCGGATAAACCAGCTGGCGCCTTCCAGCGGCATGACGATGTAGGGCTTTACGTCGAAGCGCGAGCCGCCGAGGAACTCGGTGTGGTCGAAGCGCACCAGTTCGGTGTCCACGCCCGCCTGCAGCCAGTTTCCGACAACCGGCTGCGCCCAATGCGCATAGGCGCGCGGCAGGCGGTCGAACGCCAGGCTGGCATCGGTAAGGGTGTAGTCGGCCAGCTGGTAGTGGTCGGCCATCAGCTGCGCATTCCAGTAGCGGCCGCGTCCGTACAGGCCCGCGTTGCTGCGGATCGAATAGTTCGAGATTCCGTACAGGCTGCTGCTGAAATCCTCGAAGTAATGCGTGTCGCTGACCCAGCCCAGGTTGGTGTTGGCGTACCAGGTCCGGTTGAGGTTGTGGGTAGCAGTCAACGCGAACTGGCCGCGATTGTCTTCCGGCAGCGTGGCGCCCTGGATTGCCCTGCCGCTAAGGTCGTTGAGGTAGCGCTCGGGTTCGTTGCCGGGCAGGTCGTCGTGCGGCATCCAGGTGCCGTAGACCTCGCCCCTGCCGTTGGGGTACAGCCAGCGGAACTCGGTGCCCAACAGGCTGCCGCGGTCGCTCATGTAGCGCGGATAGAGCGTGGCGTCGTAGTTTGGGGCAAGGTTGAGGTAGATCGGCTGTTTCCAGTCGAAACCATTGCGTCCAGACAGCGAAAGCTGCGGATACAGCAGGCCGGTGCGTCGGCGCTCGTCGACCGGGAACATGAACCACGGCACGTACATCACCGGCACCTTGCCGATGCGGATCGTCGCGTTGCGGGCAACGCCCACGCCTTCGGCAGTGTCGATGTCGATCCGGTGCGCGCGAAGTTCCCAGGCGCGCTGGTCGGGCGCGCAGGTGGAATAGGTCGAACCGATCAGGCTGCCCTTGGCGCCATCGAGGTCGATGCGGTCGGCGCCGCCGTTGCCGCGGCGCTGGGTCAGCTGGTACTGGACGTCCTCGATGCGGTGCTTGTCGGCGGTCTGGTCGCCCTCGGCTCGCGCGGCGGTGACCCGCATGCCCGAGTCCTGGTAGCGGACGTGGCCAATCGCGCTGTACTTGCCGGTTTCCTCGTTGTAGCTGAGCTTGTCGGTACCGAGGAACTGGTCGCCGCGATTGAGCTTGACGTTGTCCTGGACGACGATGTCCTGCTCGTTGGCCGAGCGCTCGAGCTGGCCACCGTCGATGTCGGTCGGTTCCTGGCCACGCGTGGCCATGTTTCCCATCGGCGCGGGCGCGTCATCGAAGGACGGCACCGCGTCCACGATCGGGCACAGGCCCCAATCCTCCTCGTCGCCGTCGCCGTCGGCGGCGTGCGCGGGCAGGGCCAGCGCGATGCACAGCGACAACGGAAGCAGGCGTAGGGATTGGCGCACTCGGGAACCGTCGCTTGGCGTGGGGAAACGGGTCGCTAGCTTGCCGTATCCACTGCAAGCGGGCAACGCGAGCGGCATCTTGCCCACAACCTTGTTCATTTCCGCGTCAAGACAGGTGGCAGGCGCCTGCGTCCCGGCGATTGTGGACGTAGGAGCGAGCTTGCTCGCGACCAGACGTTCCCGCCGCGGAAAGGCCTGATCGCGAGCAAGCTCGCTCCTACAGTTGGCCGTCGAGCAGCGCGCCCACGTGCGCCACGCTGCATTCGCGCAACGCCGACAGGTCGTAGCCGCCTTCGAGCATCGACACGATCCTGCCGTTGCCATGGCGGTCGGCGACGACCGCCAGTTCGCGGGTGATCCAGGCGTAGTCGTCGGTCTCCAGCTCCAGCTGCGCCAACGGGTCGCGCTTGTGTCCGTCGAAGCCGGCGGAAATGAAGAGCATCTGCGGACGGAACGAATCCAGGGCCGGCAGCAGCTGCTCCCGCCAGGCGCGGCGGAACGCGTCGCTGCCACCGGTCGGCGGCAACGGTGCGTTGACGATGTTGCCGACGCCGCGTTCGTTGGCGTAGCCGGTGTCGGGGTACAGCGGCATCTGGTGCGAACTCAGGTACATCACCCGCGGGTCGGTATCGAAGATCGCCTGGGTGCCGTTGCCGTGGTGCACGTCGAAATCGACCACGGCCACGCGCGCCAGCCCGTGCTTGTCGCAGGCATGCGCGGCGGCAACGGCGATGTTGTTGAACAGACAGAAGCCCATGGCCACCGTCGGCGTGGCGTGGTGACCGGGAGGTCGCACCGCGCAGAACGCGCGCCGCACTTCGCCGTGCATCACCGCGTCGACAGCGGCGATGCCCGCACCTGCCGCGCGCAGCGCGGCTTCGGCCGAGCCTGGCGCCAGCACCGTGTCCGGATCGAGCGCCATCGGACCATCGACCGCGGTGTCGAGCACCAGCGCCAGCAATGTGTCGTCGTGGACGCGCAGCAGTTGCCCGCGGCTTGCCCGCGGCGCTTCCTGCCAGTCCAGTCCGGGGAAGTTCTCGCGCAGCGCTTCGGTCACCGCGACCAGCCGCAGCGGCCGCTCGGCATGGCCCGGGCCGGGATCGTGGAATGTGCAGGCCGTGTGGCTGTAGACGCGCATGTCAGCCGCTCCGCCGCTGCGTGCTCAGGCCTTGCGGCGCTCGTGGTTCCACAGCACTTCGCCGTGGCCGCTGGCACGGGCCAGCACACGCGAAAGCACGAACAGCAGGTCGGACAGGCGGTTGAGATAGCGGATTGCTTCGGCCCGCACCGGTTCCAGCCGCGACAACGCCACGGTTTCGCGCTCGGCGCGGCGCACGACGGTGCGCGCGATGTGGCAACGCGCCGCGGCTTCGCCACCGCCGGGCAGGATGAAATCCTTCAGCGGCGGCAACGGCTCGTTGAAGGCATCGAGCTGCTGCTCGAGTCGGTCGATGTCGGCATCGAAGATGGCGGCGTGGCCAGGGATGCACAGCTCGCCGCCGAGGTCAAACATCTGGTGCTGCACTGTCGTCAGCAACGAACGGATGTCGTCGGGCACGTCCGCCGCCAGCACCAGGCCGATGCAGGAGTTGGCCTCGTCGACCGTGCCGTAGGCCGCCACGCGCGCCGAATCCTTGGCGACGCGGCTGCCGTCACCCAGGCCGGTCGTGCCGTCGTCGCCGGTGCGGGTGTAGATCTTGCTGAGGCGGTTGCCCACGGTTAGCGCGGACCGCCGCTCAGACCGTCTGCATCCGCAGCGCCGGCACGCGCTGGCGCAGCAGGGCGAAGCCACCGAACAGCAGCGCGGCGTAGAACAGCGTGCCCAGCACGGTCCACTGGAAGAACGGGATGCCGGCGACGAAGGCCGCGCCGAGGCCGGCAGCGGTCATCGGGTAGGTCGGGGTCACCTGGAATGCCCAGGAGGCGAAATTGGTGACGACGAAGAACAGCACCGAGCCGACCAGCGAGTAGCCGAGCACGCGCGAACCGCTGACACGGCCGCGCAGGTTCAGGCCCAGCGCCGTGGTGAGGGCCACGCACAGATAGACCACCCAGATGCCGGCGCTGCCGAACCAGGTCGAATACAGGCCGCCGTTGATAGCGGCCAGCGCGATGTCGGAGATGAACATGCCGGCCAGCGGCACGAAGAATGCCCAGCGCCTGGAGGCGAAATACGCACCGCCAAACAGGGCCATGGCTTCGACCGGCGAGAAGTTCGGCGGGTGCGGCAGCAGGCGGGTGAGCGCGGCGACCACGATCATGCCGGCGAGGACCAGCGGGCCGGGTGCGAACAATTTCTCGGATGCAGGACGATTCATCGTGGTCGATTCTTTGGAAGGTAACGGCCTTCAGGAACCGCTAGCATAACGCAATGCCTGTTTTGCCCCCCAATTCCCCGCCCCCAGAATCTTCCGCCGCGGCCGGTTTGTCCGGTCGAAGCCGGCCCGATCTTCACGATGTCCTCATCGTCGGCGGCGGCCTGGTCGGCGCCAGCCTGGCGATCGCGCTCGAGCGTATCGGCCTGGACGTCGGCCTGGTCGAAGCCGCCCCTGCCGGTGCGCTGCCGGCCGTGTTCGATGAGCGCAATCTGAGTTTTGCCGAAGCCACGGTCAATGCACTGACGGCCCTGGGCGTGCTGCAGAAGCTGCGCGCGCCCAGCGGTGCGATCGAGCGCATCCACATCAGCCGCCGCGGCGATTTCGGCCGCAGCCTGCTGGAGGCCCGGCGTTACGGTCGCAGCGAGTTTGGCCGGGTGGTGGTGGCGCGCGATTTCGGCGAGGCGCTGGAAGCGCGGCTGGCGGAACTGACGCGGCTGACCCACTATCGGCCGATGCGTTTCCTCGGCCTGGCGTCGACGGACGGTGCGGCCTGCGCAGTGCGCGTCGCAGACGGCAGCACTGCCAGCGGTGGCGGCGAGCGCGTGCTGCAGGCGCAGTTGCTGGTCGCCGCCGACGGCACCCGCAGCGGCGTGCGCGACGCGCTCGGCATCGGCGTTGACGAGCACGATTATTGCCAGACCCTGTTCGTCACCCGGGTGCGCGCGGCACGGCCACCCGACGGCACCGCCTACGAGCGGCTCGGCGATGAAGGCCCGACGGCGCTGTTGCCGCGTGGCGACCGCCATTACGGCCTGATCCATGCCGTTGCCAGCGAGCACGCAGCCGATGTCGCGGCACTCGACGAGGCCGGCTTCCTGGCGCGTGCGCAGGAGGCATTCGGCTGGCGCGCGGGACGCTTTCTCGGCTGTGGTCCACGCAGCTCGCATGCGGCGATCCGGGTGCTGGCGCAGCGCACCGTCGCCGCGCGCGCGGTGCTGATGGGCAATGCAGCCCAGACCATCCATCCGATCGGCGCGCAGGGATTCAATCTCGGGCTGCGCGATGCACTTACCCTGGCCGAGCTCATCGAGCACGCACGCCGCGCCGACCTTGGCGCCGATTGCGGTGCGCCCGCGCTGCTCGCGTCATATGTCGAACGCCGCCGCGAGGATCGCGAGCGCACCACCGGATTCTCCGACGGCCTGGCCCGGTTGAGCTCCAACAAGGCGCGACTGCTGCGGCCGCTGCGCAGCCTCGGGCTGTTCGCGGTGGACCGTTTGCCCTCGGCGCAGTCGTTCCTGGTGGGCGGTGCGATGGGCTATCGCGGCGACGTGCCCGAGCTCTGTAGAAGCGCGCTGTTCCGGGAGATGTCGCCATGAGCCGCCGTGGTGGTCTCGACGTGATCGTGGTCGGTGCCGGCGTCGTCGGCGCCGCCGCGGCGCTTGCCTTTGCCCGCGACGGCCTGCGAGTGGCCCTGGTCGAAGCGCGCGAACCGCCGGCGTGGCGGCCGGAGGCGACCGATTCGGATGCCATCGACCTGCGCGTGTATGCCTTCGCGCCGGACAATGCCGCGCTGCTCGATGACCTGGGCGCCTGGTCCGGCGTGCGCGATGCGCGCGCGCAGCCGTATCGCGCGATGCGCGTGTGGGATGCGGCAGGCGGTGGCGAGCTCGCCTTCGATGCCGATGCGTTCGGCCGGCGCGAGCTGGGCTGGATCGTCGAACATGCCTTGCTGGTCGATCGCCTGTGGAAGGCGTTGCCGGCCGCGGGCGTGCAGTTGCATTGCCCCGACGCGGTCACTGCGTTCGAACAGGACGAGCAGGGTGCAAGCGTGCAGTTGCACAGCGGGCTGTCGTTGCGCGCACGGCTGGTCGTGGCGGCCGACGGTGCCGAATCGAAGTTACGCGCCCTGGCCGGTATCGATGCGCCGCGCCATGACTACGGTCAGCGCGGCGTGGTCGCCTTCGTCCGCAGCGAGCTGCCGCACCAGGCGACCTGCTGGCAACGGTTCCTGCCGACCGGGCCACTGGCATTCCTGCCGTTCGCCAGCGACGAGTACACCAGCTCGATCGTGTGGACGCTGCCCGATGACGAGGCAGCGCGACTGCTGCAGGCCGAACCGGGCGCGTTCCTGGGCGAACTGGAGGCGGCATTCGCCGGGCGCCTGGGCGCACTGGTCAGCGTGTCGAGGCGGGCGGCGTTTCCCTTGCGCCTGCAGCTTGCGCAGAGTCAGGCCGCCGGGCGCCTGGCGGTGATCGGCGATGCGGCGCATGCCGTGCACCCGCTGGCCGGACAGGGCGTCAATCTCGGCCTGCGCGACGTGACGACGCTGCGCGCCGTCGTGGCGAACGCGCACCAACGCGGCATCGACCCGGGTTCGCCGCAGCGGCTGGCACGATGGGCGCGTCAACAGCGAAGTGCCAATGCGGTGTCGGCCTACGCGTTCGACGGCATCAACCGTCTGTTCTCGAACGATGCAATGGTGCCTACATTGGTGCGCGGGCCGCTGCTGGGCATGGTCGGGCGCCTGCCGCCGCTGACTCACGCATTCTGGCGTCACGCTGCCGGGCTCTAGCTCGCCTGCCACCCTCTCCTTTCCGACGCTTCAGCTGGGTCCGCACGCGCACTTTGCCATCTCGTGCCTAGCGGAACGCATCATTGCGGCGTCGCGAAAACCGTGATTTCCTCGCGGTCGTGATAGAGCTGGCGCGCGCGGATCGTCAGCGGCTTTTCCGCCTGGCGCTCGAACAGCTCCAGGCACAGGCGGGTTTCTTCCCAGCGTTTCTTCATCGGCAACTTCAGGTTGAAGATGGTGTGCCTGCACCAGCCCTCACGGATCCAGGTCGCCATGCGCTCGGCGACGCGGCGCGGCTGTTCGACCATGTCGCAGACCATCCAGTCCAGCGGTCCCTTCGGTTGCCACTGGAAGCCGTCGGCGCGCAGGTGCTCGACGCGACCACTGTCTAGCAGGTGCGGGCGCAGCGGTCCGTTGTCGATCGAGATCACGCGCAGGCCCTGGCGCATCATCACCCAGCTCCAGCCGCCGGGTGCCGCACCGAGATCGGCGGCGCGCATGTTGTCGCGGAACAGGGTCTCGCGCTCGTGCTCGTGGACCAGGGTGAGCAGGGCTTCTTCGAGTTTCAGCGCCGAACGGCTGGGCGCATCGGCGTGCATGCGCAGGCGCGGGATGCCCAGTGGCCACGGCGAGCCGTCGCGCGGGCTTGCCTGCGCGAGCATGGTGTGGTCGCCGGCGAGGAAGATCACGTGCAGGCGCGGCCGCCGCGGGTCGTCGATGCGGGTCAGCCAGCCGGCCTTGCGCAACGCCGGTCGCAGCGCATTGCCGAAGCTGCGCGCCAAGCCCGCCAGCGGCTTGGCCTCGTCGGAATCGGGATGCTCGACCCACACGTCGCCATAGGCCGACGGCCTGCCATCGGGGTAGGCCGCATGCAGTGCATTGACGATCGGCGTGATCCGGTCGCTCGGGTCGAGCCCCTGCAGATCGGCCAGCCGCAACAGCTTCTGCCGGGCGAAGATCAGATCGTCGTACGGCAACGCCCGCGACAGCGCCACCGCATCGGTGCCGAGGAACTCGACGTAGGCCTGGTTGCGCTGCGTGCGCGCATAGCCGGGCAGGTCGAGCAGCGCCGCGCGCTCGCTCAGCTCGGCGGCCAGCTCCGGTTCGAAGCCGGGGCGGCAGTAGCACAGGAGTGCGTCGGCGATGGGGGCGTCTGTGCTCACTCAGTAGCGCTCGCCGCCGGATTCGCCGTAGGCGCGCAGCACCGCGCGCGCGTCATCGCGGTGGATGTCGCGCACGACCTGTATTCCGCGACGCTCGAGTTCACCGGCCCAGTCGGCCGGCAGCGGGCCTTCGTCGAACTCGGTCAGCTCCTCGACGTCGTCGCTGCGCGCGCCGATCAGCAGGCGGTCGATGCCGGCCCACACGGTGGCGCCGTAGCACTGGCAGCACGGCTGCGAGGACGTGGCCAGCGTGATCGGGCCGATGCGCTGGCCGCTGGCATCCTCGTTGAGGCGTGCACGTTGCGTGCGTTGCTGCGCCAGCATGTAGGCCATGGTCTCGGCATGCGCCAGCGAACAGGTATGCGGCAGCACGCGGTTGACGCCGATGGAGACGATGCGGTCGTCGGGACCGAATACCGCCGCGCCGAACGGGCCGCCACTGCCGGCCTCGATGTTTCGACGCGACAGCTCGATGGCCAGAGCCACCTTGGCTTCATCGCCGGCGTAGGCACGGCTGGTGTCCACCGCCTCGTGCACCCACGCCGGCAGGGTCAGGTGCACCTGCGCGTACAGCATCAGCGCACCTGCTCCGGGCCTTGTTCGAGAGCAGAGGCGTGTTCCTTGCATTGCCCCTGAACGCACTGGCAGCTCTCGATCGCCTTGAAACCGCACACGCCCATGCGGCCACTCTTGGCGCATGCGTCTTGGACGCCCTGCGGATCGGTCGGACTGTTGACGTTGACGCAGGCCGGCATCGCGCCGCAGCAGTTGCCGACGTCCTTGATGGCGCAGTCATTGTCGCTGCGGCAGCTGCGGTCGATCCTGATGGCCGCCGGCACGGCGACCGACTGCGCGGGAGCGGGGCTTGCAGCAGGCGTGGGCGTTGACGGCGTGGCGGGCGTAGCAGCGGCCTGCGGCGCCGTCGCCCGTGCGGATTCAGCAGGCGGCGCGGCGCACGCGCACAGCACCAGAAGCAGGGCGATCAGTAGCGACGACGACAGGCGACGCATGGCCTTCTCCTCAGGATTTCGTGGTCCAGGTGTCACGCAAGGTGACGCTGCGGTTGAACACGGGTGCGTCGCTGCGGTGGTCGTGGCGGTCGGCGACGAAGTAGCCGATGCGCTCGAACTGGAACGACTGCTCCGGACTTGCCACAGCCGCTGCCGGCTCGACATAGCCGGTGACGGTGCGGCGCGAATCCGGGTTGAGGTGGTCGGTGTAGGTCTTGCCGGTGCCCTCGTCGTCGTCCGGATCGGCGACGTTGAAGAGGCGGTCGTACAGACGGATCTCAGCAGCAACCGCGTGGCGCGCGCTGACCCAGTGGATCGTGCCCTTGATCTTGCGGTCGGCGCCGGCCATGCCGGGACGCGATTCGGGATCGAGCACGCCGCGGATCTCGACGACGTTGTCGCCGTCCTTGATCACCTCGTCGCAACGGAAGATGCCGGCGCCCCGCAGTCGCACTTCGCCGCCCGTGGTCAGGCGCTTGAAGCCCTTCGGCGGCACTTCCTCGAAGTCCTCGCGCTCGATCCACAACTCGTTGGAGAACGGCATGGTGCGCACGCCGGCGCTCTCGTCCTTGGGATGGTTCGGGAACGTCAGCGATTCCTCGTGGCCGGCTGCCAGGTTGGTGATCACCAGCTTGAGCGGGTCGATCACCGCCATGCGCCGCGGCGCGCTGGCGTCGAGGTCGTCGCGCAGGGCGCCTTCGAGGATGGAGATGTCGAGCAGCGAGTTCTGCTTGCTGATGCCGACGCGGTCGACCATCAGGCGCAGCGCCGACGGCGTGTAGCCGCGGCGGCGGATGCCCTGCAGGGTCGGCATGCGCGGGTCGTCCCAACCGTCCACCAGCCCGGCCTGCACCAGCGCCATCAGCTTGCGCTTGCTCATCACCAGGTAGTTGAAGTTCAGGCGCGAGAATTCGATCTGGCGCGGCTTGCTGGCCTCGAACGGCAGGCCCTTGTCGAGCAGCGGCTGCACCAGCTCCTTAGAATTGGCCAGGTCGACCTTGTCCACGCACCAGTCGTAGAGCGGGCGGTGGTCTTCGAACTCCAGCGTGCACAGCGAATGGGTGATGCCCTCGACCGCGTCGCTGAGCGAGTGGGCGAAGTCGTACATCGGGTAGATCGGCCAGTCGGTGCCGGTGTTCTGGTGCTCGACGTGCTTGATGCGGTACAGCGCCGGGTCGCGCAGGTTCATGTTGCCGGCGGCCATGTCGATCTTCGCGCGCAGCGTGCGTGCGCCGTCGGGGAATTCGCCGGCGCGCATGCGGCGCAGCAGGTCGAGGTTCTCCTCGACGCTGCGGTCACGGTAGGGCGAGTTGCGGCCCGGTTCGGTCAGCGTGCCGCGGTAAGCGCGCACCTCGTCGGCAGACAGGTCGCAGACGAAGGCATCGCCCTGGCGCACCAGCTTCTCGGCGGCGCGGTAGATCACCTCGAAGTAGTCGGAGGCGTGGCGCAGGTCGTGCCACTGGAAACCGAGCCAGTGCACGTCTTCCTGGATGGCGCGGACGTATTCCGGGTCTTCCTTGACCGGGTTGGTGTCGTCCAGGCGCAGGTTGCACTCGCCGCCGAACTCGCGGGCAATGCCGAAGTCCAGGCAGATCGCCTTGGCATGGCCGATGTGCAGGTAGCCGTTGGGCTCGGGCGGGAAGCGGGTCTTGATCGCCTGGTGCTTGCCGCTGGCCACGTCCTCACGAACGATCTGCCGGATGAAGTCCTGCCTGGTGGATGCCAGGGCATCGTCGGCGGTCGGGGCGGCGGTGTGGGCGTTGGCGTGGGACGTAGCGGACATTCGGGATCGCACGGGCGGGGAAGACCGGGAAGTTTAGCCCGTCATCCCGGCGAACGCCGGGATCCAGGCCAGCAGCGCTTGAGCCCCCCATCCCACGGCTTCCCGTCTTCGTTCCATGCCCCCATTCAAAGGCGCGGGCGTATTCTCATCCACAGCCTCACCGTGGATCCCCCGCCATGAAAGTCGTCTACGAAGCCGCCAACCTGATCGACGCGCACCTGGTGCGTCATGCCCTGGAAGCCCAGGAGATCCCGGTGTTCCTCAAGGGCGAGGCGCTGCTGGGTGGAATGGGCGAATTGCCCCTGTTCGGCACGATCCAGGTGTGCGTGCCGGATGTGGTCTGGCCCGAGGCCAGCGAGATTGTGGCGGCGCTGCCGCTGAACCAGCCGCCGCCGGAAGAGGACGGAGAGGAAGCCTCCGATCTTCCGCCGGGCCTGCTGCCGGCCTGAAGGCCTTTAGCCCGTCATTCCCGCGCCTTTAGCACGTCATTCCCGCGAAGGCGGGAACCCAGCGTCGTTCGCTGTGACCGGTAGGCACCAGTCAACAGGAGCGCAAGTCGCTGGGTTCCCGCCTTCGCGGGAATGACGGGTTACGGGGGGGACCGGTTACGGGAATGACGGGTTACGGGATTGACGGGTTACGGGATTGACGGGTTACGGGATTGACGGGTTACGGGATGGCGGGTTACGGGATGACTGGCCATCGGAATGACGGCTTGAAGGATGGGCTATCTTGGTCCGCCCCCTGTCCGCGCCTTGCCATGTCCTCCTTCCAATCCCTGATCCGCGAAGTCGCCGACTTCCCCAAGCCGGGCGTGGTGTTCCGCGATGTCACCCCGCTGCTCGCCGATGCCGGCGGCTTCGCCCGCTGCATCGATGCGCTGGCCGAACCCTGGCAGGGCAGTCAGGTGCAGGCGGTGTGCGGGATCGAGTCGCGCGGCTTCATCTTCGGTGCGGCGCTGGCGCAGAAGCTGCACGCCGGCTTCGTGCCCCTGCGCAAGCCGGGCAAGCTGCCGCCGCCGCTGGTCGAGGTCGCCTACCAGCTCGAGTACGGCAGCGACCGGCTGCAGGCGCGCAACGACGCGCTGCGGCCGGGCGAACGGACCCTGATCGTCGACGACGTACTGGCCACCGGCGGCACGCTGGCGGCAGCCTGGGAACTCGTGCTCAAGCTGGGCGCGCAGCTGGTCGGTGCCAGTGTCCTGATTGAACTGGAGTCGTTGCAGGGCCGGGCACGCTGGCCGGCTGGCGTGCCGCTGCACGCGTTGCTGCGCTACTGAAACCCTGTGGGAGGGGCTTCAGCCCTGACAGCCTGGCCTCCTCGGGGCTGAAGCCCCTCTCGCAGCGGATTCACGGCCGCCACACGCGGCGAAAGTAGCCTGACTGCGGCCTGGCAGCCGGGACGCGCAGGATGGACGCATTCAATTACCTGTCGGTGATGGTGTCGCTGGTGCTCGGCCTGGGCATGACCCAGCTGTTTGCCGGCATCGGCAACATGGTCCAGATCCGCCGGCGGGTCTCTCCCTATTGGCTGCACAGCGTCTGGATCGGCTTGCTGATCGCCCTGCACATCCAGATGTGGTGGTCGTTCTGGGCGATGCGGGCGGAGCGGGACTGGACCTACGGCGAATTCGCCTTCGTCCTGCTGGGGCCGGCCACGCTATGCATCGCCAGTCACGCCTTCCTGCCCGAGCTGATCGACGGCACCATCGACGTCAGGAAGCACTATTACGACGCCCGCAAGGTCTTCTTCGGAATGCTGATCGTGGCTGCGGCGTGGGGCATCGTCATCGAACCGCTGATGGGGCTGCGACCACTGCTGATCCCGTTCCGGCTGGTGCAGGTGACGGGAATCGGGCTGATGGTGGCATGTGCGCTGTCGAGCAATCCGCGCGTGCACGTGGTATCGACACTGCTTATCACCACGATGCTTGCGGCCGGAACGGTGCTCACGCGCTATCGCCTGGGCCAGACCGGGCTGGAATAAGCGCCTGGCCTTTTGTAGGAGCGAGCTCGCTCGCGACCAGGCGTGTCAGCCCCGGCGACGTGGATCGCGAGCAAGCTCGCTCCTACAAAGGCAGCGGTTGCGCGGCTTGCACCTTCGGCGGCACCAGCAACGACGCCGGCAGCTTGCGGAACTCGCCGGCCAGCTGCATCAGGAAATCGCCCATCGCCGAGCTGCGACGCCAGACCATGGCGATCTGCCGGTGCGGCGCTTCGCCGCGGAAACTCAGCAGGTGGATGTCGGACGAGACCGGCACCGGAGGTTGCACGGCCAGCATCGGCAGCAGGGTGATGCCGACGCCGGCGGCGACCATCTGCCGCAGCGTTTCCAGGCTGGTGGCGCGGAAGCCGTCGCGTTCGCCGGCACCGGCCATGTGGCACACGTCCAGCGCCTGGTCGCGCAGGCAATGCCCTTCCTCGAGCAGGAGCAGGTGCTGGTTGTCGAGGTCGTTGATGTCGAGCGAATCCTGGTCGGCCATCGGGTGCTGCTGCGGCACGGCCAGCAGGAACGGTTCGTCGAACAGCACTTCCACGTGCAACTGGTCGTCGTGGATGGGCAATGCGAGCAGGCCGGCATCGAGGCGGCCGTCGCGCAGGCGCGCCAGGATCTGGTCGGTCTTTTCTTCGACCAGCAGCAGCTCCAGGCGCGGGAAGCGCTGGCGCAGCGGTGCCACCACGTGCGGGAGCAGATAAGGGCCCAGCGTCGGAAACAGCCCCAGGCGGACCGTGCCGGCCTCAGGGTCCTGGCTGCGCCGCGCGATCTCGGCCATCTGCTCGACATCGGCGATGACCTTGCGCGCACGCTCGGCGACTTCGCGCCCGACCGGGGTGAGCATCACCCGTCGCGGCGCGCGTTCGACCAGGGCGACACCGAGTTCGTCCTCGAGTTTCCTGATCTGGGTCGACAGCGTCGGCTGGCTGACGAAGCTGGCCGCGGCGGCGCGGCCGAAATGCTTGTGATCGGCGAGGGCTACCAGGTACTTGAGGTCGCGCAGGTTCAAGAGTGTTTCTCCAACACGGCTTGCGGAGCGACGGACGGCTTGGGTGTTGTGGCGGTGCCTTGTGATCTACAACGGTCCAGCGAAACCAGACCCTACTGACTCATCAACCAACCCGTCACCTCAACCAACTCGTCATCCCCGCGAAGGTGGGGACCCGGCGACTTTGTTTGCAGCAAGAGCGACGTCGCTGGGTTCCCGCCTTCGCGGGAATGACGGTTATCTCAAGCTCAGGCCGCTACTGCCGCAGCCGTGCTCTCCGCCGGCGCACTGGTGCGGATCAGATGGTCGAACGCGCTCAACGCGGCCTTCGAACCTTCACCCATCGCGATCACGATCTGCTTGTACGGCACGGTCGTGACGTCGCCGGCGGCAAACACGCCCGGAATCGACGTGCGGCCAAAGGCATCGACCTCGATCTCGCCACGCGGCGACAGCGCCACCGTGCCCTTGAGCCACTCGCTGTTGGGCAACAGGCCGATCTGCACGAACACGCCTTCCAGTTCGACCCGGTGCGAGTCGCCGCCGACGCGGTCCTTGTAGACCAGGCCGTTGACCTTCTGGCCATCACCGAGCACTTCGGTGGTCTGGCCGCTGGTGATCACGGTGACATTGGCCAGGCTGCGCAGCTTGCGCTGCAGGACATCGTCGGCACGCAGCTGGTTGTCGAACTCGATCAGGGTGACGTGGCTGACGATGCCGGCCAGGTCGATCGCGGCCTCGACGCCGGAGTTGCCGCCGCCGATCACCGCCACGCGCTTGCCCTTGAACAACGGGCCGTCGCAGTGCGGGCAATAGGCCACGCCCTTGTTGCGGTATTGCTCTTCGCCGGGCACGTTCATCTGCCGCCAGCGCGCGCCGGTGGCCAGCACCACGCTGCGCGACTTCAGCGACGCGCCGTTCTCGAGCTGCACTTCGATCAGGCCGCCCGGCTCGCTGGCCGGGACCAGCCTGCTCGCGCGCTGCAGGTTCATGATGTCGACGTCGTACTCGCGCACGTGCTGCTCCAGCGCGCTGGCCAGCTTCGGGCCCTCGGTGTAGGTGACGGAGATGAAGTTCTCGATCGCCATGGTGTCGAGCACCTGGCCGCCGAAACGCTCGCCGGCGATGCCGGTACGGATGCCTTTGCGGGCGGCGTAGATGGCTGCGGCCGCGCCGGCCGGGCCACCGCCGACGACGAGCACGTCGAACGGCGCCTTGGCACTGACCTTCTCGGCATCGCGCTGCGAAGCGCCGGTGTCGAGCTTGGCCAGGACCTGCTCGATGGTCATGCGGCCCTGGTCGAACGGCTGGCCGTTGAGGAACACGGTCGGCACCGACATCACCTGGCGCTGCTCGACCTCGTCCTGGTAGAGCGCGCCATCGATGGCGACGTGGCGGATGTTGGGGTTGATCACGCTCATCAGGTTCAGCGCCTGCACCGTGTCCGGGCAGCTCTGGCACGAGAGCGACATGAAGGTCTCGAACACGTACTCGCCTTCGAGATCGCGGACCTGCTCGAGCAGCTCCGGCGCAGCCTTCGACGGGTGGCCGCCGACCTGCAGCAGGGCCAGCACGAGGGAGGTGAACTCGTGGCCCATCGGAATGCCGGCGAAGCGCACGCCGACATCGGTGCCAAGGCGGTTGATCGCGAACGAGGGCCTGCGCGCATCGTCATCGCGGCGCGCATAGGAAATCCTGTCCGACAGCGAGGCGACGTCCTGCAGCAGGGCCTCGAGCTCGCGCGACTTGTCGCCGTCATCGAGCGAAGCGACCAGCTCGATCGGCTGCGTGACCTTTTCCAGGTACGCCTGCAACTGGGTCTTGAGATCGGCATCCAACATGGGGGACGGCTCCATCGTTTGTTCGGAGATGAACGCCGCGAGCGCCCGGGCAGGGAGGGAGGGAGAACTGCCCGAACGTCGCGACATCCAAAAAGGAAAACTGGCGGGCATCTGGCCGGCCGGGGTCCGCGGGGGCGGACCGGTGGGGCGGGCGCCTGGCCCTCACCCCAACCCCTCTCCCGCAAGCGGGAGAGGGGCTATTCGGAACGGCTTTAGATCTTGCCGACCAGGTCCAGCGACGGCTTCAGGGTCTTCTCGCCCTCGTGCCACTTGGCCGGGCAGACCTCGCCCGGGTGGGCGGCGACGTACTGGGCAGCCTTGACCTTGCGCAGCAGCTCGGAAGCGTCACGGCCAATGCCACCGGCGTTGATCTCGACGATCTGGACCTTGCCGTCCGGGTCGATCACGAAGGTGCCGCGGTCGGCCAGGCCGGCTTCTTCGATCATCACGCCGAAGTTGCGGGTGATGACGCCGGTCGGGTCGCCGATCAGCGGGTACTGGATCTTCTTGATCGTGTCGGAGGTGTCGTGCCAGGCCTTGTGGGTGAAGTGGGTGTCGGTCGACACGCCGTAGATCTCCACGCCCAGCTTCTGGAACTGCGCGTAGTTGTCGGCCAGGTCGCCCAGCTCGGTCGGGCAGACGAAGGTGAAGTCGGCCGGGTAGAAGAACACCACGGACCACTTGCCCTTCAGGGTGGCGTCGGTGACTTCGACGAACTCGCCGTTCTTGTAGGCAGTGGCCTTGAACGGAAGAACTTGGGTGTTGATCAGCGACATCAGGGGATTCCTTATGCGGGGTGGGTGGAAGCGATGGGCAAAGATTAGGGATCGCGCGTTAATCCATCAAGTTGATTGATGGAATTGATTTAATAGGCGTTGCCTATGGGAGCTCCGGCGGATAGGCGGCGCTTATCCATCCTGAGGTGCGGATGTTTCCGCCAGCGTCAAGGCGGACTGGCTCGCGCTGGCCGCTGCTGCACGCGACAATGCCGGCATGAGCAGACCTCCCCATTCAGGCGGCCCGGCAGGGCGTCCCAGCGTGGCCCGGCTGCTGGCCGATGCTGCCGGCCGGCTCCCGGGCGACGAGGCCCGGGGCGAGGCGGAGAGGTTGCTCGCCCATGCCTTGGGGGTGTCGCAGACCTGGTTGTACATCCACGGAGAGGAGGCGCCCGCGCCCGACCGCGTGGCCGAGTTCGAGCGCCTGCTGGCGCGACGGGAGGCCGGCGAGCCGGTCGCCTACCTGTTGGGCCGGCGCGGTTTCTGGCGATTCGACCTGCAGGTCACCCCGGCGACGCTGATCCCCCGCGCGGAAACCGAACGGCTGGTCGAGCTGGCGCTCGATCGCCTGCCGCCCGGTCGGCCGCTGCGGATCGCCGACCTGGGCACCGGCACCGGCGCGATCGCGCTGGCGCTGGCACACGAGCGTCCGCAGGCGCAGGTGGTGGCGGTCGATGTCAGCGAACAGGCGCTGTCGGTAGCGCGCGAGAACGCGCGCATGCTCGGCCTGGCGCGTATCGAGTTCCGCCATGGCGACTGGCTGGCGCCACTGGCAGGTGAGCGTTTCGAACTGATCGCCAGCAATCCGCCCTATATCGCCGACGACGATGTCCACCTGCAGCAGGGCGACCTGCGATTCGAGCCGCGCTCCGCGCTGGCGTCGGGGCGCGACGGTCTGGATGCGATACGTCGCATCGTTGCCGATTCGCCGGCCTGCCTGCAGCCGGGCGGTTGGTTGCTGATCGAGCACGGTTGGGAGCAGGGCGGAGCGGTGCGCAAGCTGATGGCCACTGCGGGCTTCGAACAGGTCGAGACCGCGACCGACTGGGAACAGCGCGATCGCGTGACCCTGGGGCAATGGCCCCTGTAGGAGCGAGCTTGCTCGCGAACGAACGCTGCCGCAATGGAAACGCCTTCGCGAGCAAGCTCGCTCCTACAGCCTAGAATTGCCCACTTCGAATTTTTCCCTCACGCGAGGCCCCGATGCGCACGCTCTATCCCGAGATCGAACCCTTCGACAGCGGCACCCTGCAGGTCGACGGCCGCCATGCGCTCTACTTCGAGCAGTGCGGCAACCCGGACGGCAAGCCGGTGGTGCTGCTGCACGGCGGTCCCGGCGCGGGCTGCAGCCCGAAGATGCGGCGCTTCCACGACCCGGCCAAGTACCGCATCGTGCTGTTCGACCAGCGCGGCAGCGGCCGTTCGACGCCGCACGCCGACCTGGTCGACAACACCACCTGGGACCTCGTTGCCGACATCGAGAAGCTGCGCGGCAAGCTGGGCATCGACAAGTGGCAGGTGTTCGGCGGCTCGTGGGGTTCGACGCTGGCACTGGCCTATGCGCAGACCCATCCCGAGCGCGTGACCGAGCTGGTACTGCGCGGCATCTTCATGCTGCGTCGCTGGGAGCTGGAGTGGTTCTACCAGGAAGGCGCCTCGCGACTGTTCCCGGATGCATGGGAGCACTACCTGGCGGCGATCCCGGTGGTCGAGCGCCACGACCTGATCAGCGCTTTCCATCGCCGACTGACCTCGTCCGACGAGGCCACGCGCCTGGCTGCGGCCAAGGCGTGGAGCGTGTGGGAAGGGGCGACCAGCTTCCTGCATGTCGATCCGGATTTCGCCGCCAGCCACGAGGATCCGCAGTTCGCGCTCGCGTTCGCGCGCATCGAGAACCATTACTTCGTCAACAGTGGCTTCTTCCAGGTCGATGACCAGCTACTGCGCGACGCGCACCGCATCGCCGACATTCCCGGCGTGGTGGTGCACGGGCGCTACGACGTGGTCTGCCCGGTCGCCAATGCGTGGGACCTGAAGAAGGCCTGGCCGAAGGGCGAGCTGGTTATCACGCCGGCGTCGGGGCACTCGGCGTTCGAGGCCGAGAATGTGGATGCGCTGGTGCGGGCAACGGACGGGTTCGCCTGAAGTCGTAACCATCGTTTCCTGCGGCGCAGGAGCCTCCTCGGCGGCGGTTGCAGACCGTCATCCCCGCGAAGGCGGGGACCCAGTGACTTCGCTCGCAGGGTGATGGAGTCAACGTCACTGGGTTCCCGCCTTCGCGGGAATGACGGTGCCAGAGGGCTTCGCGGGAATCACGGCGCAGGAGGCTACGCGGGAGTGACGGGTAGGTGGCAGCCTCTGCGGGAGAGGCCGCTGCATACGTATTCAAGGACAGTCCGCTCGCTGCTCGCGCAGAATCGCCCGGATGCCGCTGCCAGGCGGCCCCGGGGATACGAATGAGCGCCATTGCCGAATCCGAGCAGCAACACGTCACCGCACGCGTAGTCCTGATTTCCGCTGCCGCTGCTTTGGGTGGCTTCCTGTTCGGTTTCGACACCGCGGTCATCAACGGTGCCGTCGATGCCATCCGCGGCGGTTTCGGCCTGGGCGCGGCGCAGACCGGTTTCGCCGTGTCCTGCGCGCTGCTGGGGTCGGCGCTGGGCGCCTGGTATGCAGGCCCGTTGGCCGACCGCTTCGGTCGCGTGCGGACGATGCAGGTGGCTGCGTTCCTGCTGGCGATCAGTGCATTGGGTTCGGGCCTGGTGATCGGCGTGTGGGACCTGGTGTTCTGGCGCGTGGTCGGCGGCATCGGCGTCGGCGTGGCATCGGTGATTGCACCGACCTACATCGCCGAGGTTTCGCCGGCGGCGGTGCGCGGGCGACTGGGCTCGCTGCAACAACTGGCGATCGTGCTCGGCATCTTCATGGCGCTGCTCAGCGATGCGTGGCTTGCCGGCATCGCCGGTGGCGCAGCGGCCAGGTTGTGGTTCGGGCTGGATGCATGGCGCTGGATGTTCCTGGTCGCGGTGGTGCCGGCGCTGGTCTATGGCGCACTGGTGCTGGGCGTGCCCGAATCTCCGCGCCACCTGGTGGCCCGCGGCCGACCGCGCGAAGCGCGCGACGTGTTGCGGCAGGTGCTGGGCCTCAACAGTGAGGCCGCGCTCGACCAGAAGGTCGCCGACATCCAGCACAGCCTGCGCTCGGAATACCGTCCGACCCTGAAAGACCTGCGCGGCCCGCGCGCCGGCTTGCTGCCGGTGGTGTGGATAGGCATTGCGCTGTCGGTGTTCCAGCAGTTCGTCGGCATCAACGTGATCTTCTATTACTCGTCCACGCTGTGGCATTCGGTCGGCTTCAGCGAGGCCGACTCGTTCACGATCACGGTCGTCACCTCGGTGGTGAACGTGCTGGTGACGCTGATCGCCATCGCGCTGGTCGACCGGATCGGGCGCAAGCCGCTGCTGACGATCGGCTCGGCCGGCATGGCGGTGACGCTGGCGCTGATGGCGTGGTGTTTCTCGCAGGCGACCGGCAGTGGCGCCGCACTCAGCCTGCCCGAGCCGTGGGGCATGGTCGCGCTGGTCGCCGCCAACGCCTATGTGGTGTTCTTCGGCCTGAGCTGGGGGCCGATGGTGTGGGTGCTGCTGGGCGAGATGTTCCCCAACCGCATCCGCGCGATTGCGCTGGCGGTGGCTGCTTCGGCGCAGTGGATCGCCAACTTCGTGATCACCAGCAGCTTTCCGTCGCTGGCCGAGATCGGGCTGTCGTTCGCCTATGGGCTGTATGCGCTGTTCGCGCTGGGTTCGCTGGTGTTCGTGCTGACGTCGGTGCGCGAGACCAAGGGGATGGAGCTGGAGGAGATGCGGGACTGAGGCGTCCCCTCTCCCTGGCGCTTTGCGCCTGTCCCGCCTCCGCCCCCGGCCATCGCGCATAGCGCGATGGCGTTCGGCGATGCGCGAGCCAATGGCTCGCAAGCAGCATCACCTCACCCCACAAGGGGAGAGGGGGCCTTGCTTCGCTTGTAGCATCCGCGTTGTCCTCTCCCCTTGTGGGAGAGGGACAGGCCGCCGAAGGCGGCAAGGGAGAGGGGGCTACGCCGCCGCCGACCCGTCCGGGTTGTGCTCGATCATCCACAGCCCCGCCCACAGCTTCAGGTCCAGCTCGTAGCCCTCGCTCTGCTTCTGCATCAGCCATGCCGGCGCCTGCGCGCGCGGGACTTCATGCACGGTGATGTCTTCGTTGTCGACGCCGCCGCCGCTGCCGACCTTGCTCAAGTTGCGTGCGCGGACGAAGGCGATGCGCTCGTTGCTCATGCCGGCCGAGGTCGGGCCGACCAGCAGCACGTCGACGCGTTGCGCCGACCAGCCGGTCTCCTCGATCAGTTCGCGCCGCGCAGCCGCTTCCAGCGTGTCGGTGGCATGGTCGTCGCCGACCAGCCCCGCCGGCATCTCGATCGTGCGCGCGCCCAGCGGGATCCGGAACTGCTCGACGAACAGCACGTTGTCGTCCGGCGTCACCGCGATGACGATCACCGCCATGCCGTCGCCATGCGTGCGCTCGACGTACTCCCAGCGGCCGCGCCGCCGCATGCGCAGCCACGGACCTTCGTACAGGGTCTCCAGCGGTTCTTGGGCCTGATCGTTCATGACGTTCCTGTCGTGTTTGCCTGAATGCTATGCCGGGACCTGTGACGCCGCGAAGTCCAGACCGGCCGACTGGTACAGCCGTCGCCGGGTCATCGGACCGAAGCGCACCGCCTCGCACAGCGCGCCCAGCCCGGCACTGTCGCCATTGCCGCGCGCGAACTGCAGGCTGATGTCGCCCAGCGGCGCATCCAGCGCGATCGTGGTCAGCTGGCGGCACAGCAAGGCCTGTTCGCGGTGCTGGCGCAGTTTCGCCGCCGCACTGGCGGCGCCGCGCAGGCGCAGGTACGGCACTTCCTCCACGCGCGCCAGCAGGGCGTCGAGCGTGTCGAAGTGGGCCAGCAGCGCCGCCGCGGTCTTGGCGCCGATGCCCGGCACGCCGGGGATGTTGTCCACGGCATCGCCGGTCAGCGCCAGGTAGTCGGCGATCTGCCGCGCCTGTACGCCGTGGCGTTCGGGCACGCCGGCCGCGCCCCAGCGCTGGCCGCGGGCGAAGTCCCACTGTTCGTCGTGGTCGCCCAGCAACTGCGACAGGTCCTTGTCGGCGGAGACGATCACCGAGCGGAAGCCGTTGCCGCGCGCGACATGCACGGCGCTGCCGATCAGGTCGTCGGCCTCGTACTGGCCATGCGACAGCACGGCCAGGCCCAGCGAAACGCACAGCGCCTTGCAATGCACGAACTGGCGTTTGAGTTCTTCGGGTGCCGACTCGCGGTTGGCCTTGTAGGCCGGGTACAGCTCGTTGCGGAAACACGAGTCCAGCGCTTCGTCGAAAGCGATGGCGATGTGCTGCGGTCGCTCGCGGTCGATCAGCTCGAGCAGGAAGCGGGCGAAGCCGTGCACGGCATTGGTGGGCCAGCCGTCGGCGTCGTGGAACTCGTTGGGCATCGAGTGCCAGGCGCGGAACACATACATGCTGGCGTCGACAAGGTACAGCGTCGCTCCAGGTGCACGCGTCGCGACCGGGGCGGGCGCAATGGTGTCGGCGCCGCTCATGTCGGCGACCACGCGCTGAGCAGCTCGGCCGGGTCGGGGCGCTCGCGCTCGGGCGCGTCCAGCTTTGGCGTGCCGATATGGACGAAGCCGACCACGCGCTCATGCTCGGCCAGGCCCAGCCATTGCGCGACCTGCGCGTCGTAGGCCAGCCAGCCGGTCAGCCAGATCGCGCCATAGCCCAGCGCCTGGGCGGCCTGGAGCAGGGCGAAGCACACGCATGACGCCGAGGAGAAACGCTCGGACTCGGGAATCTTCTCGTCCGGCCCGAGCCGTCCGATCACCGCCACAACCAGGGGGGCGTGCGAGAATCGCAGCCTGTCCTTCTCGATGACCGCGTCGCTGGCGTCGGGATCGCGCTGGCGACTGCGTTGCGCCAGGCGCTCGCCGAAGGCGTGGCGGGCATCGCCGCTGAAGCTGATGAAGCGGAACGGCACCCGCTTGCCGTGGTCGGGCACGCGAACGGCCGAGCGCAACAGGCGCATGAGCGTGTCCGGATCGGGGCCGGGTTCGCCAAGCTGCTTGGGCGGGACCGAGCGGCGGGCGTCCAGGGTGGCCAGGGCCAGGTCGAAATCCTGGGACGGGTCAGAAGTGTTTCGCGACATCAGTCACAATTGCTCAAAGTGGGCCTGCAAGGCGAGGTCGTATCTTGCCACTATGCGCCTACCAACTGCCGGCGCACGGCAGGTTCGGTTCACGCAACTCTGGGGAACAAGCTAGTGTCCGGCTATCCGCACGGCGTCGCTCAAGCTACGCGTACCGATCCGATGCGCATGCTTGAGGAAATCAAGCGTCAGGCCCTGGAAGCGCTCGGCGGGCTGCCGGGCACGCTCTACGGCCCGATCGAGGATGCGCTCAAGCTCGCCTCGCTCAAGGCCGATGGCAAGAACAACTTCTATGAAGAACAGGCCGCGTTGTGGATGCTGCGCCAGCAGCAGGCGTCGCATGTCATGCGCTACCGCCAGCAGGTCGCGCAGGGCTTCGACGAATTCCGCGCGCTGCGCATCCGCAGCGGTGGCGAGGTCCAGCTGCGCCTGGTCGATGAGCAGCAGCTGGAATACGAGCTGGCCAGCGGCCGCCTGAACGAGGCACTGGTGGCGCGGTTCGCCCGCCCCCTGGACACCCTGCAAAGCCGCCTGCAGACCCTCTCCGAGGCGATGCGGGTGCCGGCCGGGGTCAACCCCATCGGCCCGGACCGCCTGGTCACGGCCTTTGCCCAGACCTTCCTTGAAGCGCAGGTCCCCGACACCCTGCGCGCCCGCCTGTTCCGTCATTACGAAACAGAGCTGGTGCGCGTGCTCGGCGAGCTGTACGCGCGCGTCAACACGCTGCTGGCGACCTCCGGCTACGGCAGCGCCGCACCTGCGGCGGCCGGTGCGCGTGCCGAAGCACCGCGCCGCGAAGGCTATGCGCCACCGCCCGGCTTCGGCGGACCCGGAGAGGGCTTCGGCGGGCCTGGCGCCGCCGCGCCGTTCGCGCATGCCTCCGCGGCGGGCAATTTCGGCCGCACCCTGTCGACCCCGATGTCCAACCAGGACATCGCGGCCATGGCCAGCGAACTGGCCGAACTGCGCAGCCAGCTGCATGCCTGGCGCGAAAGCCTGCCCAAGGACGACGCCGCCCTGGCGCTCGGCACGGCCTCGGCACGTGCCACCGGCCCGCGCCGCGAGATGCGGGTGGATGAAATCATCAGCGTCGCCTCGCTGCTGCAGGCCGAGCCGCCGGACGCGTTCGCACGTGCGCTGGCGGTGTCGGGCAGGCTCGGCGAGACGATCCGCGACCACATCCAGGACGGTGCCCGCCGCCTCGGACTCAATCCCGAGCAGGCCTGCTTCAGCTCCGAAGAAGAGGACGCGATCGACCTGGTCGCGCTGCTGTTCGATTCGCTGTTCCAGCACAACGCGCTGCAGGACCGCGCGCGCCGCCTCTACGCGCGGCTGGTGCTGCCCTACGTCAAGGTCGCGCTCACCGACAACGGTGTGTTCGTCAAGCGCGAGCATCCGGCGCGCCGCCTGCTCGACGCGATCACCGAGGCCTGCGAGGGCAACGACGCCGAGACCGCGCAGGATCGCGAACTGCTCGACCGCGCCACCGAGATCTCGCAGCGCATCGTCGCCGAGTACAACGAAGACCTCGCCGTGTTCGAGCTGGCGCATGCCGAACTCGATGCATTGCTGGCGCAGCAGCGTCGCCGCATCGAGCTGCAGGAACAGCGCGCCGCCAAGGCCACCTATGGCCGCGAGCGGCTGGGCGCGGCACGCGAGCAGGCCGAATCGGCGCTGAGCGAGCGCCTGGCCGAGCCCGAACTGACCCAGGCCGTGGCCGACTTCCTGGCCATGCCGTGGCGCCATCACGTCGTCCAGACGTTGTTGCGCGACGGCGCCGATCCGCGCCGACATGCCGAGGCAATTGCCCTGGGCGATGCGTTGTTGATGGCCGACCGCATGGCCGAGCAGAACCGCGGCCGCGAACTGGCCGACCAGTTGCTTGCGCTGCAACCGGCGATCGTCGAATGCCTGGCCAGCTCCGGCCTCGACGACAGCGCCGCGCAGCACGGCATGGCCGGTCTGGTGCGCGCACTGGCGACGCCGGACACGCCGCGCCTCCGCCGTCCGCCGCCCACGCTGACGATGCCCGAAGACGACGTCACCGAGAGCGAGCGCAAGCTGTGGCTGGTCGGTGGCACCGACACGATGACCCATGACCAGATCCTGGCCGAGCGCATGCGCAACCTGGAAGTGGGCGACTGGGTGCGTCTGACCGATGCGCAGGGTGAGTCGGTCGCGGCCAAGATTGCCTGGGTCAGTCCGCTGACTTCGCGTTTCCTGCTGGTCAATCGTCGCGGTATCCGCATGCTGGTGGTTTCGCCCGAGGAGCTGGCGTCGCTGGCCAGTGCCGGGCGCTTGACGATCGGTGCCGAGCGCACTGCCTTTGACGAGGCGATGCGACAGGTGCGTCGTCACCTGGATCGGGCGCCGGTCGCGCGCTGACCTGGCCGTCATCCCGGCGAACGCCGGGACCCAGGTCCACACCCCATCAGCCCCGTCACGTCATCCCGGCGAAAGCCGGGATCCATTTTGACTTTGCCTCTGCTCGTGGGGTCCAAGGACGCAACATCAAAAGCTTCCGCCACTAAAGCGGCGGGTCACTCGTCCTGTGCGGCGCCCCCCGGGTCTGGGACTGCTGCTGGCTGCGAAGCGCACCTCGAAGTCGCAGAGCCAAAGCCAATGCCAATGTCCTTGGATACCCGCCTTCGCGGGGATGACGGTGAGGTGTACCCGTCATTCCCGCGCAGGCGGGAACCCAGCGTCGTTGCTCGTTGCTCGTCGAAGACCATGCAGCCGATCGCCAGAGCGTTGTCCGCAGGGGCGGAGCACTCCCCGCCCCTGCGGACAACGCCGCTCCGAAGGCTGAGGCCGCGGCCAACGTCAACGTCAAAATGGATCCCGGCGTACGCCGGGATGACGGTGACAGGGCTGAAGGCGTGACGGCCTGGGTCCCGGCGTTCGCCGGGACGACGATGTGTAGGACGGTGGGCGCTCGCTGCGTCTGCGCCTATGCGTCGATTACGCCTGCGGCGCCGCGCGCTCCGGCCACACCGTGCGCGCCAGCAACTCGTCGTTCCAGTCGATCGCAAGGCGGCCTTCGCGCGAGGCTTCTTCGGTCACGAACAGGCTGACGAAGTTGAGCACGTTGCGTGCGTACATTTCGCTGGCATGCACCGCGCCGCTGCTGGCGAGGTTGAGCGGGCCGGCGACGGTCACGCCGTTGCTCTCGATCGTTTCGCTCGGACGGGTCAGCTCGCAGTTGCCGCCGGTCTCGGCGGCGAGGTCGACGATCACGCTGCCAGGCTTCATTCCGGCCACCATGGCCGCGGTGACGATCTTCGGTGCAGGACGGCCCGGGACCGCGGCCGTGCAGACGATCACGTCGATGCCCTTGAGGTGCTCGCCGAGGCGGCGCTGCTGTTCGGCGCGCTCCTCGTCGGTGAGGGCGCGTGCGTAGCCGCCTTCGCCGGCGGCGCTGACGCCCAGGTCCAGGAACTTGCCGCCCAGCGATTCGATCTGTTCGCGCGTCTCCGGGCGCACGTCGAACCCCTCGACCTGCGCGCCCAGTCGTTTGGCCGTCGCCACCGCCTGCAGGCCGGCGACGCCGGCGCCGACGATCAGCACCTTCGAGGGACGGATCGTGCCGGCGGCGGTGGTCAGCATCGGGAAGAAGCGCGGTGCCAGCTGCGCGGAGATCAGCACCGCCTTGTAACCGGCCATGCCGGCCTGCGAACTGAGCACGTCCATGGCCTGCGCGCGCGTGGTGCGCGGCAGCCGCTCGAGCGGGAAGGCGAGCAGTCCGCGCGCTGCGATCGCTTCGCCGCGGGCGGCATCGCCCTGCGGCGCAAGCAGTCCGACCAGGGCCGTGCCCTGGCGCAATGCGTTGAGTGACTGCGCAGCAGGCGGCTGCACGCACAGCACGACATCGGCGTCGTTCCATGCCGAAGCGGCGTCGTCGGCCAGTTCGGCGCCCGCGTCGGCGTAGGCCTGGTCGTCGAAACTGGCCGCGCGGCCGGCGCCGCGCTGCACGCGCACGCGCGCGCCGCGGGCAACGAGTTTCTTGCAGGTTTCCGGGGTCAGTGCGACACGGCGTTCGCCGTTTGCGGTTTCGCTTGCAACGCCAATGGTGATGCCCGCCATGCTCTGCTCCAGAACCTGATCGCTGCATCCTAGAGCACGAGCGCGCCAATTGGCGACTGTGGGAGGGGCTTCAGCCCCGACCTGCGCTGATCAGGGTCGCTTGCTCAGCGCTGCGGCGGTCCGTCCTGCTCGGGCGGGGCGGGATTGGCCTGCACCCAGGCGCGACGCTGCTCGGGCGTCATCGCCCGGAACTGCGCCTTGAGCGCGGCGCGCTGTGTCTCGTCCATGCCGCGCATCTTGGCGTAGAGGGCCCGCATCTGCTCGCGCTGTTCCGGGCTCATGTGTTCCCAGCGCTTCATGCCGTGGCGGGCCTGCTTGCGCTGCTCGGGTGTCATCCGTTGCCAGCGCTGCGCGCGGTCGAGCATGCGCTGGCGCTCCTCGGGCTGGTTGTTCCAGCGCTCGCGCACGGGGGCGATCAGCTGTTCGCGCTGGGCCGGGGTGAGCTGCTCCCAGGTGGGCAGCGGCTTGGCCGGTGCGGTGGCCGCGTCCTTCGGCGGGCTCTCGGCGAACACGGGCGCGGCGAACACCGGCGAGGCGGCGACCAGCAGCGCCAGCACCGCGGCCACGCGCGTCAGTCGGGAAGGAGGCGAAACGGTACGCATGTCGTTACTCCGCATGTCACGGGTCCAGAGCGGGCATGGCGTCGTCGTTCGAGGCCAGCCAGAGATAAAGGTCGGGGTTCTCGTCGAGCGTGGCCAGGGCCGTGTCGGCGTCGTAAGCAGTGGCGGTGGTCGCAGCGGCCACCGCGGACGCAGGCGAAGTGACGGCAGGTGCCTGCGGCGACGGCCGCAGCAGCAGTCCGATCGCCAGCACGGACACCGCGGCGAAGCCCGTTGCCAGTATCCAGCCCGGGCCGCGGCGATGCTCGCGTGCCGCCGCGGGTGTGGTCGCTGCCTGGCGGGCGACACGCAAACGCGCGCGCGTCGCTGGCGACACCTGGTCCACAGCCTGCGCGTGCAGTCGGCGCATGGCCTGGTCGAAGGCGTGATTGTCTTGTTCGTGATGGCTCATCGCCAGTCCTCCAGTTGTCGCTGCAACGACTCGCGCGCACGCGACAGGTGTGTCTTGACCGCGCCTTCGCTGCAACCCATCGCCCGCGCGGTCGTGGCGACGTCGAGTTCTTCCAGGATGCGCAGGCTGAAGGCCTCGCGCTGCCGGCGCGGCAGCTTCGCCATCGCCTCGGACAACTTTGCATAGGCCTCGCGGCCGTCGAACGTGCGCGACGGATCGGGGCCGTCGTCGGCCCAGTCCAGGGTGCTGTCGTCCCTTTCGGGAGTCGGCATCAGCCAGCGCAGGCGGAACGTGCGACGTCGTTGCACGTCCACGATCCGGCTGCGCAGGATGCTCCAGAACAGCGGCGTCCATTCCTCGGCGGGCCGGTCGCGGTAGGACAACATCTTCATCATCGCGTCCTGCACGGCATCGAGGGCGTCGTCGCGCTGGCGCAGGCCCAGTTCGGCGAAGCGAAACGCTCGCGTGCCTACCCCGGCGAGGAATTCCTCCAGCGATGCCGGCAAGCGCGCGACCGCCTCCTCGCTGGAGGCGGCGCGCACATGTGCCTGCGCCGGGGTGGCGGCCAGCACGTCGTCGTCGGGTTCGCGGCTCACGCGTCGCAGCATACGGGGCCCGGCTTAATGCCAACGATCCCAGCGTGCGTCGAAGCGGTCGCCACGACGGTCCCAGCGCGCATCGACGAGGTCGCCGCGGCGGTCCAGCCGGTTGGCGATGCGGTCGCCCTTGCGGTCGAGCCGGGTGGCACGACGCTCGTGGCCGATCGCGTCCTGCCAGGCGGCACGGCGGTCCAGGCGCTGGTCGATGCGGTGGCCGCGGGCGTCCAGGCGGGCATCGATGCGGTCGCCCTTGCGGTCCATGCGCCGTTCGACCCGATCACCACGGTCGCCGGCGAATGCCGCGGCAGTGACGACCAGCATGACAATTGCGAGTCCAGCCGACAGCGTGTGTTTCAGTGCTGCATGCCTCATAGCGGTCCCTCCCGATCTGGCGGACCGTCTTGGCCCGTCCTTCGGGGGAGACAACGCCTGCCGGCGGCTCCGGTTGACAGCCGCCGGTGGACGGCGCTGGCGCCGCGTTCATCCACGGTTATGATGCGGGAGACATCGGGATGGGGTAGGGATGATGGGCGACGGTTTGGTAGCGCTGTACATCTTCATGCTGGCGGCCATCGCCGGCCACGTGATCATCTCGCGGGTGCCGGTGATCCTGCACACGCCGTTGATGTCCGGGTCCAACTTCATCCACGGCATCGTCCTGATCGGCGCCATGGTCGTGCTCGGCCATGCCGATACAACGCTGGAAAAGGTCATTGGCTTTATCGCCGTGCTGCTGGGCGCCGGCAATGCCGCCGGTGGCTACGTCGTCACCGAGCGCATGCTGGAAATGTTCAAGGCCAGCCGCAAGCCCGGCTCCGCCCAGAGCGGAGGCAAGGCATGAGCGGCGCCATGCAGACCACGTTCGCCTGGATCGCCGCCGCCAGTTATTTCGTCGCCGCCACATTGTTCCTGCTGGGCCTGCAGCGCATGGCCTCGCCGGTCTCTGCGCGCAGCGGCATCCGCTGGGCCGGCCTGGGCATGGTCATCGCCACGGTGGCGACGTTCCTGCTGCCGGGCCTGCACAACCTGGCGCTGATCGTGCTGGCGCTCGGCATCGGCACGAGCCTGGCGTGGGTATCGGGCAAGAAGGTCGCCATCACCGACATGCCGCAGATGGTCGCGCTCTACAACGGCATGGGCGGCGGTTCGGCGGCGGCGATCGGTGCGGTCGAGTTGTTGCGGTTCTCCGGCGAAGGCCGGGCACCGTCGATGACGTCGCTGGTGCTGGCCGTGCTCGGCGCGGCGATTGGTGCCGTGTCGTTGTCGGGTTCGGTGATTGCCTGGGCCAAGCTCGATGGTCGGCTCGATAAGCGGGTGGTGTTCCCGGGGCAGCAGTTGTTCAACCTGGCCGTGTTCGTGGCGATGATCGTCATGGGCGGCATCGCCATTCATACGCTGAGCACCTCGGCAATCATCGCCTTCTTCGTGCTGGCGCTGTCGCTGGGCGTGCTGATGACGCTGCCGATCGGTGGCGCCGACATGCCGGTGGTGATCTCGCTGTACAACGCGCTGACCGGTCTGGCGGTGGCGTTTGAAGGTTACGTACTCGGCAACGAGGCGCTGATCATCGCCGGCACCATGGTCGGTGCGGCCGGTACGCTGTTGACGCAGTTGATGGCCAAGGCGATGAACCGGCCGATCCACGGGGTGCTGTTCTCCAACTTCGGTGGCGGCGGGCAGGCGCAAGAGATCAGCGGGTCGCAGAAGCCGATCGAGGCCGGCGATGTCGCGGCGATGATGGCCTATGCCGAGCGCGTGGTGATCGTGCCCGGTTACGGCATGGCGGTGGCGCAGGCGCAGCACAAGATCTGGGAGCTCAGCCAGAAGTTGATGGAGCGCGGGGTCAAGGTGAAGTTCGCGATCCATCCGGTGGCCGGGCGGATGCCGGGCCACATGAACGTGCTGCTGGCCGAGGCCGGCGTGCCGTACGATCTGATCGCCGACATGGACGATATCAATCCGGAGTTCGCCAATACGGATGTGTCGTTGGTGATCGGTGCGAACGACGTGGTCAATCCTGTGGCCAAGACCGATCCGGCCTCGCCGATCTACGGCATGCCGATCCTGGACGTGACCAACTCGAAGAACACGATCGTCATCAAGCGCGGCAAGGGGACGGGGTTCGCCGGCATCGAGAATGCGCTGTTCTATCAGGACAACACGCGCATGCTCTATGGCGATGGTGCGGAGATGGCCAGTGCGCTGGTCAGCGAGTTGAAAGCACTGGACGGCGGCGGGCACTAAGCCCTTCTCCCGCTTGCGGGGTGCGAGTTGGGTGAGGGCAAACGGGCCGCTGATGCGGTCCGTTTTCTTTTGCATGCAGCTTTCGTCTGCGGCACGGCGTCGTCCGCCGGGTCGGGGATTGCTCCGCCCCTTAGTCGGACATCCTGTCCGAATGCGGGGCGCGGGACATCCATGTCCCGCTGCTGCGCAATCCCCGACCCGGCGGACGACGCTTCGGTGCTTTGTTGCACGGTCTTCGGTGGCCCTCACCCCAACCCCTCTCCCGTAAACGGGAGAGGGGCTAAAGAAGCCCGTCATCCCCGCGAAGGCGGGGACCCAGCGACGTTGCATTGCTCGTCATTCCCGCGAAGGCGAGAACTCATGGACGTTGCTCCTCCGTGGTGCGTCGAGGGCACGACATCACCCCGTATCTCCTCAACACCAAAAAAGCCCCCTCCCGTGCAGGGAGAGGGTTGGGGGGAGGGAAGGCCCTTTGCCGGGCGGATCACTCCTGGAAGCAGATCTCGCCGTTGATGAAGGTGTCGATCATGCCTTGGCCATCCTTCAGGCCACTGACGAAGAAATAGCCGGCGGCTCCTGCGAATTCGCCGGTACCGGCGACGATCTTCTGGTACGCCGTGACCACACCCGCTGCCGGGCCTGACGTGGTGACGCCGGTCTCGCGCATGGTCAGCGTGCCTTTCTCGAGGCGGTACTCGAACGGGCCGCTATAGGAAATGAAACCGGGCGACGTTGCCGGGCCGGCGGCACCGCTGTCGCCGTTGAAGTGGGTGACGCCGCGCAGGCCGTGATTGCCGTCGACTTCGCCAAGGAAGCACGTGGCCAGGCCGGGATTGCAGCCTTGCGTGGACGACACTTCGACGAGGTCGGCGTGGATCTTCTTGCACTTGTTGCCGTGCGCGTAAGCCGGTGCGGTGGCCAGGGTGAGCAGGACTAGCAGGCCGGTAGCGATGGGGTTCATTGCAGTCTCCGTTGCGTAGGGTCGGGGCCGGGGCGCGTCCGGTCTCCGCTGACGCCAGCCTCAGTGCGCGCCGGGCGTAAAGCGATGCGGGATCAGCCGGGGCGTTCGAGCATCGTCGCCATGGGCGGCGATCCCCATGCGCCCAGCCAGGCGCGCCGCGCGAACCAGGCGCAGGGCCAGCCGACCAGGACGATGTGGGCGACGACACTGGATGCGATCCATAGCGGCAGCGGCGCGCCACTGCGCGGCGCAGCGGATAGGGGCACGACCACGAAACTCATCAGCGCGAACAGGGCCAGTCCGTACAGCGCGCCGTAACGCCATGGGCGTTGCAGCAGCGCGGTGGCATCGCGCGCGGCCATCGCGTAGACGCTCGCCATTGCGATGGCCATCAGGTAGTGCAGGCACAGGCCAAGCATCGCGCTCGCGCTGCCGCCGCTGAAGCTGTCCTTGCCGAGTACGCCGGCGGCCACGCTCTGCAGGACCCGCTGCGGAGCAACGCCGCGCAGCGCCCAGAAGCCGGTGGCGAAAAGGATGTCGAGCGTACCGATGCACAGGCCGCCCAGCAGCATCCAGGTCAGCGCACGCCGCACAGATGGTTCGATGGTGTTGCTCAGGCCGCGCATGGCGTCGCCTCGGCGGCAGTGTCGTGAGTCGAGGGGGCATGTGCATGGTTGCGGCGCGCCTGCGTCGCCGTCATGCCGAAGGTGTGCTTGAACGCGCGACAGAAAGCGCTCTGGCTCTCGAACCCGAGCGCCTGCGTGATCTCGCCGACCGGCATCGCCGTTTCGAGTACCAGTCGCCAGGCGCGCGCGCTGCGCAGCCGTGCCAGGTACTCCGATGGCGTTTCGCCGAATACTTCGCGGTGGATGCGGATCAGGTGGCCGGACGAGTAGTGGGCGCGATCGGCCAGCCAGGCCAGGTCGATCGCCGCTTCCGATTCGTCATCGGCCTCGACATGACAGCGCACCAGGTGGCGCACGTGCAGCAGGCGCAGCAGGGTCTGGCGCCGGTGGGACTTGTTGCGACCGCGACAGCGTGGCAGGCGCGCGGCGATGGCCTGTTGCTGATCGCCCAGCAGCGTCGCCAGTGCTTCGTCGGCGGGGGACTGTCCGTCGCGCAGCCCGCATGCGAGGTGCAGCAGTTGCCGGCGCAGCAGACGCGGTGCGGTGTGCTGCCAGGGAAGCTGTTCGTGCAGCGCCTTGGCGTTGCCGAAGTGACGCACCCAGGCGGCGGGATGGCCGGTCAGGCACAGCCACAGCGAATCGTGCATGGCCTGCGCCGAAAGTGGTCCCCCGCACCACAGCTGGGCCTGCCCATTGCGAAGCTGCCACTGGCAATCGCTGCCCTGCAATTGCAGGCCACCTCGCAACGGCAGCAGCAGCGAGATCCAGTCACGCGGCAAGCGCAGGGCGTCGTCGCTGGCTGCGGTCAGTTGGAGCCATTGCTCGTCGCCCGCGATCGGCAACGGCGCCGAAGCGGAAAGTGCGTGATAGCGCAGGGCCATGACGGTCTCGCTGGTGCGGCGCGCTCGGTCGCGCGCCAATGGCACCACGCTATCGATCTGGAACAGCAGTTTGGAGAGCCACTCGGCGCCGGATCAACGGAGCCAATTTGCAGGGCCAGTGAACTGGCGAGGCGGCGCCGATGCCTTACAGCCCTATCACTGCGCTGAGCAGCACCAGGAAGCCGGTAACGGCCACGCCGGCATGCACGAACACGACCGCCTTGGGGGCGACCCTGCCGCGCAGGTGGATCGAGGCGAGATAGAAACCACCGAGCGCTGCCAGGCCCAGTATCGCCAACGCCGCGGTCGCCAGTGCCGGCGCGCCGCCTTGCCCGACGCCCATGATCACCAGCACCAGTCCGGTGGCACCCAGCAACGCGTGCATGACGGAGATCACCCAGGGTGCCAGTCGACCACGCAGCACATGAGCCGCCAGGAACAGGCCGCCCATGGCGGCGATCGCAAACACGATCAGGGCTGCTTTCAACATGGTCGGATCCTCTTCAGTCGGTGGAGGGGTGATCGGGCGCTCGCGCGCCCTCGAGCCTGGCCAGTACCGTTGCGGTCATCCGTTCGCAGCGCGATCCCAGGAAGGGGAACGCGTCCGACAGGGTGGCCGCCAGGGTGTCGTTCAATGCGGCGCGCAACAGACGCCGGGCGCGATGCAGGCGCGTCTTCACGGTTTCGGTGCGCAGCGCAAGGCTGCTCGCGGTCTCTTCGACCGAGCAGCCTTCGATGTCGCGCAGGATGAAGACGACGCGGAACGGTTCGGGCAGATCGTCCACAGCATGCTCGAGCAGGCGACGTACCTGGTCGCGCGACGCAGCCGCAGCGGGATCCTCGCTGCCGAACCTGGAAGGAAATGGCACGACACGGGCTCCGGCGTTGTGCATGGTGTCGATCTGGTCGAGCTCCACGGTGTTGCGGCGTTGCCGCAGACGGCTGTGCGCGCCGTTGAGGACGATCCGGGTCAACCACGTGGTCAGGGAGGACTCGCCGCGAAACGTCGCGATGTGCTCGAAGGCGTGCAGGTACGCTTCCTGGACGACGTCCTCGGCTTCGGCATCGTTGCCCACCACGCTGCGGGCCATGCGGAACACGCGCTGGTTGCAGCGCTGCATGATCTGCCGGAAAGCGTCACGGTCGCCGCGCCGGACCAGCGCCGCCAGCTCGATGTCCGCCAGCGAACCATGGTCGATGGATTTCAGGGGACCGGCGGGTGCCATGGATGCTTCTCCTGATCGCGGGACGCTTTCAACTGCGCAGACGCGGCAGTGGGCGAAAAGTTCCCGGACACCCGCCGATGAGATGCCCAGGGAGCGCGCAGGTCAAGGCGCTTCGTCCAGCAGCGCTTGCCGCCTTGACTGGGGCGTCTGGCCGAACCAGCGTCGGCATGCCCGGTTGAACGAGCTCTGTTCGCCGAATCCGAGCAGGCCGGCAATCTGGGTCATCGGCATGGCCGGTTCGGCCAGGTAGCTCTGGGCGCGGTCGCGACGTACCGCGTCGAGCAATGCCGCGAAGGACAGTCCTTCGTCCGCGAGTTGCCGTTGCAGGGTGCGCGAGTGCATGGCCAATTGCTCGGCCACGCTGACCAGCGAGCAACGCCCGGTCGGAAGCAGGCGATCGATCGATGAAGTGGCATGTTCGCGCACGTTGCGCGGTTGCCGGTCGATCTCGCGGCTGACGAAGTCGACGAGGAACGCCCGCATCATCCGGTTGTGGCGATCGATGGGGCGGGCGATCTGGGCACGGGTCAGGACCAGGGCGTTGATCTCCTGGCCGAACAGCACCCGGGTCCCGAAGTACTTGCGGTAGTGCGCGAGCGGCAGGACGGGGTCGTGGCGGCACAGCACCGACTGGGCGTGGAAGGCACGATCATCCAGCAGCATCCCCACGACGTGATGCATCAGTCCGAGCGCGCGCTCGACCGCCTGCCGGCTCGGCCCCACCGGCCTGCCAAGCTCGAAGTGGTAGGTCAGCCGCGGCGCATCCGGCGCGGTCGTGCGGTCGAGTTCGAAGACGGTGCCGGCACTGTAGAAGCCGATGAAGCGGGCGAAATCGTCCAGCGCCGCGCCGACGTCGGGAGCGTTGCGCGCGATCAGCGCCACCGGGCCGACGATGTTCCAGTCCTGCTGCCGCGACAGGCGAAGGCCGAAATCCGGGCAGTCCAGTTCCCACGCCGTGCGTTCGAGCAGGTGCACCAGCGACAGCATCGGCACCATCGCGTAATGCACGTCGAGCAGGTCGGGCGCAATATTGAAGCGGCGCAGCAGCGCCTCGGGGTCACCGCCGAGTTCGCGAACGAGTTCGCGGTAGTGGGTCAGCGCGGTGATGCGGATCAGCGGTCCGGCCAAGGCGGGGAACCGACAGCAGTTGCGACAGCGAGGCAGATACGCATCCGCCGATGATTGTCGCGTGATGGCAAGCCGATGGCGTGTGAGGACAAGTCGGCGCTGCCCCGGGCCTGCGCTAATCAGCGCTGGCGAGCCCGTGGCTCGAAGATGCAGTCAGTCCGCGTGGCGGCCCTGGGGGGCGCTGCCGCGGCAGTTCCATGGCAGAAGGCGACCAGAAACCCGAAGCAGATCGCAGTCACGGTGCAGCCCCGGGGCGATCCCGTCGTGGGGCCGTGGTCGGTGCGGCACACGCGCGCGGCGATGGCGCCAGGAGCTTCACGCTCGAGCAGTGGCGCCAGGTCTCCCGCGAGCGCTACAACTGGGATCTGCAGCTGCAATCCGATCCACCGGGGGCGCATCGATTCGTCGGCGAATACAGCGCCTGGGGCGACGGCGACACGCGCTTTCTGCACAGCCGCGCGATGGCTGCACGCGTGCGGCCGTTCAACTCGGCGCAAGGGCGCATCCGCCTGGTTTTCCTGTTGTCCGGACAGGCGCGGATCCGCGCCCATGCCGGGCAAGGGCAGGCCGAGGTGGGCCAGGGCGATCTGTTCGTGCTCGACACCAGCGTGGTCAAGGACGCCGAATGGACGGCGCATTCCGACCTGTGCCTGCAGCTGCCAGGGCATGACGCACTGCCACTGCCGGAAGGTGGAGCCTGCCGATCCGGACGGGCGGTGATCCCGATCGACGATCCGGTCCTGTCGAACGTGCTCAAGGCGCAGCTGCGACTGTTGGCCGCACGCGGCGGTGAGCTGCCAGAACACGCGCGCACGCGGATGCTGTCGACCATGGTCGACCTGACGGTCATGGCACTGCGCGCACCGGCCGTCCTCGCCGGCCAATCCGGGAGCGGCCAGGACATCCTGCTGGCAAAGGCACAGCTGTACCTGCAGACGCATTTCCGCCGCCACGACCTGTCGGTCGATGAGGTCGCCGCGGCGGTGGGTTGCTCGCGCACATCGCTTTACCGTCTGTTCTCCGCGCATTCGCTGACAGTGCTTGGCTACCTGCGCGAGACCCGGCTGCAGCGTTGTCGTGCCGCGCTGGCCGCATCGCCGGCGCAGGCGAACATCGGCCAGATCGCCTTCCAGCACGGCTTCGTCGACCTGCACGCCTTCACGCGTCTGTTCAAGCGCCGATTCGGGATGACCCCGGGACAGGCGAGGGCGTTGGAAGGTCACTGACGTTTGTCCGTCCATGCCGGCGGAACGCATGGCCAAGGGAAAAAACCCCATGGAAGGTCCGCCGCCGTGAGCGGACTCTTCAGGTGCCCGGGCCACTGGCCCGCCACCTGAAAGTGCTGGAACTCGCGCGGCGCCGTGCAGGCACGACGCCGCGCCTGGTACGTCTTATGGAACGAGAGAGACCAGGGCCGGGGATCCGATGGAGCGGCCCGACCGTGCACCGTGCACTTGCCTCGCCGATGGGAGTCGGCGATGGCCGTTCCGGCACGTCGTCGCCGGTCTCCCTGGAGGAATGGCGCGCCGTTGCGCGCGAGCGCTACAACTGGGAGCTGCAAACAGTTGCCAGCAAGCTGGCTCCGCATCAGTTCGTCTGTGAATACAGCACCATGGGCGAAGGCGATGTCCGCTTCCTCCACAGCCGGGCGATGGCGGCCGTCGTCCGGCCGTTCGATGCGACGCAAGCCCGGTTACGCCTGGTGTTCCTGCTGTCCGGCCGGGCGCGCATCACTGCACACGGGGGCGACACCACGCTGGAGGTAGGGCAAGGCGATCTGTTCGCCCTCGACACCGGCGCGGTGAAGCAGATCGAATGGAGTGCCCATAGCGACCTGTGCCTTCAGTTGCCCCAGCACTGCAGGCTGTCGCTTCCGGGCCTGGCCATCCAGGCGCGAACCCGCGCCGTGATGCCGATCCATGACGCGGTGATCGCCAAGCCGCTCAAGGCGATGCTGCGGCTGCTCGCCGCACGTGGCGGCGATCTTGACGCGGCTGCCCGCGAACGCGCCCTGCTGTCGCTGGTGGACATGACCATGCTGGGGCTGTTGACGCCAAGTGGCGCCGTCCACCCGCCTCGCGACGGCCGCGACCTCCTCCTGGCCAAAGCCCAGCGCTATCTGCAGCAGCATTTTCGTCGCACGGACCTGTCGGTGGACGAAGTGGCCGCGGCAGTGGCTTGTTCGCGGACCACGCTGTATCGGCTGTTCGCCGCGCGATCGCTCACCGTCATGGGTTACCTGCGAGAGATTCGCCTGCTTCACTGCCGCGACGCCCTGGCAACGGCTTCCGCGCAAGCCAACATCGCCCAGATTGCATACCGGCATGGATTCATCGACCTGCACGCCTTCACGCGTCTGTTCAAGCGGCGCTTCGGAATGCCCCCGGGGCAGGCCAGGGCATCGCAATCGGGTTGATCGCCTGTTCAGCCGTGCACTTGGTACGCGCTGCCAAACGTTGGGACCGGCGGTCAAATCCACGCCAATTTCCGCTGCATAGGCTGAAAGCATGCGTTCTGGGGGACCCGCGACGCATGCCCAACACACCATGCAACCGAACCGGCGCGGCCAAGTCCCGTCGATGGAGATCTCCATGAAGCTGCTTTCCGCTGCCAGCCGCCCGCGTCCTGCGCGCCTGGCGCACGCCATCGTCCTTGCGCTGGGCCTGGTGCCCGCCATTGCAGGCGCGCAATCGTTCTGCGTCGACGCCTCGGGCAATCCGGTCGGCTCGGCGACCGACCCCGCATCGGTAGCTTGCGGCGTGAACGCGCTTGCCTCCGGCACACGCTCGACCGCCATCGGCACCGACGCCCAGGCCAGCGGCGACGAAGCCACCGCGGTCGGAACGCAGGCCAGCGCCAGTGGCGCGTCCGACACCGCGCTGGGCACGCTGAGCTACGCCTCGGGCAATGCGAGCACGGCCAGCGGTGCCTATGCGATGGCCGATGCCGACAACGCTGCGGCGTTCGGTGCCTATAGTTGGGCCGACGGAGTGAACAGCACGGCCTTGGGCACCGGCACGTTCGCGCTGGGCGACAACAGCACCGCCGCCGGATTCAACGCCGCTGCCGCCGGCAACAACGCCAGCGCCTATGGCTACGGCGCCACTGCCGAAGGCACCGACAGCGCCGCGATCGGTACCGGCAGCAGTGCTGCCAGTGCGTCCAGCAGCGCCTTCGGTGCTGGCAGCAACGCCGTTGGCGCGTCCAGCAGCGCGTTTGGTTCGGGCAGTACCGCTCAGGGTGCGTCCAGCAGCGCCTTCGGCACCGGCAGCAATGCCACCGCCCTGGGTTCACTCGCGCTCGGTGGCGGCAACAGCAGCGCCGATTACGCAGCGGCCGTAGGCACGGGCTCAACGGCATCCGGGCTGAACGCGATCGCGCTGGGCAGGGAGGCCGAGGCGGTCATGGAGAACGCGACCGCCATTGGGCCCGGTGCCCAGGCCTATTCCACCTACGGCATCGCGATCGGCACATCGGCGCGCACCGATGGCTACCTGGCACTTCATGCCAATACCAACATAGTCAAGAGTTTCACCAAGGTCGACTCCTACGCACCGGTGGCGATCGGCTATTGGTCGACGGCCACCGGCAATGCCTCGATCGCCCTTGGTGCCAACTCCTACGCATACAGTGACAACTCCATCGCGATCGGTAGCTGGGCCGGCTACCACAGCAACGGCCACCTGGTGCCAGGGGTTGGCGACAAGTCCATCGCCATCGGTTACAACACGCTCGGACCGGGCAGCAACAACGTGGTAATGGGGGCCAATGCCTCCACTGGCTACCTGCCTTTCTGGCAGGCGCCGGCGACCATCAAGGACGAGTACCTGTTCACCGCCAACGGCACCGCCGTCGGCGCTTCGGCCATCTCGTCGGAGAAGGCTTCTGCTTACGGCAATGCCTCCTACGCCGGTGGCCTGCAGAGCGTCGCGCTCGGTACCAAGGCCTCGGTGGTGGACCTGGCGCCGGTGCTCAAGCCGGGCAGCGGTGGCGACTCGACCCAGCCCGGCTACCGTCCGGACTCGTTCGATTTCAGCACGCTCAAGGCCGGCAACTCGGTCGCGCTGGGCTTCAATGCGCAGGTGCTCTACGCCGCCAACGCGATGGCGCTGGGGCCGAACGCGCGCATCGCCGGCACCACGACCGGCAGCGGAAGCGACAACTCGATCGCGCTGGGCAGCAACAGCCAGGTCGCCGCAGCCACGCCCAATGCCCTGGCCTTGGGTGCGGCAGCCAATGCCACGTTTGCCAACTCGGTCGCGCTCGGCGCCGGTTCCCGCACCACCGTCGGCGCACTGAGCAATTACGTCGACGGCAGCGGTCGCCTGGGCGGACAGAACTCGGTCGGTGAAGTATCGGTTGGCAGTGCCAGCGGCGCGCGCCAGGTCACCAATGTCGCCGCCGGCAAGAACGGCACCGACGCGGTCAACGTCAACCAGCTCAATGCCGCCACGACGGAACTGGGACAGGGCCTGGCCAATGTGGGCACGCGTGTCGATGGCCTCGCCCAGGGACTGGTCGATGCCGGCTCGCGCATCGATGGTGTGCAGGACCGTGTCGACCAGATCGCCCAGGGCGTGAGCGATGCGGGAGTTCGCGTCGATGCGGTTGAACAGGGCCTGGCCGACACCAACGGGCGGGTCGACGGTGTCGAGCAGGGGTTGTCCAATACCAATGCCCGCATCGACGACGTCGACGGCCGCCTTGGGAGCGTCGAGAACGACATCGACAGCCTGCGCGGTGCGACCGGGCAGATCGACATGATCTCGGTCGACGGCAACGGCGACGGCAGCGACAAGGCCTCCGCCGCCGCCGGCAGCAAGGCCGTGGCGATGGGCTCGGCAGCCAGCGCCAACGGCGCCAATGGCATTGCGATCGGCAACAGTGCGTTCGCCGCAGGCCCGAACGACACAGCGCTCGGCGGCAACGCCCGCGTCGAGGCCGACGGCAGCACTGCAATCGGCGCCAACGCGACGATCGCGGCAGCGGCGACCAATGCCGTGGCAGTTGGCGAAAGCGCGTCGGTGCAGGCTGCCAGCGGGACGGCACTGGGCCAGGGTGCGACTGTGGATGCGGCAGCGACCGGTGCGGTAGCCATCGGCCAGGGTTCGCTCGCCGATCGCGCCAACACGGTCTCGGTCGGAACCGCCGGCGGCGAACGCCAGGTCGTGAACGTTGCAGCCGGCACCGCCGACACCGACGCCGCCAACGTCGCGCAGGTACGCAGCCAGGCCACGCAGACGCTCAGCCAGGCCAATGCCTACACCGATTCGCGTTTCCAGGCACTGGATGACTGGCAGGACACGGTCAACAGCCGCTTCATCAAGCAGGATGAGCGCATCCAGCGCGTGGGCGCGATGAGCGCGGCCATGGCGCAGATGTCGGCGAACACCTCGGGCCTGTCCGGCGCCAATCGCGTGGGCGTGGGCGTGGGCACCTACGGCAGCGAAGCGGCGATTTCCGTCGGCTACCAGCGTGCGTTCAACAACAACCGCGCCAGCGTTTCCGCCGGTGCCGCCTTCACCAGCGACGACTCCAGCGTCGGCGCGGGCGCTGGCTTCAGCTGGTAACCACCACAGCTGGCAACTACCGCGGCCGCCGCGATGCGGCGCCCGTCTCGTGTCCGACTTCCAACACTTCCGGAACCTCACCATGCAGCGCAAGACTCTCTCGGTGGCGCTTGCCGCCATCCTCGTAGCCGGTGCGACCGGTACCGCTCTCTCAGCCGCCGCCGGCAAGCCTGCGGTCGTGCGCACCGACACCGGTGCGATGGCTGGCAACAGTGCCGGTTACGACCGTTTCATCGTCAAATACCGCGACGGTAGCGCGCCCCAGGCCGATGCCGCGCAACTCACGCGTGCCCTCGACGCCGTGGCGTCCCGTGCCGTCGCCGCGCGTGCCGGCATTGCCGCCGCGCGTGCACGACACCTTCGCCGCCTCGCCGGCAGCGGCGCTCATCTGGTGCGGATGTCGCGCCGACTCGATCGCGTCGAGGCCGAGACTTTGATGCGTTCGATTGCCGCCGATCCGGCGGTCGAGTACGTCGTGCCCGACCGGCTGCGTCAGGCCACCGCGGCGCCGAACGATCCGAACTTCGCCACGCACCAGTGGCACTTCAATCACCCGGTCGGCGGCGCCGGTGTGCAGGCGGCCTGGGACGCCAACGCCACTGGCGCGGGCGTGGTGGTCGCCGTGCTGGACACCGGCGTCACCGAGCATCCCGACCTGGCCGGTAACCTGCTGCCCGGTTACGACTTCATCTTCGATCACGAAGTGTCGGGCCGCGACAGCGACGGCCGCGTTGCCGGCGGCGCCGACACCGGCGACTGGATCGCCGCCAACCAGTGCTACAACGGCAGCCCGAAGCGCGACAGCTCGTGGCATGGCAGCCATGTCAGCGGCACGATTGCCGAAGTCACCGGCAACGGCATCGGCATGGCCGGCGTCGCCCGCGACGCCAAGATCGTGCCGGTGCGCGTGCTCGGCCACTGCGGCGGCTACGACTCCGACATCAACGACGCGATAGTGTGGGCCTCCGGCGGCCACGTCGACGACGTGCCGGACAATCCGTATCCGGCCGAAGTGATCAACATGAGCCTGGGCGGCAGCGGCACCTGCGATGCACCGACGCAGGCGGCGATCGACAGCGCGGTCTCGCGCGGAACCACGATCGTGGTCGCCGCCGGCAACGACAACGGCGACGTGTCCTCGCACACGCCTGCCAACTGCCAGAACGTCATCACCGTCGGCTCATCGGGCATCAGTGGTCGTCGCGCCAGCTATTCCAACTACGGCGCGCGCGTCGATATCGCCGCCCCGGGTGGTGGCATCAACGACGGCGCCACCCAGATCGAAGGCTACATCTGGTCGACGGTGAACATGGGGACGACCGTCCCCACCGTCGCCGGCTACGGCGGCATGGTCGGCACGTCGATGGCGGCGCCGCACGTCGCCGGTGTCGCGGCGATCGTGCAGAGTGCGCTGGCCACGCCGAAGACGCCGGCCGAGCTTGCGGCGCTGCTCAAGCAGACCGCCAGGCCGTTCCCGGTCACGCCGGACCGCCCGCTGGGTGCGGGCATCGTCGATGCCGGTGCCGCGGTGGTGGTGGCCAGGACCGGCGGCCAGCCGCTGTCCAACGGCATCGCCAAGACCGGCCTGCGCGGCAACGCCAACGACGGCTATGTGTACGTGTTCCCTGCGGCCGCGGGAACGGCCCGCCTCAACGTCACCACCTACGGCGGCACCGGCCAGGTCAAGCTGCTGGTGAAGAACGGCAGCGAGCCGACCACGACTACCTACGACGCAATCTCGCAGCGCCCGGGCAACAACCAGACCATCACCATCAACGCTCCCGCCGCCGGCGCGTACTTCGTGAAGGTGCTGGGCGTGAGCAGCTTCACGGGCGTTTCGGTGAAGGCATCGACGATGTGAGTGTCGCCGGCTGCGGCCAGTTCCTCGCGACTGGCCGCAGCGTTCGGTCCTGGCAAACGCGAAGGCCGTTGCGTTCGAATCGCCGTGACGGTGACGTGAACGTGCGACGTGCCAGGCCATGATGCGTTGACGATCCCGCGCCACTGGGGTTTGCTCTGCCGCAGTATCCGCGTTGCAGCTGCCCCAAAGGGTGCAAGGCAGCGGACCGGTCAGACGGCCTGGAGCCACGATGTCGCGCATTTCCGCCCTGCTTGCCTGCGTCCTGTGCCTGTCGGGCATGCTCGTCATTCCCGCTGCCGGCGCGCAGACCGCACCTGCGCTGGTCGAGGCCAAGGACAAGGGACCCACGGCGATCCCGGTCGCCGACATTCCCAACCGCGCCGACGATGACGAGCGTTTCGCCCAGGACGTGATCCTGAGGGCGTCGACGTCGGACCTGACCCGGGAGTTGTCTCCGCGCCTGGCGGCGATCGAGCGCTCGGTGAACGAGAAGGCCAAGCTCTTCGTCTCCAAGGACATGCGCACCCTTCCGGTGATGCGCCTGGAAAGCCTGGACCGGCACTGGAAGTTCGATGCCCGCCAATACGCGCGCTGGCAGTCCGACCTGCGCCAGGCCAGCGCGCCCTCAGGCGAGGATGCCGCCGAACTCGCACGCCGCCGCGCCGACTGGGATGCAACCAAGGTCGCCGCGCAGGCCGGCAGCCTCGCCACCGCGCTCGACAACCGCATCGAATCGGTGGTCGCCAAACTCAAGCAGGCCGAGCAGGCGCTGTCGGCGCCACTGGAAAAGCAGATCGCGCTGGGCCGCCGCGGCAACTCGGTGGAGGCGCGGATCCAGGCCGGCCAGAAGGCCGTCAACCAGGCCATCGATTTCATCGACAGCCGCCTGATACGCCTGGATGCACCGCCGCTGTGGGCGGCGCAAAGCACGCAGGGCGACGGCGAATCGGCACTGGATTCGATCCGCACCGGCCTGGAGATCGAAAGCCGTTTCGTCAGCCAGTACAGCGCGGCCGACCTGGGCAACCAGCGCGCATTGCACTGGTTGCAGATCCTGTTGCTGCCGGTGCTGGTGTGGCTGAGTTTCCGCACGCGCAAGCAGGCGCCAACCGGTCTGGAAAGCGAAGCCTCCAACCGCGTCCTGCGCCGGCCGATATCGTCATGGCTCCTGCTGTCGATGATGGGCGTGCTGGTGTTCGAACCCGATGCGCCGCTGCTGGCGCACCAGTTCGCGATGCTGGTGGCGCTGGTGCCGGTGCTGCGTTTGCTGCCGCCCGACAGCAAGCGTCTGCTCGGAGTCTGGCCTTTCGTCGCCACCGGCCTGTACCTGCTCGAGCGCCTGGGCTTCGTATTCCTCGCCAGCGAGCTGATGTACCGCTGGTACTACCTTGGCCTGACACTGCTGGCGATGGCACTGATGCTGTGGCTGCTGTGGCGCTCGCGCAAACCGCTATCCGCGGACGATCCGGCGGCGCGGATCAGCCGGATCATCCACGCGATCGCCTGGGGCGCCACGCTGCTGCTTGCGGCTTCGGCCGTGTCGAACTTCGTCGGCAACGTCTCGCTGGCGGAGATGCTGACCGCCGGCGTGGTCGACAGCGGCTACCTCGGCCTGGTGCTGTATGCCGGCATCAACGTGTTCAACACGCTGCTGCAACTGATGATCGCGCGCCGCAGCGCCTCGCGCTTCCGTCTCGCCAGGGAGCACGCCGCGCCGATCCTGCAGGGCTTCAACAAGCTGCTGAGGATCGCCGCGGTGCTGGGCTGGATTGCCTTCGCGATGAGCCGCTTCCGCATCTTCCGGCCGGTGTACGCGGTGGTCGAGTCGGTGCTGACGTACGCGGTCAAGTTCGGCGAGATATCCATCAGTCTCGGCCACATCCTGGTGTTCGCGATCTCGGTGTTCATCGCCTTCTGGACCGCCCGCATCGTCCGTTTCGTTCTGCAGGAACAGGTCCTGTCGAAGATGTCGCTGCCGCGCGGCGTCGGCAACTCGGTGGCTTCGCTGAGCTACTACGCGCTGCTGCTGATCGGCCTGGTGGTGGCGCTGGCCGCTGCCGGCTTCAAGGTCGGGCAACTGGCGTTCCTGTTCGGCGCGCTCGGCGTCGGCATCGGCTTCGGCCTGCAGAACGTGGTCAACAACTTCGTCTCCGGCCTGATCCTGATGTTCGAGCGGCCGATCCAGCCCGGCGACGTGGTCGAGATCACCGGCACCACCGGTCGCGTGCGCGAAATCGGCATGCGCGCCACCACCATCAAGACCTTCGACGGCGCCGACGTGGTGGTGCCCAACGGCACACTGCTGTCGGAGAAACTGACCAACTGGACCCTGCTCGACATGAGCCGGCGCATCGACATCGACCTTGGGGTGGGCTACGACTCGGAGCCTTCGCAGGTCATCGCGCTGCTGATGAAGGTCACCACCGAAACGCCGCACGTGGCCAGGTCGCCGGTGCCGGTGGTGCTGTTTACCGGGCTGGGCGCGAGTTCGCTCAACTTCGCCATTCGCGCCTGGACCTACGACTTCGACAACTGGACCGGCATCCGCAGCGAGCTGATGACGCGGGTGCATGCGGCACTGCGCGACGCCGGCATCGAGATGCCGTTCCCGCAATCGGACGTGCACCTGCGCAGCGTGTCGAAGGAGGTGGGTGCGCTCATGTCACCGACGGCGGGCCGGCCGGGCCCGGTGGTCGGCGGGGGCGCAGCAGAGGGCGAACCGCCACCGCAATAGCGGTGGCTGGATCACATGGCTCTTGGATCAGCCGGCGCTGTGCCACCTGCGCGCGAACAACGCACAGGGAACGCCGACCAGCAGCATGTGCGCGAGCAGGCAGGCGATCGACCAGTCCAGCAGGAAGCGCCGCGGCGGCGCCGCCGAGAACATCGGCACGGCGATGACGTGGATCAGCACGTAGCACAGCGCGCCGTAGATCGCCCCGTTGCGCAGCGGATGCTCGAGCAGCCAGGGACGGCCGCGGCTGGCGACGTGGTAGATCGCCACGATCGCGGTCATCAGGTAGAAGTGCAGCGCCGCACCGAACAAGGCCGTCGCCGCGCCGCCGGCGAAGGCGGCATCGCGGCCGATCACCCACGCGGCGACCGATTGCGGAATGCGGATCGGGGAGGTGCCCAGCGGCGCCCACCAGATCATCGCGAACAGCAGGTCGAAGGCACCGACGGTCAGGCCGCCGATCAGGATCCAGGCCCAGGCGGCGGCGGGGCGCTCCCACGCGGCAGCGGTGGTGGCGGAGGCAGGGTCACGGGCGGGTGCTTTCATGGCGGAGGTCCATTCGCACGGGATTGGCCCTATGGAGCCGTGGCAAAGTGGCACTGGCAAGGTCCAATTCATCGGGCTTGAATGGGGCCAATCCGCCATGCCCCTCCAGGAGGCCGGCCATGCACCTGCAACTCGACGGACGCGGTCCGCTGCACGCGCAATTGACCCGCGCCCTCAAGAGCGCCGTCTTTGCCGGCCGGGTCAGCCAGGGTGCGCGTTTGCCGGCCACGCGGCAGCTGGCGCGTGAACTGGGCGTCTCGCGCAACACCGTGCTGGCCGCCTACGACCAGCTGCGCGCCGAGGGTTTCGTCGATGGACGCGTCGGATCCGGCAGTTACGTGACGCCGCCGGTGCAGTCGGCCAGGCCGATCCACGGCGTCGACGCGCCACTGCCGGCGCAGTCGCAGTTTGCCCGTCGTGCCCGTGTCATCCACGACCACCTGCGCATCCCGGGCCGCAGCATTCCCGGCATCCGCTATGCCTTCCAGTACGGCATGCCGCTGACCAATCCGGCATTGACCAGTGCCTGGGCGCGCGAGCTGGCGCACGCCGCGGCTTATACCTCGCCGACCTATCCGCCCTCGCAGGGACTGCTGGCACTGCGCGAGGCGGTCTGCGACTACCTGGGCCGGCGTCGCGGTGTGCAGGCCCAGCCCGAGGACGTGGTGATCGTCCACGGCACGCAGCAGGCCGTCGCACTTACCGCACGTGTGCTGCTCGATCCGGGCGACGAGGCCGTGCTCGAAGAGCCGCATTACTCGGCGATGCGCGAAGCGCTGCAGATCCACGGCGCCAACGTGCGCACCGTCGGCGTCGATGCACAGGGCCTGGTCTGCGACGACCTGCCGCTGCCGGCGCCGAAGCTGGTCTGCGTGACGCCGTCGCACCAGTTCCCCAGCGGTGCGGTGCTGTCGCTGCAGCGCCGCCTGGCGCTGATCGACTACGCGCGGCGCAACGACAGCTGGATCCTGGAGGACGATTACGACGGCGAGTTCCGCTACGACGCGCGGCCATTGGCGGCGTTGCGCTCGCTCGACGACAGCGCGCGGGTGATCTACGTCGGCACGTTCTCGAAGGTGATGTTCCCGTCCTTGCGCCTGGGCTATGCGGTGGTGCCGCCGGGCCTGCGCGGCGACTTCGTCAACGCCAAGTGGCAGGACGATTTCGGTTCGTGCGGCATCGAGCAGGCGGCGCTGGCGCGCTTCATGGGCGACGGGGGGTTCGAGCGGCACCTGCGCCGCACTTGGAAAACGCTGAAGGAGCGCCGCGCGGCACTGCTCAACGGGCTCAAGCGCTGCAGCCACGGACGGTTGCAGATCAACGACTCGCGTGCCGGCATGCACCTGGTGGTCTGGCTGAAGGGGCGCAATGCCGAGCAGGGCGATGCCTTCATCGCGCGCGCCCGCAGCCTGGGGCTGGGGCTGTATCCGATTCGTCCTTATTACCTCGACCCGCCCGACCGCGCCGGTCTGCTGCTGGGCTACGGTGCGTTGTCGGTGGCGGAGATCAACGAGGCGGTGGCGCTGTTCGAGACCTGCCTGGACGAGTCCACGTAGAGGATCTCAACGCGACACCATCTCAGCGCGACAGCAAGGCCGCGACGATCAGGCCGACGGTGATCCAGGCCAGGTCGGCCACGCCGTTGGCCAGTTGTACCAGGATCCAGGCGTGGTGGAGTCCCAGGCGCAAAGCCGACTCCCACGGCGGCAGGCCGAGCATGGCGCCGAGCTGGGTGGCGGTGATGAACCAGTTGGCGGCAATCACTATCGCGGCGGTGGCGAGCACCCCCGCCAGCAGCCGTCCAAAACCGGGGCGCCAGCCGCCCAAGCGCAGCATCAAGGCGATGTCCAGCGCGCCGAGCACGGCCATCCAGCCGTTCTGGCGGCCGGTGTACAGGCTCAGCAGGACCCACACCGCGGCAAACCCGCAGGCACCCAGCAGCAGAAGCAACCACGAAAACCACGAGGCGCGGCGGGCAGGCGGGGCGGGTGGGGTCATCGACTACTCGGGGGACGGTCAATGCAACAGCATAGCCGGGCCGCCAGGGGCGGTGCGCGTGCTCGGGGGCGTACACCGGTAGAATTGCCGGCCTTGTGCCACGCTCCGGCACCCCAATCTTTCCGGCATGTATTCCCGCAGCAGCGAACCCGTCCGTTTCGAGCGCGATTGCGCCGTTGTCATGGTCCCCCAGGGGGAACAGTTGACGTTGCCCGCGGGCAGCATCGGCTACATCACCCAGGGCCTTGGCGGCAGCTACACCGTGTTCGTCGAAGGCAATCTGTTCCGCGTCGCGGGACGGGACGCCGACGCCATCGGCAAGGAGCCGCCAGAGCCGTTGGAACTGCCCGAGGGCGCCGACGACGAGGCGGTCGAGCAGTTGGTGTGGCGCCAGTTGCGCACCTGCTTCGATCCGGAGATTCCGATCAACGTGGTCGATCTGGGGCTGGTCTACGAGGCCAGCATCCAGGCGCATCCGGAGCAGCCGGGCAAGCGTCGTGTCGAGGTGCGCATGACGCTCACCGCGCCGGCCTGCGGCATGGGCGACATCCTGGTGGCCGACGTGCGCGACAAGCTGGAGATGATCCCGACCGTGGCCGAGGCCGACGTCGACCTGGTCTTCGACCCGCCGTGGAACCGCAGCATGATGTCGGAAGCGGCGCGTCTCGAAACCGGGATGTTCTGATCGCATAGGCATTGGTGCAGGTGCAGGTGCAGGTGCAGGTGCAGGCTCAGGCGGCGGACGACGCTTCGGCATTTTGTTGCCCGGTCTTCGGCGGCCCTCACCCCAACCCCTCTCCCGCAAGCGGGAGAGGGGCTAAAGAAAACCGTCATCCCCGCGAAGGCGGGGACCCAGCGACGTTCTTCTCGCGCCTTGACGCCCCCTCCCAACCCCACCGTCATCCCCGCGAAGGCGGGGATCCATGGACGTTGGCTTTTCACCTCAGGCGCAGATCCCGATGCGGGCTCCCGATTCAGCTGAACAGGGGCGCTCAACGCTGAACGCGACGGGCTGCTTATTTCTCCAACTTTGCCGACCCTGTTCACTCGATAGGCGGTAGGGGGGGCGAGGTATTGCTGCGTTGAGCTGGTTTGAGAGCGGAGGGGGCTGCTCTCGACCTCGTTGCAGCCGTCTGGCGGGCGGGGTGCAAGGCCCGACAGCGCGTATTCCTCGCCGTACCCGCCAGACGGGGCTCCATGCCCCGGCACCGGAGATCGCGAAGCGCGCGTGCTGCGCGGGTGGCCGCAGTCCGCTGCGGTCGTGGTTGCAGGCATCAAACGGTCGCCACCTCGACGTGGCGAACCGCCGAACGTGCCCGGCCCCGGCGTGGTGATCCGCAGCGAGCTGCTCGCGGCGACGTGACCCGCATCGAAAGGCCGGACCCGACCATTACGAAGTTCATGACTTTGGGGGTTCCATCCGATGTCCGATCGTCAATCGCGTCGCATCCGCATGCACGCACTCTCCGTAGCAACCGTCCTGGCCATCTCCACCGGCTTCGCCGCACCCGCCCTGGCCCAGCAGGCCCGCGTCAACCTCTCCGGTCTGCAGGCCGACACCGGCAACGACCGCTTCATCGTCAAGTACAAGGACGGCAGTGCCGCCCAGACCAACGCCGCGACCATGCGCAGTGCGCTTGGCAACGCCGGCAATGCCGTGGGTCTGACCCACGTCCGCCGCATCGCCACCGGCGCCGAAGTAGTGCGCGCCGCGCGTAGGCTCGACCGCGTCGAGGCCGAGGCGCTGATGCGCCAGATCGCCGCCGACCCGAGCGTGGAGTACGTCGAAGTCGACAAGCTCAACAAGCCGCTGCTGACTCCCAACGACACGCGCTACAGCGAGCAGTGGGGCTATTCGGGGACCTACGGCATCAAGGCCAACCAGGCCTGGGACGTCACCAATGGCAGCGGCGCGGTGGTTGCGGTGCTCGACACCGGCATCACCAACCACAGCGATCTCAACGCCAACATCCTGCCCGGCTACGACTTCATCATCGACACGTCGGTATCGAACGACGGCAACGGTCGCGACAGCGATGCCAGCGATCCGGGCGACTGGGTCAGTGCCAACCAGTGCGGTGGCTCCCATGCCGCGCAGGGTTCCAGCTGGCACGGCACGCATGTCGCGGGCACGATCGCCGCGGTGACCAACAACGCCAAGGGCGTCGCCGGCGTCGCCTATGGCGCCAAGATCGTACCGGTGCGCGTGCTCGGCACCTGCGGCGGTTACGACTCCGACATCGCAGATGCGATCACCTGGGCTTCGGGCGGCACCGTCAGCGGCGTCCCGGCCAATGCCAATCCGGCCGAAGTCATCAACCTCAGCCTCGGTGGCAGTGGTGCCTGCGGCACCACCACCCAGACTGCCATCAACGGCGCGGTCGGTCGCGGCACCACGCTGGTCATCGCCGCCGGCAACGACAACACCAACGTCTCCAACGCTTCGCCGGCGAACTGCAACAACGTCATCGCGGTGGCTTCGATCACCAGCACCGGCGCACGTTCGAGCTTCTCCAACTACGGTTCGCTGATCGATATCGCCGCGCCGGGCTCGAACATCCTGTCCACGCTCAACAGTGGTGCCACCACGCCGGGCGCCGAAACCTACGCGTCCTACAACGGCACTTCGATGGCGACCCCGCACGTCGCCGGCGTAGTGGCGCTGATCCAGTCGGTGGCGACCACGCCGAAGACGCCGGCGCAGGTCGAAGCGCTGATCAAGGGCAACGTCACCGCGTTCCCGTCGACGCCGTCGCAGCCGATCGGCCCGGGCATCCTCAACGCCAAGGCCGTGGTCGACGCCACCAACGGCACCACGCCGCCGCCGACCACGACGCCGCTGACCAACGGTGTCGCCGTGACCGGTGTCAGCGGTGCCGCCGGCAGCGACAAGCTGTACTCGCTCGACGTGCCGGCCGGGGCCACGGGCCTGAAGTTCGTCACCAGCGGTGGCAGCGGCGATGCCGATCTGTACGTGAAGTTCGGCAGTGCGCCGACCACGACCTCGTACACCTGCAAGTCCGAAGGCAGCAGCAATGCCGAAACCTGCAACATCGCCACGGCGCAGACGGGCAAGTACTACGTGCTGGTTCGCGGCTATTCGGCGTACTCGGGCCTGTCGCTGACCGGCAGCTACAACACCGGCGGTGGCGGCACGCAGACCTACAGCAACACCGCCGACTACACGATCAGCGACAACGCCACCGTCGACAGTCCGATCACGGTGTCGGGCCGGACCGGCAACGCGCCGAGCAACGCCTCGGTGACGGTCGCCATCGTGCACACCTACCAGGGTGACCTGAAGGTGGACCTGGTTGCGCCGGATGGTTCGCTCTACAACATCCACAACCGCACCGGCGGCAGTGCCGACAACGTCAACAAGACGGTCACGCTGAATCTCTCCAGCGAGCCGCTCAATGGCACGTGGAAGCTGCGCGTCAACGACAACGCCGGTGGTGACGTGGGTTACATCAACAGCTGGAGCGTGACGTTCTGATTTGATCTGCCGTCAGTTGCGCACACGCGTAAGCGCCCCGGTTTTCGCCGGGGCGCTTTTTTTGGGTGACGGTTAGAGTTGCCTGTCGTCCCGAACGCAGTGAGGGGCCTGCTGTTGCGTATAGGGCTTGCGTCTGCGGAGCGGCGTCGTCCGCCGGTCCGGGGATTGCTCCGCCCCTTAGTCGGACATCCTGTCCGAATGCGGGGCGTGGGCCATCCATGGCCCACTGCTGCGC